>JBFJXW010000184.1:0-7685 GCA_041622895.1 Desulfobulbus sp. | reverse complement strand
TCCTTGCCTCAGATTGACAACCTCAGTATTGGGGGATGCCTGCTGAAAATGGGCGAGCCGTGTGAGGTGGGGGTGGCCTGTCGGCTGTGGCTTCCGCTTGATCCGAGCAACACAGAACTGGCGGTGGAGGTTTTCGGAGAGATCGTTCGGTGCGATGCACATGGCGTTGGCATACGATTTACCCGTATCTCTCCGGAAAGCCTGTTTCATCTGCGCAACCTTATCCGCTACAATGCACCAGACCCGGATCAAATAGAAATTGAAATCAACGAGCATCCCGGCCTGTTGTAGACCGCTGGCCCGCAATCGCGAACCTGTTGCTCGCTGTGAGCGAGTATCTTCATCCCGCTGTGATGTGCAGTGAACAGCAAACCTGCAAGGGGCAAGCCGCAAGAGACGCGCAAAGCTTCCTGGTTGCATGCTCGGTACTCAATGCCCCGGCAGACCAATCCCCGTGCAACGATCTGGTACGCCGATTACGGATTGACCGATATGCCGTCAACAAGGTCCGCACTCTCATAGCTTTTGTCAGCAGCATCCTGGGGAAAAATAGCGCTATGGTTGTACACATACAGGCATTGTGTGTGTTCAGAAAACCTGACAACAAATTCGGCAAGCTGGGGGTGGAGTGACTCGGGAAGGTTTCGTTCCGGAGCGTCAAAGAGCAGGATTGGGTTGGTCTTGTAGATCGTACGGTTCAATGCAGACGCGAGACAGGCACCGAGCTGCAGCTGCCGCAAGAGGATATGGGGGGAGTCCTGTGTGGAATCGTCGGTAGTGCCGCCGTATGGGTCTGTTATCGTATATTTTTTTCTTGTTGAAGAATAGGCAAGGGATACGTCGGGAAACCCCAGCATGGAGAGCTGGTGATGAAACTCCGCAAGGAAGGAGTGTTCGGCATCAGGGGATTGCCGCCGCAGGGTCGCGCATTGCGTGGCGCTATATTGCCGCAGGGTGGCAAGATCAGACGCCCCGCCCAGAACCGCGAACAGCGGCAATCTGGTTTTTACCCGCTCTTGAGCGGCGTGAAAGTGGTCAACTCGCAGGATGGCCTGCATGGTGGTGTCGAAGAGGTGTTCAATACATTCTTCGCGCTGCGATGGCAGGGCGTGCATCCAGGTGATCAGGGTGTCGCGAAGTTCGTTTTTGATTCTATCTGATGGTTTGCGGGTCCGGCATATCTCGGCAAAAGGTGCAGCGATCTCCGGGGTGATCGCCGCGGCCCAATCGCAAAGCTGTTGCAGAGGAGCGACAATCTCACTCCAGCGGGTCGAGAGGGCCAGTTCGACAAAGCCGATCCATCGGGAATAATCGAGTCGTCGTCCGACTTCGATACGGTCCGTTTCATAGAGCAGCGGGCTTATAGCGGCGAGTTCTTCGACCAGCTTCGGCGTTGCGCTGAAAACACTGAAAGCAATGGTGCGTTTGTGGGGGAAGATACGCCTGGTGACCCCTTCTTTATGAATGATCCGGGGGAAATCCTGGAACGGTTGGGTGGTGTGGCAGGCGTAGGGCGGATTGATGGTCGCAAGGGCACGAAGAAAATTGGAACCGGCCAGGGCATCGGGAAAATGAAGCAAGGTCAGCCTGGGACCAAGAGTAAACCAGCAACTTTCCATGGTACTTCCCAGTCCGCGAATTTTTGCCTGGATAAGTTTCATTTGACATCCTTTTGGTTCATACCCTCTGTCGGGAGCCAAAGGTTCGGGCAGGTTGCCCTGCCCGTTTTCGGAAGAGCGCTTATTTCAGCGTATACACAAAGGTAAATTGGCGTTTTTTGCCGTCAGCCAGTTTGCTGCCCACCACAAAGGTGTATGCACCCTTGACCGGGAGCAGGACATCAGCGCCGAAATGGCCGCCCATGCCCATCAACGGGATCGCCTCGCCGGGCTGGCCGGTTTTTGGATCGGTGATCTTTACGGCCACGGTGCCCTGTTCAACGGATTGGCCGGTAGCCGCATCGGTGAGCATGATCATGAAGTGGTAATTTTCCTTCATCCCCATTTCGGCCATCATCGCGCCGACATCATTGAGATGGACCATACCCTTGATGCCGTCGACAGTCTGTTCGCCCACCATGAGTGATTTGGTACGATGCTGCTGCATGGCATGATGATCGCCCTTGTGTTCCATCATCGGTTGACTGCCGTGGTCGGCATGGGTCTGGGCCGGGGCGATTGCCGGCAGGGCCAGAAGAGCAAAAAGTGCACAAATAAGTAGTCCGCGTTTCATGGTTACTTCTCCTTGGGGTAGTCCTCGTTGTGAGGAGGGTTGGTTTGCGGTTGTCCTGCTTCGTTAATGGCTTGCTGCGAGCTGGCGACCTGACTGGCATTGAGCCGGCGTCCGCGCCAGAGGTAAAAAATGACCGGGTAGACCATCAGCTCCATGATCCCCGAAGTGACCACGCCGCCGACCATTGGTGCGGCGATGCGTTTCATCACATCCGCCCCCGCTCCGTGACTCCACATGATGGGGACAAGGCCGGCAATGATGACCGCTATGGTCATGATCTTCGGGCGGATCCGTTTGACCGCGCCGTGATGGATGGCCTGAACCAGATCGCCGCGGGTCTGCATGCGCCCTTGATCGTCCCACAGTTTATGGGCGAGGTCGAGATAGAGCAGCATGACCACCCCGGTTTCCGCATCGAGCCCGGCCAGGGCGATTATCCCTACCCAGACGGCAATCGAAGTATTGTAGCCGAGCAGATACAGAAACCAGAAGGCACCGACCAGGGAAAAAGGCACGGCGAGAAAGACGATGCCGGTCTTGATCAGGCTTTTGGTGCTCATGTAAATAATGACAAAGATAATCAAGATCGTCAGCGGAATGATGACCATCAAGCGCTGTCTGGCCTTCTCCATGTATTCGAACTGGCCGCTCCACACGATGTTATACCCGGGCGGCAGTTTGATGTGCGTCGATACAGCCTTGCGTGCCGCATCGACATAGGTGCCGATGTCCATGCCTTTGATATCAACATACACCCAGACGGTGCGGCGGCCGTTCTCGCTTTTGATGCTGTCCGGTCCGCTGTTGATTCTGATCTCGGCCAGCTGCTCCAGAGGGATATGCCGTCCACCGGCGGCCGGGATCAAAACCCTGCGCAGTGCCTCGGGATCGCTGCGGAAATCGCGATCATAGCGGACATTGACCGAATACCGCTCCAGCCCCTCGACCGTTTCGGTGACCGCCATGCCGCCCACCGCGGTCTGGATGATTTCCTGGATCGTGCCGACATTGATGCCGTAGCGGGCCGCCTGGGTGCGATCGATCACAATATCGAGATAATTGCCGCCCACCGCCCGCTCGGAGATGGCGCTGAGCGTGCCGGGAAGGGGCCGGACCAGGGCCTCGATCTCTTCGCCGATCCGGCTCAGGGTGGCCAGATCATTGCCCATCACCTTGATACCGACGGGAGTCTTGATGCCGGTGGAGAGCATATCGATGCGCGTCTTGATCGGCATGGTCCAGGCATTGGTCAGGCCGGGAAACTGGATGGCATCGTTGAGTCGATCGATCAACTGATCGACGGTCATGGTTTTTTCTTCCGGCCAGATGCGGCGCAGCAGCTTTTTCAGTCCTTCCAGCTCTCCAGGCCAGGTGGAATAAAACCGCATAGCCGGCAGTCGCCGCCACTCGCTCTCGGGTTTGAGGGTGATGGTGGTCTCAATCATCATCATCGGCGCCGGATCGGTGGCAGTCTCGGCCCTGCCGACCTTGCCGAAGACATGCTCCACCTCGGGAAACTGGCGGATGATGCGATCGGTCTGCTGCAGGATCTCCTTAGCCTTGGTCACCGACAGGCCGGGCAGGGTGGTCGGCATATAGAGGAGATCGCCCTCGTAGAGCGGCGGCATGAATTCCGAGCCCATCCTGGACAGCGGCCAGGCGATGGACAGAACAGCGGCCAGGGCGAGGAGCAGGGTCAGTTTACGCCAGCGGAGCACGAAGTCGACCACCGGATGGTAGAGGCGGATGAGGAGGCGATTAATGGGGTTTTCCTGCTCCGGTTTGATGTGGCCGCGGATGAACCAGCCCATGAGTACCGGGACCAGGGTAATCGAGAGCAGGGCAGCCGCCGCCATGGAGTAGGTCTTGGTAAAAGCAAGCGGTTTGAACAGTCGCCCCGACTGTTCGGTGAGCGTGAAGACCGGCGCAAAGGAAACAGTGATCACCAGCAGTGAATAGAAAAGGGTCGGCCCGACTTCGCTGGCGGCATCGAGGATGATCTGCCAGTGAGGCTTGCGGCCGCGATCATGTTCCAGATGCTTGTGGGCGTTCTCGATCATGATAATGGCGGCGTCGATCATGGCGCCGATGGCAATGGCAATGCCGCCCAAACTCATGATATTGGCGTTGATGCCCTGGGCATGCATGATGACAAAGGCCAGCAGAATGGCCACCGGCAGGGTGCAGATGGCAACCAGGGCGCTGGGCAGGTGGGCGAGGAACAGGAGCGTCACGATGGCCACGACCACGGATTCCTCCAGGAGTTTTTCCTTGAGGGTGGTCACGGCCCGATCGATGAGCCCGGACCGATCATAGGCCGTTTGAATGGTCACCCCTTCCGGCAGACCGGCCTTGAGACTCTCCAGCTTGGCCTTGACCCGCTCGATGGTCTGCAGGGCGTTTTCACCGAACCGCATGACCACGATGCCGCCGACGGTCTCGCCTTCTCCGTCCCATTCGGCCACCCCGCGCCGCATCTCCGGTCCGAGCCGTACATCCGCCACATCCTTGACCAGAACGGGTGTGCCCTCGCTGGTCGCCTTGACCACAATATTGCCAAGATCGTCAAGTGAGCCGATGTAGCCCTGACTGCGGACCACGAATTCGGTTTCGCCCATCTCGATGGATCCGCCGCCGACATCGAGGTTGGCCTGTTTGATGGCCTGCATCACCTCGGTTATGGGGGTATCGTAGGCCACCAGTTTGTTGGGATCAACCGCCACCTGGTACTGCTTGACAAAACCGCCCAGGCTGGCCACTTCCGAGACTCCGGCGACCGAGGTCAGTTCATAGCGCAGATACCAGTCCTGGATGGAACGCAGCTCCTGGAGATTGTGGCGGTCGCTTTCCAGGGTATATTGATAGATCCAGCCAACCCCGGTGGCATCCGGGCCCAGTGTCGGCGTCACTCCCCGGGGCAGGTTGGCCGAAGAGGCGCTCAGGTATTCGAGCACCCGGGAACGGGCCCAGTAGATGTCGGTGCCGTCCTCGAAAATAATATAGACAAAGGAATAGCCGAAAAAGGAGTAGCCGCGCACCACCTTGGCGCCCGGCACGGTGAGCATCCGGGTGGTCAATGGATAGGTCACCTGATCTTCCACCACCTGGGGCGCCTGGCCCGGATATTGGGTGAAGATGATTACCTGGACATCCGACAGGTCGGGGATGGCATCCACCGGGGTTTTCTGCAGTGAATAGATCCCTGAAATCACGACAAAGAGCGTTGCCAGAATCACCAGAAATTTGTTGCGCAGCGACCAGGCAATGATGGTTTCAAGCATATCTGCTCCCGGGAATCGATAGAGTGGACCCGTTCATTGGAACAGGTCGTCCAGGTCTTGGTTAGCACCATTTTTTTCGGCAGGTGTACCGTTGGAATCCTGTTTCTTCCCCTCAGGACGCTGCTCCGGGCGACCGGTGACCGCTTCTTGGACCTTGGGGCCGATCATCTTGTCCAGGGCCTCACGCAGCCTGCTTTCAGAGTCGAGCATAAACTGGGCCGAGACCACGACCTCATCCCCTGTATCCAACCCGGAAAGGATCTGGACATGGCCCGAATCGTCTTTGACGCCGCTTGTGACGATTCGTGGTGCAAATTTTCCTTTGCCGAGGGAGACAAAGACGGTCTGTCCTTTCCCGGAGTTGAGAACTGCGGTCACCGGAATGGTGAGGGCATCATCAACCACCTCGGCGACAATGCTGACATTGGCATACATTTCCGGCTTCAGCGCAAATCCGGGATTGGCCACCTCGATCCTGGCCTTGACCGTCCGGGTGGCGTTCTCCATATAGGGATAGATGTAGGTGATAGACCCATCGAGCACCTTGCCCCTGGCATAGGGAAGCTCCACCTGCACCGCCTGCCCCACTTTGACCCAGGGTATTTCGTATTCATAGATATCGGCATTGATCCAGACTCGGGACAGATCGGTTATCTGCAGCAGTTCGGCACCCGCCATGATCCGCATCCCCTCCAGCACCTTTTTACTGGTCACCACCCCATCATGCGCACTGTACAGGGTCATGGTTTTCTGCACACGGCCGGTTCGTTCCATGGTCCGGATCTGATCCGCGCTGATGTCCCAGTAGCGCAGACGAGTCCCTGCTGCCTCAAGCAGGCGCGCAGCCCCTGAGGCAATCTCAGGGTAAGGGCTTGCGGCCAGACGCCGCCTGTTTGCTGCGGCCAGCAGGTATTCCTGTTGAGCGGCTACCAGTTCGGGGCTGTAGATTTCCAGCAACGGCTGGCCTTTTTTCACCTCTTGTCCCAGCTGATTGACATAGAGCCGTTCAACCCAGCCATCGATTTTGGTGTTGATCGAGAACTGCTGATCATCCGTCGAAGTTATGAGGCCGACGGTGCGGATAGTCCGCTGCAACGTGCGATTGACCGCCTGCTCGGTTCGTACCCCCATGTTCTGCAGGGTCACCGGATCAATGCGGATGACTTCTGAGGCGCCCGCCTCCTGCCCACCGGTTGCGGAAGTATCGTCGTTCTTCTCTGTTCTCACAGGAGTGAGCGCCATGCCGCAGATGGGGCAAGCGCCGGGGGCATCGCGGATGATGAACGGATGCATACTGCAGGTGTATTGGACCGTGGCGCTTTCCTGTCCTTTTTCGGAAACCTGCATTGCGTGATAATGACGGCTGGTGCCGAGCAGGTACCCGCCACCGGCGGCCAGGGCAAGCCCGAGAACCAGCACTATGCCCTTTACACTCGTTGATACTTTCATCAATGCTCCTTAATACGCTGGTTCAACGACATCCACCCTGGTTTTGGCTGAAACGACGGTTACGGTGTCGGTGGAAAAGGAACGCCGACAACGCCTTCAAGCGCTGCCAATTGCATTTGGTAATCGGCCACCGCCCCATGGTATTCCCGCTCGAAGTTGAATACGGCAATGCGACTTGCCAGAACTTGGGAAAATGCAGCCTTGTCGGTTCGATACGCAGCCATGGACGACTCCACGGCACCGTTTGCCTGGGCGAGGATACCCTTGTCGTAGAGCCGGGTCAGTTTGCGGCTGCGCTCAAGCTGGGCCAATCCATCCGTTATGGCCTGCTGGATCTGATTTTTCAGTGCCGCCAACTGATGGATGGCCATTCGCCTCTCTGCCTGGGTTTCGGCAACTTTGCCATGACGGCGGTCCCGCTGAATCGGCAGGTTGAAGGACAGGGCCGCTGTGTACATATCATCGCCGGGAGTATTCATGGTGGCATCGCGCTGCATGTATTCAAGTGAGACGGTGACATCGGGAAAAAACTCCTTTTCCGCCAGTCTGGAACTGACTGCGGCCTTGTCAATCTGTGCTTGCAGGCTCTTGATTGCGGGGCGGCTCTCCAGAGCCAGTTGTTCGATCTCACCAGCCGAAAGCATAAGCGGAGTCATGGTCACCTTGGCAATGGGCGGGATAGCGGTATCCGCCGGGCGGTAGGCCAGGGCGTTGAGAGTGGCG
>JBFJXW010000183.1:0-7686 GCA_041622895.1 Desulfobulbus sp. | reverse complement strand
CTGATAACGCCCCAGGAGATCCTCGACGATATCGACGAAATCGACGTTGTGAAATTGACGGGGCGAGATGTTGACGCTGACAGGCACCGCCACCTGTTGCTTTTGCATGATTTTATGAAAGGCACAGGTTTCTTCCATCACAAAAAGGCAGATGTCGTCAATCAGGCTCGATTCCTCGGCGATGGGAATAAAGGCATTCGGACTGATGATCTGGCCTCCTTTCTCCCAGCGGATAAGCGCTTCCAGGGATGCGGTTTTCCTGGTGTGAATATTAACCTTTGGCTGGTAATAGACAATGAATTCCCGGTGGAGGAGTCCCAGGCGGATGCCGTTCTCGGTGCGGAATTTTTGGTATAACGCCTCGTGCATACCTTTGGTAAACAGGATGAATCTGTTTTTGCCGTCACGCTTGGCCTTGTGCATGGCCATATCAGCGCTTCTGATGAGGTCGATGCCGGTTTCGCCGTCACCGGGGTAGACCGAAATACCGATACTGGCATTGACATAAATCTTTTTGAACTCAAGGATGAAGGGCTTTTTCAATACTGCCAGAATGCGGTTCGCCATCAGGTAAATCATGGATTCGTTGTCAATATTCTCCATGAGAAGGACGAATTCATCGCTGCCGAGGCGGCACAGGGTGTCATCGCTGCCAAGAACCGAGGTAAAGCGCTGGGTGACCTGGACGAGGAGATCGTCGCCCTGATTATGACCAAAGACGTCATTGACGTTTTTGAAGTTGTCCAGATCGATAAAAAAGATCGACACGTTGCCGCCTTCTTTTTTGATCCGGTGAAGGGATTTGGCAAGTTTTTGTTCCAGATAGGCCCGATTCGGCAATCTGGTGAGAATGTCATGATAGGCCATGAACGCGATCTGTTTTTCGCGCTTCTTCAGTTCTCCGAGTTCATAAAATGTGGCGAAATAATAGGATATTTCTTTACGCTCGTTGCGAATGCAATTAATGGTCAGCCATTGCGGATAAATCGTGCCGTCTTTCCTTTTGTTCCAGATTTCTCCTTCCCAGCAGCCTTTGTGGAGGAGATGCTGCCACATCTGCTCAAAAAATTCGGAATCGTGATGCCCGGATTGTAATATCCGGGGATTCTGGCCGATAATCTCGCTCGATTCGTAATCTGTTATGGTGGTAAAGGCCCCGTTCACTGCCAGGATTTTGCCGCTTGCATCGGTGATGAAGATCCCTTCCGTGGCATTATCAAAGATATTTTTATAGATCTGCAGAAAGGTCTCAGCGCTTTTTCTGAACTGCATCTCGGTGTTGAGCTTGTTGTTGATGCCATGCAGCTTGCTGGTATATTCGTTAAATTTTTCAACCAGGAAGGTTGTTTCACAGCCACCGGTGTATTCGATCTGACCGCTTTGTTCCGGGGAGTCCTCCAGGTGGCTGACAAAGTGGTGGAGAGGGGCCGCGATTAACCGGCTCATGAAAAAGGTTGCCGCTATGGAAAGTATCGCGCAGGCCAGGACTGCCGCGAGGGCGATGTTCCGGGTGGAAAAGAGCCCGGTCAAGGCGTGGTTTTCATCGGCAACCACTCCGACAAGCAACCCGAATCGGTCGATCTTCTTGAAAAATATAACCTGGTGTTGAGGGTGCTTTTCTCCGGGAAGGTGCCCGCGGTACGCGATGGTCGTGCTGTTTTGAGTGGCTGCAGCCGCCAGGATGGCCTGTATTTGAGCGGTATATGCCGAGCTGTCACCACTTTTTGCCTGAGGTGCAGCCAGAATTTCCCCTTGTTCATTGAAAATGAGGACGTAGCCCGATCTGCCGTATTTAAAAACGGCTACACGCTGCGCAATGGCATTGAAATCGATCAGCTTTTGAAATTCTTTACGATCGCAGGCAACGGAAATGATCCAGTCCCAAGGCTTGAAATATTGCATGTAGAGAACCTTGGCATGCGGCGGCTGCTCGGTCGGCTTGTTCCCTGCATATTCAAGATAGCCGGTTTGTTGAACCATCAGTTGGCGGATGAAGGATTGGGGTGGTTTGAACTCTTCCAAATGGACACGTTCGGGGTCTGGTAGGCCGTTTTTCAGGTGGAATTGGGGGGTTCCCTGGGAATCGATACAGGAGATAAAGCCGAAACGGCCGATTTTTTGCGGGCGTAAAAAAGTACTAACCGCCTCTTTTGCATCGTGTTCGTTGAGAACACCGGCCAGGTACTTGTGATGATAACTTTCGACGACCTGAAGGTTTTTATCTCCTATGGCTCGAAGATAGGTTCTCATTGAAGCATCTATCGACAACTCGATCATGTCGGCAATAGAGGATCCGGCCGCCTCCGCACCCTCTTCGATAGTCGTATGCAAACGGGTAAAGGTGGAGTAGAGGCTGAACGTACAAAGAACAAGCAGGGGGGTGCTGAGAAAAAAGAGGTGGCCGAGGAATATTTTCTTCCCCAAAGACCATTTTTTCATAGCTGACACTACTACTGGTAACCGCGAAAGCATCATGGTGTATTCAGCATAATCCCCAAATCGAAATAATCATAGCAATTGCAATACAAGACGGGGTGCGGCCCCCTTGTAATGAGAAAGAAAACCGTAGTGTCTCTGGAGCAGTGTATCGCATCGCATTGCCAACACAAAAGGTTTTTTTAGCGCACTGACACTGCGATCAAGTGAAGCGTTGCAATCCGCGAAAAGGAATTTGTTTTTCACATCAAAGGTAGCGGGCCTGGTCGTGCGGATACTGTGCATGCACCGCAACAGGACATTGCGCAGGTCTCCTTTGTCTCTGGTTGAAGGAACTCTGTCTATCCGGCCGTTCCCAGGTCGTGGCCATGGTCAGGGTGTCAGAGAGGCAGGGTACTTTCGGTGCCCCGATATTAGGCCCTCGCGACGATGTGCAACCGATGGCCAAGGCCGTTTACGTAGTACAATCGATGCAACGGGTGTCGCTGTCTGTCTGCGTGTCCGACCGGATAAAAACACCATTGGAGGCGTCGGATGAACACAACCGTCCGCGGCTGTCCGCTGCTGGATATAGAGCGGCTCTCGAACCGCAGCCCCTTCCGTCAATAACGTAATATTATTGTCCTTGACTGGGACGTTGACGCGTCCACCAGGTTGTCCTGTCCAGATACCCTTCGGCAGGGACAATTACGATAGAACGCCACGCGGGGTAACGAAATTGGCGGCAAGGGAAAAAGCAACGCGGTCAACACCGCTACTGTTCCCTCCAAACGAAAGACCACAATCACCCGAATCCTATCAGGACAGGCTGGGCCAGGTTGGGACTGGTTAGGACAGAGGTACAGCTCTGCGGCCGCCAAAACCTTTGTTGACCGAAACCCTCAGCGGCGCGGGTTGCCGCACGCTCTCACAAGGCGTAGGGTTCTGGCTATCGGCACGCACCCGCTTTTTGTTCATCTGCAGTGGTACGCATTCTCGCATCAAGGGCCAGCACCTGTCCGTGTTCAAAGATCCGAACTGGGTTGATGTCCAGTTCGGCAATCTGCGGGAAATCTACCATCAATTGACAGGCAGCCAGGATGCATCGCGCAAAGGGGAGAGGATCGATAGCTTGGCGGCCTCGCACGCCAGCGAAGATCCGATAACAACGGAGCCGTTGCAGTTTTTCGAGGATTTCCGCAAGCGACGAGGGACAAAGCACCCGTTCCACATCCTTGAAGATCTCAACGTAGATACCACCGTAACCGAAAAAGATCACCGGCCCGAAAGCGGGATCCTGCAGACCGCCAATGAACAGGTCGCAGCTGTCGGCGGCCATGGCTGCAACACGTACGCCTTCCCAAATAGCCCCTTTACGATATCGTTCCAGATTTTCCCGTATTCGGGCAAAACCATCCTCAGCTTCCTGACGCGAGCCGATGCCAGTCAATACGCCATCGACCTCGGTTTTATGCACCGCATCCGGGCTGATCACCTTGAGCACCACCGGAAAGCCGAGAGTCTCGGCAATCCGGCCGGCTTCCTCTGCTGAATTGACAATGGCGGATTGAGGGCTGGGGATATTGTAGAGAACGAGAAGTTCGGCGGCTTCTTCGCCGATCACGCCGCTGTGGTTGTGCAGCCAGGTTTCTGCCGCCGCACGTTTGATCCCGGGTGGCGGGGGATCCGGGCAAAAGGGCCCGGCAGCCTTATGGGCGTGATAGGCCTGCTGTCGCTGCAGGGCCAGGATGGCTTCTTCCGGGCTATCGAAAATCGGGATAGAGAACCGCTGTTTCATGGAGGCAAGGGCAGGAGCATGGCCGTACAGCGCCAAGGCCAAGGGTTTTGCCGAGGAACGGATCGCTCCGGTGATTGCGAGGGAAAAATCGGTATTGAACATGGCGGTGAATACATCATCGCCGCCTTCCGGCATGCACGGCCATTGACTGACGAAGACCGCCCCGTCAATATGGTCATTATCCAGTACTTGACTGAACAGGGCAGGATACTTGTCAATGTCATAGATATCCCCCATATCCAGCGGGTTGGAGGATGTGATGATCCCTGCATTGGCCATGGTCGCCACGTTTTCGTAAAATTTCCGGCCGGGATCGGCAAAGGCAAAACCCTGCCGTTCACAGATATCCGCCATGGTCACAGTCAGGCCGCCCGCAGGGCTCATGGCCATAATCCGTTTGCCGCGCATCGGCGGCAGGTCAAAGGCTTTGGCCGTGATGATGAAATCGCGGAGATCATCGATGCGGATGATCCCGGCCCGCTCAAAGGCGGTATCGAGGATGTCCTCGTCATTGCCCAGGGCAGCGGTGTGGCTCATCGCTGCCCGGCCGCCGGCAAACGTGGTATTGCCCTTGTAGACGATCACCGGTTTATTGATCCGCTCCGCGATACTGATCAGTCGTTTCCCGTTGGTTATGCTTTCAAGATACAGGCCGATGACCTGGGTTTCGGGATCGGTGCCCAGATATTCGAGAAAATCACCCTCGTCGAGATCCAGCTTGTTACCGATACTGACAAATTTAGCCAATCCAACCTGATCGTTTTCCATCAGGTTCCAGAGAAAAAGACCAAGCCCGCCGCTTTGGGTGATCATCGAGAACCCCCCTTTTTGCACCGGTAAAGACGGGACGAACGGCAGGCAAAGACCGTTGGCAGTGTTGGCTAGGGCCAGTCCGTTGGGGCCGACAAAACGGATGCCGTGCTTTGCGGTGCTGTGCATCAGCTGCTTTGCCAGCTGTTGTCCTACCTCACTGGACTCGTTGAACCCCCCGGCCTGGATCGCCAATCGTTGAATACCGGCACGGCCGCAGTCTTCCACGGCCTGCGGAACATAGCGGGCCGGAATCAGCAATACCGCCAGTTCCGGGATGACCGGCAGATCGCCGGCGCTCCGGTAAATCCGAATGCCGTTGATATGGGTTTCATCGGTAGCCGGATTGACCCCGAATATTCGGCCGCGAAAGCCCCAGCGGAGACAGTTGTCGACAATGATGCGAGGCGTGTTGCGTTGTTTGGAAGAAAGACCGTAAATGGCCAGCGATGCGGGAGAAAAGAACTTTTCCATGTCGATGTCGTTGAAAAAAGAATGCCTGTGCCTTTTGTACGCAGCGGGGCCGACGAAGGCTTTTCACGTTGCAGGGACGACGCGGCTGTCACTATATACCGCTGC
The DNA here is from genome assembly GCA_041622895.1 of Desulfobulbus sp. GTDB lineage: Bacteria > Desulfobacterota > Desulfobulbia > Desulfobulbales > Desulfobulbaceae > Desulfobulbus. The sequence continues at coordinate 2,084 of JBFJXW010000183.1, read as the reverse complement.
TACGAGTAGCCCGGAAAGGCAACCCGGTCCCGGACCAGGGATGGCGGGTGAGGCGGCTTATGCAGACATTTGTTCCCTGCGCAGGGAACAAACAGCCAGGCTCACTATAAACCAGCAGCAGGCGACCAGAATGATGGTGGCGCCGGTTGCGGTGCGTGCCCAATCCTGGGCGGAAACAATCAAGCCAATTATTGCGGAGCTGATACTGACCAGCAGTGCCCACCAGAACATGGAACCTGCGGAACGGGCGACATTACGCGCCGCCGCTGCGGGAACAATGAGCATGGCCGTGACCAAAAGCACCCCTACGGCCTGCACGGCAAACATGACGATCAGAGACAGCAGTCCGGCAAAAATGTACTGATGGGCCGCAACCCGTACCCGATGCGCCTGGGCGAGAGTCGGGTTGAGTCCAATATAGAGCAGGTGATTATAACTGAGTACCTGAAAGGTCATGAACACCAGAAAAAGAACCAGCAGACAGAGGATTTGCAGATCGCTGATGGTGAGGATATCGCCGTAGAGGAAACGTTGCAGATCCCGGGCCAGAGAACGGTCGCGGCTGACGATGGCCAGACCGAAGGCGACCATGGCCGAGAAAAAAACGCCGATAACCGTATCGCTGGACAAACTGGAGTGGCGCTGGAGAATCATGATGCCCAAGCCCACGCACAGGCCGAAGGCCGGCATGGTCCAATTGGGATCGACGGAGAACAACAGCCCCAGTGCGACCCCGGCAAAGGCCGAATGACTGATAGCGTCGGAGAAGAAGGCCATGCGGAAATTGACCACCATGATACCCATGGCAGCAGCCATCGGCGAGAGCAACAGCAAGCCGGTCATGGCCTGCTGCATGAACCGGGCCTGCAGGCAATCAAAGGGAAGAAGTTGAGCGATCAGTGCATAGAGTGGCGTGAGGTCAGGCATCGGGAGGCCTTTGACAGCAGGGTGCCGAGCAGACGCCTCGGTTATCGGGCATGGAGCTGGAATTCACCAGTCCCATATGCATGCCGAAAATAGCAGTGAGCGTATCGTCGGTCAGGGTTTGTTGAGGAGGCCCTTCGGCCGCGACCTTTCGGTTGAGGCAGATAACATGGGTGGCATGATGGGTCACGGTGGCCAGATCGTGGCTGACCATCAGTTGGGTGTACTTGTTCTGGTGGCGCAGGCTGTCGAGGAGTTCGCAAAAGATGAGTTCACCGCGAAAGTCGACCCCTGCCGAAGGTTCATCGAGTATCAACAGGTCAGGCTTCTGGCAGAGGGCTAAGGCCAGAAGCACCCGTTGCATTTCTCCTCCGGATAGGGCGCCAATCTTGCGGCCGGCCAGGTGCTCCGCCTTGACCTGAGCGAGGGCGTCTTGGGTGAGCTTTTTCAGATGGGAGGTGATACCGAACCAGAGTGGTTTCTTTTGAAATCCCATGGATAAAAATTCATTGACCGTCAGCGGCATCCCCCGGTCAAAAGAGAGCCGTTGCGGCACATAGCCGATGCGTGGTACATGGTCGCTGTCGTTAAAACGGATCGTTCCCTGGTAGGAAATTTCCTTCAGCAGGGCCAGCAGCAGGGTGGTTTTTCCTGCTCCGTTGGGGCCGATGATGGCAGTGCAGCTGCCCATGGGCACAGAGGCAGAGACCCGGTCGAGGATTGAAATACCGCCGCGCTCCACCGTGACATTTTCAAAGCGGATGGCTGCGGCAACAGGTTGGTAATGGGGGATGGGGTCAGTTGCTGCCAAGGGTTTTCTCGAGGGTTACCAGGTTGGTGCGCATGACTTGTTCATAATAATCCAGAGGCGCCTGCTCAGGACCGCTAGCACCTGGATCCAGGGTTGCTGCGGCTATGGAGGCTTCCCGGGCGATGGTTTTTCCGACCGCTTCTGGATACTGTGGTTCCGTGAAAATAGCACCAGCTTTTTTCTTTTTTATGGTGGCAACAATCGAGAGAATTTCCGAGGCTGACGGCTCCTGACCGGCATGGGGCTGCACCACAGCGATCACCGCAAGGCCCATATCCCGGGCAAGATAATCAAAGACTCCGTGCTGGGTCACAATTCTGTTGTTTTTGAGTCGGTTGCCAAGGGCGGT
>JBFJXW010000182.1:0-7791 GCA_041622895.1 Desulfobulbus sp. | reverse complement strand
ATGGAACAGACGATGAGACGCAGGCGCTGGACTACCTGAAAGCGGTCGCCGAACTGGCACGTATCCCTAATGCGCGGCTCATTACCACGGCGAAAGAGACCACCACCGCTGCCGCCATCACGCTGTTCAGCATGACGGCTGAATGTGATCTGAAAACCATCGGGGAACGGGCACAAGCAACAGGCATGCCCTGTATTTTCGCGATGGACGGCGGCAATGAAAACGCACTGGCCTAACCGACTGTCTGTTCAGCAAGAGGGAGGGCAAACGGTCTATCGAGCGCGGAGCTGCGCTGTACACGTGCAACCATCGATCCAGAGCATTCAACTGCCATTGATGCATTCAGCCGCGTAAACCGCACACCCTCTGACTCGCCATTGGTATCGCGTCCTCCTCTTCTCCGCTCCCCTTTTCCTCTCGTCCCCATTCATGCATCCCTGAACCGGTACAATCTCGCTCCATCTTCAAGAGAAAAAGCAAGGAGCACCTCCTGCACCGATCGCAGCATCCCCTGCAAAGGGAGCGTGCCAACCCTTTCCATTTTCTATAACTAGGTAATATATCCATTGTATATGTGAAATTACTCTATTCTTTTTTGGGACAGCAGCGTCTACTATCAACGAATAAAGAAGGAGGCCGTCGCAGTTCAACGGCCGTGTTTCTGCTTACTAACTATTCATAAAAAATAGGAAAAATTTCATTAACAAGACGTTCCACATGAAATTTCCATCCACTTCGCTCCTGAATATCCTGTGAGCTTACTGGTCGTGGCAACTGCGTCGCAGGAAATCACAATGACGACTATGTCAAGCATCGCAATTAAACACGGGGAAAAAATTATGGCTGCACGGAACATTGAGGAGATATTACGGGAGGCGAGTGCATTGCAGGTAGCCAAGCGGCATGATGAGGCCATCGCCCTCCTCATGCCACTGGCGGAACGTTTACCCAACGACCAGCGCCTTGGCCATGCGCTCGCACTGGCCTACGGCGGTAAGGCGGAATTCCTGCTGGAAGAGGCGGATCGTCTCGGTGCTATGCCGACGGCGGACGAACTGGAACGGATAGAGCACCTGCTGGAGCGGGCCAGCGAAGCGGATCCGAATCTCGCCGATCCGTACTGGGATCGCGCTGTCATCCACGCTCGATTCCGAGAGAATTTCGATGAAGCCGCGACCCAGCTTAGCCGGGCCAAGGCGCTTGGGTATGCGCACCCGATGATGCCTCGGCTTGAGGCGCTGATTCACGAGCGAACATCTGTGGATCAGCCACCAGCACTGGATGAGTTCACCCGTTTGCTTCACCAGTTGATCGACCAGGCAAGAGGGCCTGCGGCTAACGTCCTCTTCAGTTCCAAGGGACTTGGAGACCTGCGCACGCTTGACGACTACTGCGACGAGGGCGCTTCTCTCGTGGAGGCGGAAAAGGTCTCCCGCCAGGCCTTCCTCAATGCCTTTTCAGTCGCACAGGCACTGGAAGGGGATACCAGCGAGATCGTTCTCGATTTCTTACGAAGGGTCTCGGCCAGTCTGAAAGATGCCGAGGTCGAACAACTCGTTGGCAACGCCCACCTCGCAATCGTGGCGCAAATGGCCCAGTACCTCGGCGGTCAGCCGGAGATGGACGACCGGGGTCTGCGGAAAGCCCGGCGGTGCGCGCAGCGCGGGCTGGACATAGCGGAAGAAGCCGCGTTTTCCGTCGACCCCGACATCAAGGGAAACCTTCTGATCGCTCTCGGTCAGACGTACTCCCGCTCCAAGCACCAGGATCTGCAGCAGGCAATACCGCTCTACCTCCAGGCCCTTGACCTCAAGAAAGCGGCAGGCAACAAAGAGGGCGCCGATCGATTGCAAGACCTTTTGAAACGCATGATCGCGCATCAGATGGATCAGACGCGCGCCGCGACGGTGATCGGGATCGGAGGAATCGGTGCGGCTCTGGAGGGGCTCAAGGTCGCTTACGATGCCGCAATCCGGTTGAAGCATGGCGAACTCATCCTGGAGACGGGTCTGGCACTGGCCGAGACCCTGGGGGGCGCGAGCCAGCCGGAGGAAGCGATCGAAATCCTGGAAGACATCGCCAAACGTGCAGAGCTCAGCCCGCAGCAGGAATTCAGCATCCACTTTGTGCTGGCGGCTCGCCTGTCCGAAACGCAACGCCCCGAGGCGATCCATCGAGCACGGGAAATTGGTGAAAACCAGGTTCAATTGCTGAATACCGAAGCCGCCAGCGTGGCTCCCCAGACGGTCTGGATGAACCTGGGCAACTTCCGACGGCTCGACGATGATCTCAGCGGGTCGAGGGAGGCGTTCCGCATGGCGCTGAACCTGTGCCCGAAACCCGAGCCCAACGAGGTTCCCGCGCAGCTCGGCCAGATGAAAATGCTGCTTGCCGAGGCCGAGTTGCTGCTGGGCAACAAAGAGGAAGGGCAACGCCTGCTGACCGAGGCCGAAGAAGCCTTCACCCACCTGACCGGAGTCGGGAAGCTCCACTTCGAGAGCATGACTGCCCGCTGGACGTTCGATCTTGGCGATCCGGAAGCCTCAGCAGAGCACGCCCTGCGAGGGATAGGCGCCCGCAAATTCATTCTGTCGCAGGGACCATCCCCGGACGTATGGGAGAGCATGCTTCGCGAGTGGACGAGGCTTGACGTCAGCGCCGTACGCGCACATCACGCCATCGGCACGCCTGAGGCCATCGAACAGGCACTGCTTGTCGCCGAGGCTGCCAAAGGGCGGCTTTTTGCCTGGCTCGCCCGTGTGCGCGGCGGAATGGAGGCGGCATCCTATGCCCTGGACGAGAAACGGCAGGAGGAGGCGCTCGCCATCGTGCGCACGTGGGTCGAACCCGGAGGACGCTGGATGGTTTCCCTGTTTGCCCACCGCGAGGGGCTTTCTGTCGTAGGCGTGGGGCCGGAGGGGCGGCTCGCTGGTGGCTGGCTCGACGACTTCGACTATGACGATCTTCGTCTGCGCGTGTTCGAGCCGTGGGAGCGAGGCCTGGAGGCCGGCCTCGGCCAGGGCGATCCCGTTGCGCGGGGCCTGGCCGGTTCCATCGCAGAGCTGCTGCTCAGCCGCATAGGGACGTTGATCGGGCGGGCTATCCCAGAACTTGCCGATGGAGGAGAGGAGCTGGTCCTCCTGCCGCACCGGTTATTCCGCTCGATTCCGCTTGCCCACATCGAGCTGCCAAACGGCAAGCGACTCTCGCAATGCTTTACCCGCGTCAGCGTGTGCCCCAGCCTTTCCGAGTTCGGCCGTGCTCTGAAACACCCGCCAGAAGAACCTCTGGAGTTCGCAACCGAGCGCGCCTTCGTGGATGCCGACGGTACCTTGCCGTTCGCGCGGGTGGAAGGCCTGGCGTCCGTTGGCAAAGAAAAGGTGACGGCCGGTGACACCGTTTCAGTGGACGCACTGCGGGCGACACTGCTGGAACCCGGCGTGCTGCTGCTCTCCTGTCACGGGGATTTCGATGAGAACAATCCGTGGCGATCGACCATTCATGCCGCGGACGGCAACCTGGTTCTTGGCGAGCTGCTGACCGAGGGAAAAGCGGTCGGGGCGGACCTCGTGATCCTTGGGGTATGCGAAGCAGGCAAGTCGCGGCGAAGCCTGTCTGACGAACCCCTGAGCTTCCCCACCTTTCTTGTCAGCCTCGGTGCGAAAGCGGTGATCGCGCCGGCGTGGCAGGTCGAGGATTTCAGTTCGTTTCTGTTTATCACACGGCTGATGGAAAAGGTGCGCGCCGGTACGCACCCCGCCGAGGGGGTGGCCGCGGCAGCGCACGAACTTCGGCAGATGACCGCCGCCATGGCGTTGCAGGAACTCTCAAACGTGAAACGCACCCTCGGCGAAGGCTGCTGGCCGCTCGATGCCAAGGTGACGATGGGTTTGCAGCACCGCCTCGAAGACTATGAGCACTGGTTGTCGCGCGACTTTAAACCTAACGAGTACCCCTTCGATGCCCTTGACTGGGCCGGCTTTCAGATCTTTGGTTACATTCCCAATATTACGTGAGGTGCAGCTATGGCAAAAAGCATTCCCATTTTTGACGTCGTCGAGGTCGTTCCAGCCGGGAGCAATCGTCCCATTCACACCCGGGGTACGGCGACGCGAGAGCTGAACGTTGTCGATCACAGTGTCGAACAACTCGGCGAGAGCATGACGAATTTTATTGAGGGCATCCAGGAGATACTGTCGAAAGGCGCGCAGACCGCCGGTGAATTCCGCATGAAAACGGTCGAGGTGCAGGTGGCGATCGGTATCGAGGGCAAGATCGGCTTCCTCGGCACCGGCACGGCAGCGAGCGGAAACTCGCAGATCAAAATTGTGTTCGAGCGGGCCAAGTAAGCACAACGTCACCGGCCAGCATCAGCGGTCACTGCGGCTTTCCTCCTCATCACTACTTCATCGGCACTTCATAGGTCTCGTACGCCCTGCGCCGGTTCTGCAGCGTCTGCAGCGTGCAGGTGAATGCCTTGCCGCGCATGGCTGCTCGGCATCAGCCGGCCGGGCGTTGCCCCACCCTCCCCGCATTACGCCGTGCGTTCGGTGGCCCTGCTCCCGGCTTACCGATATGCTGCACCGCGAAGCATGCATCTCGCCCAACCCACTGGCATTGCAGTCTCATTTCCGTATTCCTGAATCCGTAGACAGACGGGCTGTTCTTCCTCGCACCTGACACTCTCGGTGTAAGCGGTCCTGTTTTTTTACGTAGATATCCTATCCATTGAATACTCAATCTTTACGTATTTTGTTTTTGACCACGACCGCCTACCATCGTTTCTGGAGGTACAGAACAACCTGCACAAGACGAAACTGACGATCCCGCATCGATGTTCTGCACAAAGCGTACGGAAGCAGAGGCACATGCGTACTAGAGCATAATCGCAACAGTACGCAGAAATCTTGCACCAGGAGTTATCAATGAATCCTATTTTTTCCTTTTTTCCACCATCCAGAGCGTTCATTGAGGGCATACGATTTACCTATTACCTGTATCGCAACCCCCGCATACGGAATGTAATGGGACTGGAGGTCGATCATCCGCTGGGTGCTGAATATGGCAGCTGGCTGTACTATGACAACTGGCCAAGCAGCTGGAAGAGACGCCTGCAGCAATTCTATCTGGACTTCCTCTTCAACAGGCCCCTTGCCAAGGAACATCCATTACCCCTCTCAAGCAAACACATCAGCAACTACCTCCTGTACAGAAGTGTGGAGCTGGCCCGCGACACCTATTTTGCCCAGGTTGCCCATAGTCTCTGGCTTGAAATACACAGGAAAACACCCTGGCGGTTTGCGGATTGGTCGGATCATGAGCTGAGTTATTTATTGTCCAGCAAGGTCTGTTTCAAGGCGCTGCGCTCCTTCCCTGAAAACGAATTGCATTATGGCGTTTACGTGTCTTCACGAAGCGAGGCAACCGAGAATATCCTTGACGATCCGCGCGCTCCTTTTCAATTCATGCACCAGGAACCGGAACAACATACAAGACTGACAGGAACAGATCCCTCCAGGACGGCGATGAATCTGTCGGGATGGTTTCACGATTACTTGTGGCATAATCCCTCCTCGATGCACGGCTTCAACAGTTTCGATTTCCATACATCGCATCCTCTCCTGACAGACCGATTGATCCGATACGATATCGAACCGTATGAACAGCCTATCTATGTCACGCCGGCAGGTTGCGGCAGCGCGTCGTCCCTGTTCACGGACTTGATGCGGGCCGTCAATATCCCCATCCGAAAAGTGAGAAACGAAATCGAGGGGTATGACGGCAGGATGGAGCAACATTCCGGGTTGCTTTTTGACTGGCAGGGAGGCAGCGGCAATGGCCGATATCTCTTGCATACGGACGACTTGTACACCAGTTCCTATTTCAAAGATACGGCGCCTAATCCTCCCGATGAAAACCGGGGCATCACCCTCTGGGACCATGTCTGGCTCAACCCGACAGATTTCGGGCGCCATTTCAATTATGATCCCCGACCGGAAATAATGGGCACTGCTTCAATCGCGCAAAAAGAGAACTACTGGTATTTCCGTGAAAAGATGTCCTGCTCCAGTAGTGCGGTCAGCATAGCGCGTCACAGCACGCTCAGTAATTGGATTGTTTATCTGCAAAGCAAAGGATGCACCGAAGCAGAAGCCAGGAACGCATGGGATACCGTGATTGCCGCCGTAACCGCATACGGAGACGGCGATCTGGAATTAGGATACCAGCGTTTACTCGACGGGCCGGAATCGCGGCATGCGCTCTGGTGCAACAGAACAGAGAAATGCTGAGAGGGCACCTCATGGGCAAAAGCGATCGCACGGCACGAATTCTGATTCTCGGAGCAGGTCCGGGAGGACTTTCAGCCGCGTACTACCTGCGGCAGCATGGCTACAAGAACGTTACCGTTTTTGAAAAGCTGGGAAGAGTGGGCGGACTGTGCCGTTCCATTACCGAGGACTACCAGTCCTTTGATCTGGGCGCCGCGGTGATTTCACCCGACTACCGTGAAATACTCAAAATGGCCCGTCAGACCGGGGCACGCCTGGAAAACGTTATCGGCACAGCGGCCTTCTCGCTGAAAAAAGCGGAGAACGGCACCCCGTATCATCGGCTGCTGGACTATCTGGCCGGAGGTCGCTCGTGGATCAGGTACTTCCGCTATCTGCTCCTCTGCCTGCGCTATATCTGGAAGCGCTTTCTTCTTCGCGAAGTGTTCCGTCGTCCGGGCTGGGTAGGAATCGCTGCACATCCCGAGTTGTGCGTCACCTTTTCCGACTGGCTGAAAAACAATCGCCTGGAGGAACTGGGCCGACTGTTTGAAATTCCCATCACCACCTTCGGCTACGGCAACCTCGATGAAATCCCCGCACCCTATGCGTTGCGCTACATGAGCCCCAAAACCCTGGTGGCCGTTCTCCTTAGCGGCATCCACCTCTCCCGGTTCCTTCCCGGTTTTCTGCTGGTGCGACGGTTCCGCCATGGGTTTCAGCGATTCTGGGAAAAGGTGGCCTGGGATCTCAATGTGCGCTTGAATATCGAGGTTACGGCAATCAAGCGCAGCGACGAGGGGATCACCGTTCGCTACACCCATCCCGTGCAAATCATCGGCGATGAGGTGACCCACGCCGAAGACACGACACAGTTTGACTACCTGATTATCGCCTGCCCCCTGCAGAAAGCGTATCTGGAAACGATACTGGAGCTGACAGAGGAGGAAGCCTGGCTGCAATCGCGGGCACAATTCATTCCCTACGCCGTTGCCTCCTTTGAAATTGCCGATATGGTGTTACAGGAACGGGTCGCGTTTCATCTGCCGCTGCCTCCCCTGGGCGAGCCCATGATCATTTCCCAACCCCACCCGGACAATGAATTGATGGCGTTCTACGCGCGACTGCCCTCTACCGCACCGACCGAAGCGGACGAGCACCGGCTGCGCGAGCATATCGAACGCTTCGTTAACGCCTTTGGAGGACGAATCAAGACCGATGACGACTGGCACTCCTACGATGCATGGCTGTATTTCAAGCATGTCTCGGTGGAGGAGTTCCGCGCCGGCTACTACGACAGATGGGAAAAGATCCAGGGAGACAACCGGACCCTGTACACGGGAGGGCTGTTTGATTTCGATTATGTCGAGGGCATCGCCCGCTACAGCCGCGCTCTTATTGAAAAGCACTTTGTGGCAGACGGCTGACAGGCATCGGCCATGGGCGGGCTGTCCCCTTGTCCGCCCCCGCAAGCGACCTGTGGACCTTATGCTAATTCAACCAGTTGGTCGCGGAAAGGTGT
>JBFJXW010000181.1:0-7841 GCA_041622895.1 Desulfobulbus sp. | reverse complement strand
TGCTCGGGAGTCAACCCCTTGTTGATCCGCTCCAACGTCAGGGCATCGCCGGACTCAAGACCTGTGTATACCTTGGTGAGTCCTGCTTCTTTGAGTTGTTTAAGTTCCCGGGCGGATTTGCGCCTGAGGTCATTCAACCCTGCATAGACCGAGATATTTGTACAGTGCGGAAAGGTGGAGGTGATTTTATGTAGAATTTGTACAAGAAACGCTGTTTTCAGCGCCAATACGTTGCCGTCGATGAGAAAAATCGACCGAATGTGGCGCAAAACCTTTCCCGCATCGTCGATATCCCTGAAAATCTCTTCAATATCCCTGATGCGGAACCTTTTCTCCCTGAACATATCACAAAACGTGCATTTGTTATGGGTGCAGCCAATGGTCGTCTGTATCAGAAAGCTGTCGGCCTCCATCCAGGGGCGATATACTTTTCCTTCGTATTGCATAACTGTCTCTTTAGGTTGCTTTGCTTCTATTGGTTGACCCTGGCCAGGACCGTCTCGATGAGTTCTACAACGTCTTTGCATTTCTGAGGATGCAGTGCATCGGGATGCGGGCGGCCAAATTGTCCGATATCATTATCGAAGTACTGACCGGATGCGGTGGCGAACTCATCCGATAGAGCTGCCCTGCAGAGAATTTCCGCTCCGATGCGGAGATCGCCGCCGCGTGTTCCGAATGCCTCTCGCACCATTTTTGAACCGAGCAAGGACTTGGGGTTTACAGCAATAATCGCCGGGCCGTCATTTCCCAGAGATCGTGCCAACTCGCGGGACCACATGGTCAGGGCCAGTTTGCTCTGTGCGTAAGCCGCCATGTCGGACGCCAATCTGCGGTTCCCAACCAGCGCCTCCGGATCGACCGGTGACTGGGCAGCGGATGAGAGATTGATCACTCGCCCGGAAGCGTCCATCAGCGGTAACAGTTTACGGGTCAGCAGATACGGTGCGATGGTATTCACTGCAAAGCGCACATCAAGCCCATCAGGGGTAGTCGGCTCGGTTACAACAAAAACGCCGGCATTGTTGATGAGAACGTCGATCTTTTCGTTGTCTGCTGCTACCGCTCCTGCAAGATCGTCCACTTCAGCCATACGTGACAGATCGGCTACATAGCTCTCAAGTCGTCCGCTGCCTGCTAACCCGGAGAGCTCTTTTACAACAGTTTCCAGTTTTGATCGGTTGCGCCCGTGCAGCAGGAGCGTATGGCCCATCGAAGCCAGCATCTTCGCAGTCTCAAGCCCGATGCCGTCGGTGGCTCCTGTAATGAGCATTGTTTTGTGCATGGTTGCGCCTCCTTGTTCCTTTCACCGGACAGGGTCAGGTTCTAGTTGTTTGCTTGGGGTTGCTGCGTTTAATTATTTATCCAATGGTCAATTCGCTTGACTGAGTTAAATATAGAGAGTAGCCTCATATTTTCAAGTAGGCAAAAATAATTGCCGTAGTATCAAAAAACATACTATTAAGGAAAACCAATGGCTCACAGCACATATAAATGTAACGCAGGGTGTCCGGTTGAGGGGACCCTGGAGGTCATTGGAGGGAAATGGAAGGGTGTTATCCTCTACCACCTGCTGGAGAAGACCTACCGGTTTGGCGAACTGAAGAAAACAATGCCGGGGATCACGCAGCATACCTTGACCAAACAGCTTCGTGAATTGGAAACTTGTGGCATTGTCAACCGCAAGGTGTACGCGGAAGTGCCACCAAGAGTGGAATATTCCCTTACAGCGCGCGGAGAAAGTTTGAGGGACATTATCCTTCTGATGCGCGACTGGGGAATGGCCAATTTAACCTTATAACGTCTCCCCCGGGGAGACGCGTGCGACCAGGGATCTGGTGCGCCGGAGGAACCGCTTCATGCGCCAACGAGCCGAACTCTCTGCCCGCTTCCAGAACACCGCCAGTCCATACACCCTGCGAGTGCTTCCGGGCGGGGTCGCCAAATCGCAGAACCCGATCGGCCTGCTGGACCGATTCGAAGATCCGGCCGTCACAGTATCCATTGCCGCAAATGACAATGATCGGGAATCGTCGTAAGCCCTGTGACAATTCTAGCGAACGCCCAGGGAATGACTACTTTTTAAACTGTATTTCAAAGCAGAACAGACGGATCTGTCCAGGTCAATACCATTACTCTCAGCGAGGTGTGATGATGAACCATGCAATCAAAATCCATAAAACCGGAGGCCCTGACGTACTGTCATGGGAAGAACATGATCCCGGGCTGCCAGGTTCCGGTGAGGTAAGAATAGTCCACGAGGCCGTTGGCCTCAATTTTATTGATGTCTATCACAGGACAGGGCTATACCCTTTGCCTGTTCTTCCAGCTGTCTTGGGGCTCGAGGGGGCTGGAATCGTTGAGATGGTTGGTGAAGGTGTCACCGATCTGGCCAAAGGTGACAGGGTTGCCTATGCGGGTGTTCCTCCCGGAGCCTACTCCGAGATCCGCTGCATTCCTGCACACAGATTAGTCAAGCTTCCCGAGGGTATCTCTACCCGTGATGCAGCCGGGATGATGCTCCAGGGAATGACCGCACGTTATCTGCTGAAAGGGTGCTATTCTGTTCAAGCCGGAAGTACCATTCTCGTTCACGCTGCTTCCGGAGGAGTAGGCTCTATCCTGTGTCAATGGGCCAAGCATATCGGTGCGACAACAATTGGTACCGTCGGCAGCAAGGAAAAAGCCGCAATGGCCAGGAATAATGGCTGCACCCACACGGTTTTGTATCAGGAGGAGGATTTTGTCGCAGCAGTGCAGGAAATCACCAAAGGAAAAGGTGTCGATGTCGTCTATGATTCCGTCGGGCAGGCGACCTTCATGCAATCCCTTGACTGCCTCCGCCCCATGGGAACCATGGTCTCCTTTGGTCAATCATCCGGTCCCGTTGAGCCCATCAATGTTGGCCTGTTGGGTGCAAAGGGCTCTCTTTTTCTCACCAGGCCCAGTCTCATGCACTATACCGCAGCTAGAGATGACCTGGTCGCTCATGCCCAGGACCTTTTTGAGGTGGTACTGTCCGGGGCGGTCAGAATGCATATCCTCCAGGAGTATGCCTTGAGAGAGGCAGCACAGGCCCACAGGGATCTCGAGGCCAGGAAAACTTCTGGGAGCACCGTATTGCTTCCCTAAATAATTGTGCTGGAAATATGAGCGTGCGACCAGTACCTGTTCGGCGGAATTTTATCGCTGTCGGTTTGAGCCAAACTGCAGCCAATGAGTCATGACTGATCAGGAGATATGTGAACCTTTCGATGCGCAGTCTAAGTATTAAACTGCTCGATAATGGGTGGTTGTTAAGATTTGAAGTGGCAAGGTGAACGACATGATCGCCGACTTGTCCGGTGCAGCATTTTGTTATTGAAAATAAATCTGTCCCCTTTTTCTCTCAGAATGGCACGTTAAACTGTATATATTCAATATGAAAACCTTAACATACCTCAAAATTGCTATGTAAAACCATGTCAATTATACCGGATAACGATATGTTGCAGGCAACAATGTCTCATGATCGATTTTCCAGACACTAAATCGCTCGCGGTCATCCCTAAACGTAATTTACGTTCCATTAAGCCTCAAGCCCCATACAAGCCCTTATATTCAAAGAGAGACCTGTTGCTTACGTGGAAAAACCACAAGATTGTCCACTTCCGGGAAGATTCCGATATATTCACCGATAGTGTGGTTGTGATGGCTGGATACAAGAGCCTGGCACTGTTCTCCGGAGGATAGTTCGAGTTGGTAGAGAATATTCGGGCCGCGAAATGATTTGTGGACCACCCTCGCTTGTACCTGCGCATTCTCTACATGCAAAACATCTTCAGGGCGAACGAGCAGATCAACCTCACAGCCGGATTCACATGGAAGTGAAAGGTTACCATTCAGCAGTCCCAGGCCGCTTTCAACCTGGCCAGGCCCAGTGACCCTGCCTGCTACCAGCACACCGTCGCCGACGAATGTCGCTACCTCAAGACTTGCCGGTCGATGATATACGTCGTAGGCATTACCCCACTGCTGCATTGTGCCGTAGAATAGCACTCCAATCGTATCCGCCACTGAAAAAGCCTCATGCTGGTTATGGGTTACCAGCAGCGCACTCGTACCTAGCTCTTTAAGGATATCCCGGACCTCAACAGTGAGCCTGTCACGTAACAATGCGTCAAGATTGGAAAATGGTTCATCGAGCAGGAGTAGCTCTGGTTCAGGTGCCAAGGCTCGTGCAAGCGCCACTCGCTGTTGCTGACCGCCCGAGAGTTCATGTGGATATTTATTTGCGGCCTCCGTCAAACCCACAAGCTCCAGCATTGTTTTGACTTTATCTTTACGTACCTTGTGAGGTTTGCTGCGAATACCGAACTCGATATTCTGGATAGCTGTAAGATGTGGAAAAAGAGCGTAATCCTGAAAAACCATGCCTATGGATCGTTTTTCGGGTGGAACACTTAGGTTAGGGGTTGAGACAATCTTGCCCCCAATTTGCACTTGCCCGCTATCGATTGTTTCAAAACCGGCGATCACGCGAAGCAGTGTGGTTTTGCCGCAGCCGCTTGGCCCCAGGAGACAGCCGATTTCACCCTTGGCCATTGAAAAACTTACTTCGTTGGCGACTTGATTCGTCCCGAATGACTTGCATACCTGCTCGACTTGCAGAAGAGGCATTGTTTCCAGCATAATTATTTCTCAGATTGTCGTATGAGGAGAACCACCGGGATAATTGATGCCAGCACCAGATACAATCCTGGTAACGCAGCTCTTTCCCACTCGCCTTCACTGGTCAATTCATAAATTTTAATAGCCAGGGTGTCCCAACCAAAAGGGCGCGTCATGAGCGTAATCGGCATTTCTTTTACAACATCAACCATCAGTAGAATAAGTGCGGTAAGCAGTCCTTTTCGTAATAATGGGAGATGAATGTTGAGGATCAGCTTTCTCCCTTTGACGCCCATGAGAGTGGCCGCTTCATCCAGACTTGGGCTGATGTTTTGCATAGCACCATCTACAGCCCCAAAACCAGCAGCCATAAAGCGTACCATATAGGCCATGAGCATCACGATGACAGTTCCCTGTAATATAGGACCGGTTTGAATATTGAAAATGTTTTGCAGCAGCGTTTGCAAATGGTTGTCAAACCAGGCAATAGGCAGAAATATCCCTACAGCCAGTACCGTCCCCGGCAGGGCATAGCCAATAGTGGAAATTTTACAGAGCACCAGGTTCAGAGTCCCCGGTGACCTTCTCTTGGTGTAGCTGAGAAGTATAGCAGCCGAACAGGTGAGTAGCGCGGCTCCTGCGCCGAGAAAGAGCGTACGCCCGGTTTGAGTCATGTAGTTCGGAAGGTCACCTTCACCGCCTGCCTTCATGACCCATAGTCCAAGCTGTGTCACCGGCAGTACAAATGCAACGATTACAACAACAGAACAATAGCATGTCGCTGCTAACGCCTTTTTGCCGTGCAGTGTAATTCTGCTATGAACATTGCTGCTTCTGGCACTTGAAAAATATCTTATTCTTGAACGATACATCGTGTCGATAAGTACCAGTACCATTGCGAAAACAACAAGAACTGAAGAGAGCTGGGCTGCAGCCTGCAGAGAAAAGAAGCCAAACCAGGCCTTGTAGATTGCAGTGGTAAAAGTGTCGTAATTGAAGATGGAAACGGCTCCAAAATCAGCAAGGGTCTCCATTAAGACAAGGGCGAGGCCACTCGCTATCCATGGTCTAGCCATCGGTAAAGCAACCTGCCAGAAGGCTGCCCAGGGGGCAAGACCAAGAGTCCGTGCGGCTTCTATAAGTACTCTTCCCTGGCTGAGAAACGCAGATCGGCTGAGAAGATACACATATGGATAGAGGGTGAGGCTGATACACAGTATGACAAACGGAGTGGATCGTACCTCGATTATGGTGCGCTCAAATCCTGGAAGGGTACGCATGGCGGTCTGTACAGGCCCGGCGAAATCCATCACACCTATAAAAATGAAGGCCATTACATAGGCCGGTACAGCCATTGGCAGCGTCAATGCCCATGAAAAAAATGAACGTCCGGGAAATGAGCACGCTCCGGTCAACCAGCCAAGAGATACTCCAAGGCATGCGGTACATATCAGAACGCCGCTGCTCAACCAGAAGGTGTTGAGCAGCAGCGATGTAAGAATGGTTTCAGCCAGATGATTCCAGATTTCCCGTTCAGGCTGAAAGAGAGAGGCAAATAGTATCCCTACAGGGACGGCCACCAGTCCGGCCAAAATGACGGCAAACAGCTGCCAACCATCCCGCCGGATTGATAATATATTGAAGCGCCTGTGCATGAGAGGTGCTTATTTGTATCCCACACGATCCATCAGCATGATAGCTTCACCCTGTAATTCCCCATACTTTGCGACATTCATCGGGTTGCCGGTGAATGTTCCCCACTTGGCAACAACTGGGTCAGGACTCACGGTCTTATTCACCGGGTATTCCATGTTCAATCCGGCAAACTGACCTTGTGCTTCTTCACCGGAAAGCCACTCAAGCAGCTTTGTTGCAGCTTCTTTATGCTTGGCATGACTGGTGATACCCGCGCCACTGACATTCATGTGGACACCATTGGTATTCTGGTTTGGCCAGAAAATGGCCAATGGCAATTCAGGCTTCTCCTTCATCAAACGACCGAAATAGTAGGTGTTCACCATGGTAACGTCACCGATTCCTGCGGCTACCGCCTCAAGGGCTTTGGTATCGTTACTGAATGGGTCGGCAGCGAGATTAGCCACCCAGCCCGTAACAATCTGCTCTGCCTTTTCAGAACCATGTTCGGCTATAAGGGAGGCAACAAGCGACTGGTTATAGACTTTCTTTGAGGTGCGGAGAATCAGTCGTTTTTTCCAGTTCTCTTTGGCCAGGTCTTCGTAGGTTGTAAGTTTTTCGGCAGCACCTGAGGTGGTGTTATAAACTATAGTTCGGGCACGCACTGAAAGGCCGAACCACATGTTTTCAGGGTCCTGCAGGTTAGCGGGGATATTCGACTCGAGTATCTCTGAGCTTATAGGTTGCAAGACACCGGCTTTTGCAGCCTGCCAGAGGTTTCCTGCATCGACGGTAATAAACATGTCAGCGGGTGTGTTGGCCCCCTCCGCCTTGAGACGTTCCAGCAATGCCCCCGCTTCACCAGTGATATACTTCACCTTAACGCCCGTCTTTTGCGTATAGGCCTTGAAAATTGGCTGTATGAGATGCTCATTACGAGCTGAATAGACGACTATTTCTTCTTCACCTGCAGCGCTGTAATTTGGAACGCTTATGCTGAGCAGCATCATAACAGCAAGTATTCTAGACAACATTCTGTACTCCTTGAAATGGATTTGAGGAAATTTTTTATGACCTTCAAGTGCTATTCTTGGGGGCCGCATAACATATTAGGACATCCTAAGTTAGAGGCAGGCTGGTGTCAACTAAAAATAACCACGCTGTGGTGCCTTTTCAGTGGTTCGAAAACCTGTCTCGAATGAAGCTAACGCTATTGTTTGAATGGGCAGAGGTGGCCCCGGTTATTTGAACAAAATCGGGCCATGATTGAGGTGGTCGCTGGCAATATAAAATTATCGTCGGTAAAGCTTGGTAAAGATGTTTCCTGATTCTGCGAACCACCTGAACAGTAGGCATCCTACCTTTAGGGTATAACAAAAAAACAATACCTTTGATGTGGCAAGAACAACATACAGCCTGAACTCGGGGGAGGCTCATCCGGAATCCCTTCCCAAAACGATTGTTTCAATCAACTGTTGAGCTCGGATCTCCTCATCTTCAGGCTTAACGGAAGACCTACCAGAAAGCCTCGACATCACCGAATTCGAGTTTCTCCC
>JBFJXW010000180.1:0-7862 GCA_041622895.1 Desulfobulbus sp. | reverse complement strand
GCCTCAGATCCTGGTTGGCGGAACGAAGCTTCGTTCACCTTGAACGCAGCGTTGCGCCATGGAAAAAGAGGCGGAGCGCTTCGGACAGAGTTTTCCACTCGGTCTTATGTGTATTGTGATTCATAAAAATATTCCAGGGAGAATCTTGTCGTGTCGGACAACTACTTGTAACTGATAAATATTTTGAAGGTTCGTTTATTACTTCTTTTACACCTGTCAAAACTTAATGAGCGATACCCCATTGGTAAGATGATGTACTATCCATCGTTGTGCTAGCGAGACTTTCAATGCGATGCCAGAGGGTGACGATACGTTGGACAAGGGTGTTTGAGGAGATGCTCACGCTCCGTTTCTTTATATTGACGCCAGCATCATGAGGAATAGTCGGTTAACTTCGCGGCAAGATCCGAAAGATCACTGACCGTAATTGTAGGGTCTATGCCCCAAGGGTCAAAAAGAGCTTCAGGGGAGCGACGAAGCCAGGCAGATTTCATTCCAGCCGAAATCGCACCTATGACATCAAATGGATTACTTGAAATCAACCATGCGCTGCAGCCCATTGCCCCAGATTTCCTTAAAAAATGACAATACGTTCCAGTGGAAGGCTTGAATGTTTTAATATCGTCGACACTCACAATACCGAGAAACAAATCTTTGATACCTGCACTATGCAACAGCATCTCAAGGGCATCACCCTTGCCGTTGGAAAATGCATAGAGACGATAACCGGCTGCCTTCAACCGAGTTAACCCCTCTTTAACGTCGTTAAACGCGGGAAGCACACGGTAGACGCCCAGGAGCTCAGCTTTCTGTTCGTTAGTGAGGGATACTTTGTGATAGGCACAGGTATAATCAAGTGCTTGGCTTGTACAAACGGCAAAGTTTTCGTAGTTTTGCATGAGTGACCGCCGAAACGAATATTCCAGTTGCTTGTCACGCCAGGTTTGGGCAAAGTTCCCGGCTTTATCGTGAACAAACGTTTGCAACGCCGCAATGACTCCGTTGGTGTCGATCAAGGTTCCATACACATCAAATGCAAGGGTTGTTTTCATGATTTTTTCCTGTTGTTGATCTGTCAGTAAGTGAGTCGTAAATAGGATAGCTCGATATCCCCATTACCTGTGATATTACTTTTCATATGTTTTTTGAATTGTTCCGTTACCATCAATTCATTAATTTTGTGCAGTTGTTACCCCGTCGCTGCATTTTGTACATATCCACGCTGTTTTGCTGTTTGTTCGCGCTGTTGCCTGGGTTGGTTAATCAACCAAACAAATTGAAGTTCACGTCTCTCTACCGATTGTTCGGAGCAATAACTATGCGTGTTGTTTACTAGAAAAAATCAGATCTGATCCGTCACCGAGGTAGCAGCCCGGGGGAGGGGTAGTGTCGGATCAAATCTGAACTACAGCTACGAAAATGAAAATACCAAGGGGATCTCGTTTCATCGGGAACCCTGTGCAAGTTTATCCAGTCGCTTGATATGTCTTCCGCCTTGAAACACCGCATTAAGCCAGGCATCGACGAAAAGGATGGCCTCATGCGCAGAAACCATTCGTGCGCCAATGGAAATCATATTGGCATTGTTATGTTCCTTCGCCAGCTGGGCTGACTGTACATCCCAGCAAACAGCAGATCGAACACCCGCGACATTATTGGCGACCATGGCTTCGCCCTTACCACTGCCTCCAAATATAATTCCGTATAGGTTTTCTTTACCGGCAACACTTTCAGCGGCAGGTCTGCAATAATCGGGATAATCACACGAAATTTCACTATGGGTGCCGAAATCAACGGGTTGATACCCTTTTGATCGCAAATACTCTTTTACCTTTTCTTTTAAGAGGTAACCAGCATGGTCGGAGCCAAATGCTATGGTTTTCATTGGTACCTATTACTCCTCTACAGCCTGTCCTCTACCTGCTACAAAGGAGCTGTTGAAATATCGTTTACGAATGGTTGATGCTTCCTCAACCCAGCGTTCAATGCCGACCTGTTTGATCCGGCAAAGGTTGTATACCTTGAAGTTGTGCGGGTAGTTCTTCGCTCCTGCTGCGGTCGGAGCAAGAAGGGAGCAGGGGAACTCGTCGCATTCACAACAAAGCTCCACTCCTTTTTCTTTTACACAGTCCAGGGTGGCGCAGCCTTCCTTTGGCAGGTGAAAGTGGTTGCCATTCTGAGCCCGGCATCCTTTGCAGCGAATTGCATCCAGAGGAACACCGAGTTTCTTATGGAGTACTTGTTTCAGCTCTTCGGACAGGTTCTGCTCGTAAAGTTCACAGTTGAAACAGTCCAGCCCACATGGTGCTGTCAACGCTCTCTTATCAATCATGTTCAATCCTTATTGGTTTTGGGTATGAAAGTGGTATGACCGGTTGGATCCTCTGCTCGTTCGCTATCGGTGCACTCATGTACAACGGAGAACACTCGTGTTCTGTAACCGAAAGCATGGTGCTCCTTTATGGTGTTGCTGTACCGTTGAGAGAAGGGAAGGGGCAAGCACTCCTTATTTTCACAATTCACTGATCCATTGCATACAGTGCATCTTGCAGCTGTTGTATTTGCACTGTAAGAATTTCCGGGTCGTTCAGACTGTTGGCAAGCAGGCAGCCTCCTTGAAGTGAGGCGATGAAACTATAGGCAAGCGTCCTTGGGTTTTCCTTGCCGAGCAAACGAAACTGTTCCGTTACCCAATCCAGGTGGGCCTGGATGGTGGTATTTGCCGTCTTTACATCTATCGCGCCGGATTTGTTGAGTTCCTGCAACAAGCTTCCCACGGGACACCCTTTTTCAGCAATATTCCGGTTGATGGTTGTGGCCATCTCCAGGAACAACTGTAACCTTTTCCGCGGATCAGGTTCTTTTTCCCACTCCTTCGTCAATGCAACAAACCGCTGGGTACGTTCATCGATGATTGCCTGGATCAACTGTTCTTTGGTCTTGAAATAATAGTAGATGTTTCCGACAGAAATGCCTGATTTTTCAGAAATATCAGCAAGCGTGGTTTGATGGTATCCCTGTCGGTAAATAAGCTTCCTGGCCGTTTGGATTAACGTTCTTCTTTTGTCTTCCTTCGACTTCATGGCTTTATAACCCTTGGCTTTTTGTTGAGTAACTAACCAAATTGCTACTTTACGTTGCCTTCGATGTCAAGATAATATTCGAGGTGTGCAATTGATGCAGAACAAAAGGGGGAGGTTCAACAACGACAGTCTCATCTCAAAGGATATCGCGCACTCCTCTCCCTCACGGCTTTCAGCATATTTTCGATTTTCCGATGAGTGCAATCCGTCGAGCACCTTCTGGCCGACGCCGCCCGCGACACCAATACTCAGCTGAACTCGCTGCCGACTTTCCAAACGCCCCCCGCGGCATCATAACCAAGGCTCGTGGTCCCGTTTTCCGGTATCATGAGGGAACGGGCACTTTCACCTCCACCGGGTTGGTTGACCGAGTTCCCCGAACCTCGACCAACAGGCCGCGAGGACCCAGTTTCAGTGCCTCCTTTTGTCTGTGTCCGACAAGTACTGATCGAAAGCACACCAAAAATTCGTGTAGGCGTATTGGTTGCTACTGTTCTGAAATTCTCATGAGCAGATACGGTTTATTCGCAAGGGACGTTCCGTCGTTAAAAGCAGAAGCACGGTTCAGCTGGTTGACGGTAACAACCACGCTTCCATCCGGCGCAACATACAGGCCGTCCGGCCAGACAAACCGGGCATCCTTTGCCCAGAGTCGGGTGCCGGATTGATCGGCAATGCTGATAGCATTTTCATCAACATTGGTGATATAGACGGTACCGTTAGCTCCCGCAGCGATCCCATCGCTGGAGGGTTTATCGGCGTACACCTCAATGGCGCCTTCAATAACGGCTTCGGAGAGGGAAAAGTCGCCAAGAGTGGCTGCAGAAATACGATACAGCTTACCAGGAGTCATGGACGCGAAATACACCCATTCATTCGCCGGATCGATGGCGATAGGGTTTAAGCCAAGCTTGATGTCATGAATCTTACCCTTCTCATCTTTCATCCGCATGGCCTTGCCCTCAGCGATGACGGGCGTATCACTCGGTTGAAATACAGTATGCCCTTGTAACACCCGCCTCGCCTGTCCGGAATTTAAGTCAATGACCACAATAGCGGGCTGACTTTCATCAATCATGCCGCCCCGCGACATATCGGCGATAAACGCTTTATTGCGTTTTTCATCCACGGCGAAATCCTGATGGAAAGAATTGATGACACTGGCCTCACGTGGAATGACATGCATTGCCTTGAATTGATGTATCTTGGTATCCCATCCAACGAGCTTGGGAGAGATTTTTTCATTCCCCATATCCAGCCACCACAGGGTTCCATCTTGGGTGGTTTGAATACCTATGACGGCTGCAAAGCTTTGAGAGATCTCCTTATTGGGGTAAGGCACAGCTTTGCTGTTTTCCAAACGCATCACTTTAAATTCCGGTTGATCAAACGGGTGCATGCTGAAATAAACGGTTCCATCTGGGCCAACAGCGGGGTTGCCCGGGCGTTGCTGCAATTCACAGAGAACCGTGACCTGCGGCTCTGCAATCGCCGGTTGGCTGGAAACCATACAGACGAGTAATGCCGAAAATAAGCACAGCGTAAGATTTTTCATAATGTACTCCCTCAAAGATGTTTGTCATGTATACGAGCAACTATAAGTATCGATGCCCAACGAGTACAATTGGTTGTTTTAATCGAAACTATGGGCAATGCGAATAGATCGAAATCCATAGACGATATCGAGACCTGGGCGGAATAGTTGACTGCTTGAACTGTCAGATCGGATATGACTCCATTCGCATGCTCTCTCCCATCAAAGGATTCTCCTGAAATCCTGCGCATCTCGTCGATTGCTTGATTGATGTGTCCACTGACACCAGATTGTCATCGGCTGGCGGCAGGTCAGAGAAAGGCGCCTGATTCCCCGTCACCACCACGAGGGTCATGTCGTCGTCCACCTGGCCGTCTTTTGCGTGCCTGAGTACGTCGTCCACGATCCCTGTTGCCATGTCTTTGGCTGAGGCGCTTGCGTGCCGGGCAATGGATGCTTCCAGCCTGTGGTTGCCGAACATGCCGTCTTCGCCGAGGGCCTCGGTCACGCCATCTGAAATGAGCACCACGGATTCGCTTGAATTGGGCCATTCGGTTTCACGCGTGGTGTACTCCCACGACGCGTCCACCCCAAGGGCCAGGTCAGTGCCACGCAAGGCGGCAAAGGAGTTGGTGTCCCGGCAATACCGAATGGGGGGCGGATGCCCGGCGGAGGCCCAGGAGATGCGGCGGTATTCCCAATCCAGCAGCATGATCACGCAGGTCACAAACTGGCCCGAGTCCCGGGTGTCCCTACAGAGCTGGCGGTTCACGGCCTTCAGGATATTGCCGGGTTCGGTGATGGTCTCCGCTGCCTGACGCAGGCTGGAGCGCGTGGACGCCATGAGCAGGGCCGCTTCCAGCCCGTGGCCCACCACGTCGCCCACCACAGTGAGCACCCCGCCGTTTCTGGGAATGAAATCATAGAAGTCGCCGCCGGTCTCCTCGCAGAACTGGCTCACTCCGGCCATGTCCAGCCCTTCGATTTCCGGCGCGGATTCGGGCAGGAAATTTCGCTGCACTTCGGCCGCGATCTCCAGCCCGCGCCGCAGCCTCAGATGGTCGCGGAGACTGGTGATCATGGTGTTGGTTACTCCCGCGATGTAGCCCATTTCGTCCTGGGTGGCCACGGGCACTTGCACGGACAGGTCCCCCCGGCTGACACTCTCCAGTACCGAAGTCTCCATCTCGAACAGGGTGCGCTGGTTGCGCGAGGCCGAGAAGATGAGGTTCACGGAAAAGGCGAGCAGCAGCCCCATCACTAGCAGAATCTCGACGACCACGGACTGGGTCGCATCGGAAAAGTCTCTGGCGCCGGCGGGTTGCTGGCTCAGCCAGTTCAAATCGCGCAGGATCAGCAGCAACAGAACCATTGTTGAGAGTACGGTGATGGACACGGCCACCAGCGTGAACATTTTCGAGCGCGGGAACATGTTGGCGGGTGGTGGCATAGAGCCGGGGCTGGCAAAGGCTTCGGCAATGACCTCGCGTTCCCTGGCAAGGGCGAGATCAAGGGACGCGAACAAGCCGCCGGTGATGAAGGCAAGGGTCAGCTTCGAACCGCTCTGCCAAAGGGGTAAGCCCGGCACTAGGTGGAGGACGAGGGAGGTGCCCATCCCGGCCAGCGCGAACAGCCCCATATCCAGTCGGAACTGGCGCAGGCTGCGCTGCAACAGGGGTGCACTATCCACATAGGCGGGCTGCAACACCTGGCGCAAACCCAGAATCAGCACCATGGGCAGGGCCACATATCCCTCAAACTTCCACACGGGGAGCCCTTCCATAAAGGGGCAGACCTGGCCGCCGTACACGGGGGCGGCCACGGCCACCGCGATATAGAGCATGAGTGCGCGCATCTATTGCCTCCTGTTACCCGGCACTTGATGTTTAGAATCAAGGCCGCTGCACCTGCAGAAATTTATATGGTACAAAAAAAACGGCCGCACCAGATGATGCGGCCGTTGTGATTGCGCAAATCGGGAGTGGTCACTTCCTGGGCTGCGCCGAAATAACGTCGTACTTGCCGTTGGTACGTACGTAGATGATGGTCTCTTCTTTCGCTTTGGAAGAAACCTGATGCACAGCCGACGCTCCCTTTGAGCTGAAATAACTGCCTGGCTCCAGAGTCTTAATGTCTTCTTTACTCATTTTGTACTGTGGTAAACCTTTGATTACGACAGCTCGGAATTCTGTACCGTGGCTATTGATTGCACCAGCAAAACCAGCCGGTAGTTTGATAAGGGTCCCGTTCAACTGACCATCCTGCGTATCGCCCCAAAGATATGCCACCTTGGGTCCATTGGCAGCGTCTGCTATTCCATGTTGATCGACCCAGGTGATGTCCGATGCGTCCAGCCAAACGATGTTCGATTTGTCCACATTAACGGGCCTTTCTCCACTATCAAACGCCTCCTCTTGAGGAAGTACGAGATACGGTCCCTTCTCAATCTCTATGTACGCCAGGCTGCCGGCACCCTTGGCAGCAGTAATATGCACTTCTCCTTTTGGCTGGGTCCAGAAAGAACCGGCCGGCATCCACATCTTGGCGGCATCAGGATCATCGTTGTGAATAACGCCTGTAATTACTATTCCGCGATACGAAATATTGTGAATATGAGATGGTGACTGGAAATCTTCCGGTGGCCTAAGAAGAAATCCTGTTGGTTCGGTACCATTACGATCACCCCAAAGAGTACCGGCCTTTGGAGCCAGGTCACCACGTTTTGGATTGAGATGATCCCACTGTACTTCAGACTTCAAGACAACCTCTTTGATCGGCTCGGCTGCCGGTTCCTGAGCAAAGCTGTAGGATGCGACCAGCATGCTGGCGCCGGCGGTTACGATGCTTGCTACTGCGAGCGATCGAAATGCTCTCATTGTCCTTGTATTTCTCATTTGTTTCCTCATTCTAATCAGTTCCTTATGTTTGCTGTTGACAAGCGCCTTTTTCGCTCCATGTTTTGATGCGATGATACCCCCGCAATTACACGACAATGCCTTATGGGTTTCCCTTAGGTTGTCGCCATTGCAACGTTATGCAAGCAACAGTAAGTGCCATGGCATAATAAGTAAAATTTGTAATTTTTATGAAACGGATGAGCAAAACGAATAGATCGTGAATTGAGATGAAAATCGGCCTGATCAGGGTCCAGCTTACGGCAAAAAAGCGCTCTGTAAAATGGAAGCGGCGTGCTGAAAATGGCATAAGGAAATCAGGACGATTGCCTGTCGGCTCTTTTTTGGAGG
>JBFJXW010000179.1:0-7882 GCA_041622895.1 Desulfobulbus sp. | reverse complement strand
GCCGATTCTCAAAATACTGAAAGCGGAAAAGCGGAACTCGAAATATCTCAATGAACCGCAAACCTTCAGCTGTGAAGCTGCTGAAATTGTGTTTGACTTACCTCGATCCCTTCCGGGACGATTCGATCTTGGCGGCCGGATTAAAGAGGTTCGAAAAAAGCAGGGGCTTTCCCAAAAAGAGCTGGCGGAAAAAACCGGGGTAACCCCGAGCAGCATCTCCCAAGTGGAAAAGAACCTTATCTATCCCTCGCTGCCGGCCCTGTTTCGCCTGGCGGAAAGTCTTTCCGTGGAGGTTGGGTCTTTTTTTGATAATTTCTCCGGTGTTTCGGATAGCTGTGTTTATCCGACGAGTCAGGGAGTCAGCGCCACCTTTGATAATGTCCCTAAAGGCGCAGTCGAGGGGGTGCGATTGCTGCCACCGGACATGAAGGATGCCGGAGCAGAGCCATACCTGGTCCGGATCGGGCCGGGCAGAAAACTGGCGGGTCATTTTTTCAGTCACAAGGGAGAGGAGCTGGGATACCTGCTGGCCGGGAAACTTACGGTGCATATCAATGGACAGCCGCAGGTGATGGGGGTGGGGGATACTATATATCTTAAAAAAGAAATCCCGGAACAATGGGAAAACAGCGATAAGGCCGTTGCCGAACTCCTGTGGATCAAAATAAGGTAATGGTTCGTTGACGAAAAATCGTTTACCTCCCTCCCGGGCAGGGGGCGCCTGCCCGAGAGGGAATAGGCTCTGTTCAGGTGGATAGGATTTTTTTAGCGCTTTCGTCCCGAGCATCAGTGATGTAGGTGATGCCGGTTTCCCTTGCTGTTTCCCGGTTTCCGGCAAACAGATCGTTCCGGTTTAAATTGGATAGCTTGAATTTTCTTGCCCCGGCCATCAACTGCTGCAGGCCGCAGGCCAGCTTATCTGCCATAGTCCACATGGCGATGGCTCCGTAAGGTATATTTTTCATTTCATTCTTGCCTACTTTTTTCTGCACATCGTAGTAGGAGGCGAATATCTCTTCCGCAGTATTTCCTACAGAACTGATGCTGGCGGGCAGCTTGTCCCAGTTACCGTTGACCTTTGCCTTTCTTTCCGGATGGAGCGCACCTTCAATGTTGGCCCCGAGGAATCCGGGAATCATGATCCCGCGACCCATGCAGATCAGTTTTGCGTAGGGGGCACCTAGAGCGATGCCTTTGAAAATACTGTCTTCAAGAGCAAAGCCACCGGCAAAGGAAAGGTCGACCACCCGATTCCCTTTGGAGGCCAGGATGCTGGCATATTCATACGCTTTGGAATGAAGGTTGATCGAAGGGACCCCCCAGCTCTGCATCATATTCCATGGGCTCATGCCGGTGCCACCGCCGGATCCGTCGATAGTCAGCAGATCAAGTTTCGCCTCGGTGGCAAATTTGATGGCCATGGCTAATTCTTCCATGCCGTAGGAACCGGTTTTAAGTGAAATACGCTTGAATCCGAGGCTGCGCAGGTAATCAACCGACTTCATGAAATCTTCGCGTACCAGATCGACGGTATTGAGATTGGTACCGCCGAGTCTGCTGTGGCGGGCAAAGGATTTAATCGAACCTTTTTCAAAGGCCTGCTGCACCTCTGGAGAGGCGGGATTGGGATCGACAATATATCCACGCTCTTTAAGGAACAGGGCATAATCGAGACTGGTCACCTGAATCTCACCGCCGATATCCTTGGCGCCCTGACCCCATTTCAATTCAACGATACATCTATCGCTATATTTTTCTGCTACATATTGGGCGACGCCGTTACGGGTGTCTTCCACGTTCAGTTGGACGATGATCGCTCCGTATTCGTCATGATAGCGCAGGTAGGTGTCGATGCGGCGGTCCAGCTCAGGGGCCTTGGTGATTATGCCGCTTTTGATCTCTGATTCCTTGTCAACGCCGACGACATTCTCGCCGACCACGATCGGGATGCCGACCAATGCACCGCCAATGGCAAAGGAATCCCAATATTTTGCGGCGATAAAAGTCGAGCCCAGGGCACCGGTCATCAATGGGATTCTACTTTTGGTTTTAATCTCATTGCCGAACTCAGTGGTCAGGTCAACGTTGGGGAATATGCAATCGTCTGCATCGTTGGAAAGGCCTTGGGCCATGCCATGGGCACCGTACGCATACCCCTGGATACGCAGTGAATTGTAGGAAACGCCTACATGGGTCGTGTTATTCGCCCCGGCTGTAACGACGCCAAAGTCACGGGGGTATAGTAGTTTCCGGCCGACAAGGCTTGATTTCCAGGTTTCACACTGCCCCATGCAATCAGCACGGCACAAGGTGCACAGGCTTGATTCCGCTGGATTGCCTCTGTTGGTGGTGCCGAGTACATCGTTGTTTTTTGTAAAACGCATAACTTACCTCATGATTTTTTCGAGTAAATGCCAGCTTTTGCCAACGCAGGCTTGGGGTGCCGACAAAAAAAGGCGTCTGTCCCTGGAAAGGAGACAGACGCCTTTGTCTTGTCGTTGATAACATGCTGCACACAAACGCACGCCATTGTGCCTTGTGTTTGTATAACGATGGTTATTTATTTAAACTTAACTTTTTTGTCAAGAAGTAAGTTGTTGTAAGGTTTACCGATGCGATCAGCCGCTGTCAGGGTGCGGGCAGGTCCGAATTAATACAGTTCGTTGGACAGGAGAATGGCCTCGGCCACCTCCAGCATGGATTTGCGAGAGTCCATGCTCCGTTTGCGGATCCATCGGTAGGCGTCGTCGCCGCCAATTGCCTGCCGCTCCATGATTATTTCCTTTGCCCGTTCTATTTTTTTTCTTGATTGCAGTTCTTCCTGGACAATCTTTGTTTTGATGATGAGTTCAGTGTTGATAATGGCCACCGCAGCTTGATTGGCCACTGTGGTCAGCAGGTGGATGTCGGTTTTTGAGAATTCATGAGGCGTGGAGGTGAAACAGTTGAGTACGCCGATGATTTTCTCTTTAGTTCCTTGCAGGGGAACGCCTACCATGGAGACCAATCCCAGTTTCTCCGCCATCTTTTTTTCTTTGAAGATTGGGCACTGTAACACGTCGTCGATCACCAAAGCTTTTTGCGTCGATATCACATGTCCTACCACTCCCTCGTGCAGGTCGAGCGATCGGTCGATTACGTATTCCGGTTCAATGGCCTGGGTGGCTTTTAGTCGTATTTTGGGCGGGGTGGTGTGTTCATCAACAAGCCACAGGGAGCAGATGTCAACTCCGGTTACTTTGGCAACCACCATGACAATCAGCTTGAAGAGATCTTCAAGAAAAAGGTCCGAGGTGATGGCTTGACTGATCTCCATCAAGGCCTTGATGTAATGATCGTAACTTTGCGGTTGTGCTTCATTCATGGTCAGACCTGTAAAGGCGGGCCCCACGGAGCAATATGTCGATTCAGGTAATGCAACCCTTTTGATGTAATGAGAGAAAGGTGGCCTTCGATATTGCTTTCGATGACCCCCATATCGTTCATTATTTTGAGCAGCAATTGTGTTTCGGGCAAGCTCAGGTTCAATTGGTTGGCTATGTCGTTGGAGCGGACGAGCTGGGGTTCCGGATTTTTCAGGTTTTCATTCAGGATGTGAAGGACTTGCAGTTTTTTTGCACCGATTGACATGGGAAACCTCTTTCTTGAAATGTGATAGTGTTCCTTTCACGATAGAAGCCTTGTTCCGGATAGCTCGTTACTATGAACCGGCTACGGTGGAAAACGATACTGTATTACCTTGGAGCTATATAATAGGCAATAAAATTAATTAAAAATAATTTTTTAATTAAATAAGTTATTTTAAATAAATTCAATTTACGCGGTTTGGGGAAAGGGGGACACGGAATCTGGAGAAAAAAGAGCAGTGTGTTGGCAATGGCCTGCCTGCACATGGCAAATTTAGAAGAGGACAGCCTGAAGAGGGGAGAGGTGTGTGGGGGCGGAGGGAGATGATCTCCGCCCCTGCTGGAAAAAAGAGGCTCGTTTTACGGTATGATTTGCGGACAGCTGATTTGGGTATCGGCTTCGGCGAAAAAGGTGGTCATTGCTTGCAGCAAGTACCACCCATCGAGGTGGCCAGCTGTTTCCCGGATCGAGTGCATGGCCAACTGCGGCACCCCGATATCGACGGTAGGCACACCGATTTCGGCAGCGGTCAGCGGGCCAATGGTGGAGCCGCAGGCAAGATCGTTGCGCATCACGAACTGCTGGAAGGGAACCCCGGCCTTTTTGCAGAACAGGCGAAACAGTCCGGCGGTGAGACCATTGGTGGCATAACGCTGGTTGGCATTCAGTTTGATGACCGGCCCCCTGTTGAGCAGGGGCAGGTGTTCCGGGTCATGCTTGCCTGCAAAGTTGGGATGGACTGCATGGGCATTGTCCGCCGAAACAAAAAGCGACCGGCTCAGCACCTGGTGACGGAGACCAGGGTCGGGATAAAGTCGTTCCAGCACCTGTTTAAGAAAAGGTCCCTGGGCGCCGGTGGTGGAAACGCTGCCCACTTCTTCGTGGTCATTGAGAACAATGAGGCAATCGCGACGGGTGGCGACTTGCTGCAGCAGGGCCTGCAGCAGCACATGACAGGAGAGCAGGTTGTCCAGTCGGGAACCGGTTATGAACTCATTATTCATCCCTAATCTGCACAGCGGTTGCGTATCGTAGAGAAACAAATCGAAATCCACGATGTCCGCAGCCGTTGCAGCAGGATGTTCATGGAGCAACTGCGTGGCGAGTATCGCGCTGAAATCAGGGGCGGCGGCATTTTCGCTTTGCATCATCAGCGGAACGAGGTCGGTCTGCTTGTCAATCGTTCTCTTGCTGTTGGCTTCGCGATCGAAATGAATGGCAAGACTCGGAATGGTGGCCATTGGGCGTTTGAAGTCGATCAGGCTGCACTGCAACGGGCCATTATGACGGTTCCAGCTCACCCGGCCGGCAATGGACAGGTTCCGATCGAACCAAGGTGCCAGCAGGGCACCCCCGTAGACTTCTACCCCGAGTTGCACGCAGGTATGATGCAGTTGCATGGGGTTGGGTTTGATCTTCAGGCACGGGCTGTCGGTATGGGCACCAGCCATGCGGAGTGCATTCCCTGCCTGCGGATTGCTGCTGAGGGTGAAGGCGATCAGGCTTGAATTATTGCGGAGCACATAATAGGAACCCGCGCCAAGCTCGGGCCAGGGTTCGGATTCGTGAAGCTGTTGAAATCCCTGGGCAGAAAGCTGTGCCGCACTGTTGGTCGCCACATGAAAAGAGGTTGGCGAACTGTTGATATAAGAAAAGAGATCCTCGATGTATGCTGTGTGTTCCATGATTGGTCTTCGACCTCGAAGGAGGAAAGGGGAAACAGGCTAGGAGACGTTCTCCAGACGTTGACCGAGTTGTGCGGGTTGGTCAAGCGGTACGTTGTCAATGGTGCTCTCGGTTGGCGACGATGCTTTTACGGTTGGTTTGTTATTGTTTGCAAACTGT
This sequence comes from Desulfobulbus sp., assembly GCA_041622895.1. GTDB lineage: Bacteria > Desulfobacterota > Desulfobulbia > Desulfobulbales > Desulfobulbaceae > Desulfobulbus. The sequence goes on along the minus strand of JBFJXW010000179.1, from coordinate 2,410 downwards.
GCATTTTCCTGTGCGGTATCAATTTTTTCGGCCTGCAGTTCTTGACGGGCTTGGGATTCTAGAGCGGCGGCGGCAGCAGCGATACTGTGGTCTGCAGAAGAAGGTTCCGCCGGTGCCATGGCCGCGCGTTTAACGACCTGCATTTTTTGCAGGGTCGCTTCCGCAGTCTGTTCTTTGCTTATATCGATGGGTACTTCGCCGCCGATGGCATATCGTCGTCCGTCCGGCCCCTGCCGATAGGAATAGGTCGGGCAACCTCTGGCATATCGGCCGGCATTGGCCACGTGTGCCATTTCGTGGATCTTGACTTCCTGATCTCGCACCTTCAGCTGCTGTACTATTTTTTCTTCCGCAACCGTCAATTGCTGGACACTTTCACTGTGCTGTCTGTTGTCCGGTTTCACTTGCGTTTCGACGGTTGTGCCGGCTGAGCGGCTGTTGCCGGTTACGGTATCTTTCAAGGGGCGTGATTGTTTAATACCACTCTCGGATAAGGTTACTTTGTCGTGGTAATTTTTTGGGCGTGTACTACTGTTTCCAGTGGCGGCCGTAATGGGTTGCACCGGTTCGGGGTGGAAATGGGCAAACGATCCGCTTCGATCATAGGTAGGGGCAAACGAGGTATGTGAGGAGATAGCGTTGGAAAGCATCAGCCCGTAATAAGGGTTAGTTGGTATGTTGTTGGTAGTATACGGTATAGAATCAGCGAGAGACAAGGATAATTGTTATTGTTGCTCAAGCCAGGACAGGAGAGCGGCCATACACATATGCAGAGGCCTGGAAGAGCCCATGTGGTATATGATCCCATTCCTTCTGTGATGAAGGTAATAACAGGCAAATCGAAATATTGGGTGCATCTATGTTTAATGCAGAGAAATTGCTAGGAAAGATTGTCGGTGAGGTGCTGGGGAAAGGGAGTGGATCCCGGAAAGGCAGTAAGTCAATGCTGGGCAACCTCGGCTCAGGCTCCGGATTGATGACCGTGATTGGTCTCGGAGTGGGGGCTTTTGAGATACTCAAGCAGCAAGGTCAGAAAGGTCAGGCTGGAGGATTCGGACAGGCACCGCCATCACCGCCGGGCTCTGGAAATTTTGGTGCCAGTACTCCTCCCCCCGTGCCTGGAGCGCATAATGCACCGCCACCACCCATGCCAGGTAACGTTGACATCGCGTCGCCCCCTGTCAGTGCTCCTGCTGCAACAGCCAGTCCCGGCGGATCAGAACAACTGGCGGTCCGTATGATCCAGGTAATGGTGGCTGCGGCCCATGCTGACGGCACCATGGATCAGGAGGAAGAGAAGGCGGTGCTTGATAAATTGCGGGGTGCGGGTTTGAATCAAGAGGAAAAAATGTTTCTTTTGGATGAACTCCATCGGCCGCAAAGTATTGAGGCGCTTACCGCCGGTATCAGCGATCCTTCGGTGGCCAAGACCATGTACATGCTGGCAGTTGCTGGGATTGCAATCGATACCGAAGCTGAGCGCATCTGGCTCGATAGGTTGGCGCAAAAGTTGGGGCTGAGTAAAGAATTGCAGGCCTTTATTGAGGAACAGTAGCGGCGGCAGATCGTTTACAGAGCGGCTTCCCTTGGTGGAGAGCCGCTCTGTGGTAATGTATCGCGTGAATTATCGTTCGAACATATTGGCGAGGCCGCCAAGCACTGAGCCTTCGCCCTGGCCGCCGCCAGCGGTTTGCGGTGCTGCTTCCCAGATGCGTCCGGCAAGCCGGGAGAACGGCAGCGACTGCAGCCATATATGCCCTGGTCCGCGCAGGTTGGCAAAGAAAAAACCCTCGCCGCCGAAAATCGCCGATTTGACGTTGCCGACAAATTCAATGTCATAATTGACCGTCCTGGTGAGGGCCACCAGGCAGCCGGTGTCGACCCGCAGTGTTTCGCCGACGGCAAGTTCTTTTTCAACGATGGTCCCGCCCGCGTGGACAAAAACCATGCCGTCGCCATCGAGCTGCTGCATAATGAAGCCTTCGCCGCCAAACAGTGCCACTCCTATTTTCTTTTGGAAGGCGATGCCCAGTGCCACCCCTTTGGCTGCACAGAGAAAGGCATCTTTTTGGCAAATGATCCGGCCGTCGTATTTGGTCAGGTCAAGAGGGATGATCTTGCCGGGATACGGAGCGGCAAAGGCGACTTTCCCTTTTCCGGAACCGGTGTGGGTGAACATGGTGATGAACAACCCTTCGCCGGTGATCAACCGTTTACCCGCACCGAGCATTTTATCAAAAAAGGATCCTGCGTTCGAGCTCTGCGATCCGTCTCCGAAAACTGTTTCCATAACTATCTGGTCGTGCATGTACATCATGGCACCAGCCTCGGAAATGACACTCTCCTGATGATCAAGCTCGATCTCGATAAACTGCATTTCGTTGCCGAAGATCGTGTAGTCAATTTCATG
>JBFJXW010000178.1:0-7971 GCA_041622895.1 Desulfobulbus sp. | reverse complement strand
AGGTGTTTCTCCTCCGTGATTCAAAAAGGATTATCCGTCGTGACAATCGGTCGCTGCAAGTAAGTATGGGAAAAAGTGCACGATCCGTGGAATCGGAGGAAAGGGGAGCGCAAACCGTATGTATCAGGTGATACGTATATAGCTATGCCATGGGTGACTGCTTCAATAACAGCAGCGATGGCCATTTATAATATTTCAGTCGCCCATTGGTAACGGCAACTGGAAATTGACCCACCCCTATTTCAATCTTTTTTTTGCACCGCGTTCAGCTGCTGGTCGAGGACACCCGCTCGGCGTTTTTCCTTGAGGCGATAACTGCCACCTCTCATCTGGCTGACATTCCATCACAACGCCTCCTTTTTCAGGGTATGCCATGATCGCTCTTGTCACATGGCATGTTCCACCTTGAGTATCTCTTCCTTGTATTCGATATGGCTGGTCTCATTCGCTGCCGTCGCTACGGCCAAGTCGCTGTAAGACCTTGGATTGTGCCTGCACCTTCAGTTGTTCGCACAACATCTCAATGCGCTTATGTTGGTTAGCATGGCATCTGCTTCAGAAAAACAGAGATTCATGTACCCGGAGAGAAGGTTGGAGCTATTCAACAGGCCCCAAGGCATGAGAAACTATTGGGGCTGGATAATTGATCCCCGTTATCGGAGATGGCGGGGCCTGAAGCGAACCTTGTTCGATGGCCGGTTGTTCATCGGACCATTTGCCGGCCTTAACCATGTACTTGGCAATTGGTCATCTCGGCACGCCACTTCAACACCTCCGCGTTCGTCGTGCCAGCATTGAGCTGCAAACCCGTCTGCGACAGCAGTGACTTGCTTAGGCGCAGTGCCGCCACCACGGCACCTTTCAGCTACGCTCAGCCCTTCAATTAGCACCAGCTGAACCCCTTCCTCTTTGAACTCACATACAACCGTCTCAGGGTTTGATCCATAGGCACCTTCTTGTCGATGAAGAGGTGAACAAGTTGGGCCCCAAGATTTTAACCGCTGCACGCAATGTTAATGCGAACATCAGTGTCCCACCTTGTGGCACACTATGTGACACAAGGTGGGACACGTTGTGGAACATGTGTGCAACACAATCGGGACAGTGGTGATTCAATGGTGCAAAGAGCGGTCCCCGTAGCGAGCTCGCGAAAAATAAAAAGAAACCAACAAAAACAATTAGATACAAAAAATATAGCCGTCTTCTGTTGCAGAGGCGATTAACTGGCATCAACCGTGCTATTGGTTCTTCAGTTTAAAAGCAATTTACTGATCAATTTTTTTCGTAAGGAGATAATAGTATGAGCGATAAGGTATTGTTTGCAGAAAAAACAAAAAATAGAGTCCATGAAAATAGCTTGGCAGGAGAGGCATCAGACATCGTCTTTGATAAAGTTGTAGTTCGTAGCTTTATTGGATTAACCAGTCTTATAGGTTTGTGGGTCATCGCCTGTATTGCCAGTGCCATGTATCATGCAGGTGGTCCATTTGCGCTTGTCAATAGCTGGTTTAAAGCGGTTACTGGAATGTAAAAAAACAATGATCAACAGGAAGGTATTCCTGTTGATCATTGTTTCTCCTATGTATGACAACAATTTTATATAAAATATTAATATATGTTTTTTAAACATAATAATTTTTGAATTATTTAAAAATAATATTTATTTAAACCTGACATGGCAATTCTTGTCCGAAATTTATTTTATTTCTGCATTTCTGCTCTTCTGTGCGCAGTTATCGCCTTGTTCTGGTTTCTTGAACATAGGCTGCCGAATCAGGATTACAGTAAAGTTGTTGAGCAACTAAAAAATAACGAAATAATTAGCTTCGAATTTACAGGCAACAGGGCCGTGTTTACCGACCGTAACAATCGGTCATATATGACCACAGTTCCTGACCTGAACCGTTTCCTGGAAAAAGTCCAGGACAAAAGCATTCGTATCGTTGTCAAAGAGGACCGGTTCAACCTGATCTATGTGACTATTGTCGCTGCCTTTGTCATCTCGTTTTTCATGGTGGTCTGGTGGTCACTGCGATCCAAGGAGGAAGATGAAAGCAAGTTCGCCAGTGACAAGCTCGTCAGGCAGAAAGGCGATGCAGGCGGAGTGACCTTTGATGACATCGCTGGGATACCAGAGGCTCTGGCCGAACTTGAGGAGATTGTCACTGCGCTCAAGTATCCGGAAAATTATAAAAAGATCGGGGCAACCCCCCCAAGGGGCATTCTTCTCCAGGGGCCCCCGGGCACCGGAAAAACCTTGTTGGCCAAGGCGCTCGCCGGTGAGGCAGGAGTACCTTTTTACAGTTTTACTGGCTCCGACTTTGTTGAGATGTTTGTCGGGGTTGGCGCCTCCAGGGTCAGGGATCTGTTCAAAGAAGCCAAGAAGAATGCTCCTTGTATCGTATTTATTGATGAAATTGATGCGGTGGGCGCCAGGAGGTCAGGCAGTTCTTCTGCCGGCGGCCAGGAGGAGCGAGCACAGACCCTCAATGCTCTCCTGGCGGAAATGGATGGGTTCGACCCCGAAGATACCATAATTGTACTGGCGTCCACAAACCGCCCAGACATTCTCGATCAAGCCTTAAAACGGCCGGGCCGTTTCGACAGGCAAGTGAACATTCTCCCGCCTGACCTGAAAGGCCGGAAAAAAATTCTGGAGGTCCATAGCCGCAAGGTGGCGCACCATCCTGATATTGATTTCGGCGAACTTGCCAAGGAAACTCCAGGGTTTTCCGGGGCAGAGCTGGCAAATCTCGTCAACGAGGCAGCCCTGCTGGCGGCAAGAAAGGGGCGGGAACAGATTTTCAGCGAGGACTTCGAAAAAGCCCGTGATCGAATTCTGATGGGTATTGAGCGCAAGGGCATGATCATAAACGACAATGACCGCAAGATACTTGCTTATCACGAGGCAGGTCATGGCGTCCTGGCGAAAAGTCTCCCCAATGCCGACCCTCTGCACAAAATTACCATCGTCCCCAGAGGAATGGCGCTTGGTCAGACCCAGCAAGTCCCGATCAGTGATCATCCAGCCTATTCGAAGGAATATCTGCGGAGCAAAATCATTGTACTGATGGGAGGAAGAGCGGCGGAAGAGCTGATCTTCAATCAACAGACAACGGGATCTCTCGGAGATCTTTATACAGCTACACAATTGGCTACGGACATGATCTGCAAGTGGGGAATGAGCCAAACCCTTGGCCCGCAAGTGTTCTCCGTTGCCAGTGGTGGTTTTGTCGCCGGAGATGGGGACCGCCTCCCCATGGGCAATGACACTGCCCGCCTTATTGATCAAGAGGTGAATACTTTGCTTACGCAATGTTATGCGGAAGCACTCTCGATCCTGAAGAGCAAACAGACACTTCTCGAACATCTGGCAGAGATTCTCCTCCAGGTCGAAACACTGGATGGAGATGAGTTCGATATTATTGTCGATTGCAGCGCGCAAAAAGAACCCATCCTTGCTGAAGAGCCGAAAGATGACTGCAGTAGCTGCAACTTTAAGGAGACATGCAGTGAAGGCCAGTCAGTGGTCGAGAAGGTGGTTGATGCAATCACTACGTAAATTCAATATCGCTGTGTTCTCCATTATTGCACTGTTGTTGGCGATTCTCATCGTCACGGGCTTGTACAAACACAACATGGCGTTTGACTACTCTGCTGTTGTTCAGGAGAGTGAAGGCACCATTTTCCTTTACACCACCATACAGGACCAGGCAACGGAGGGTCTGCTGTCTCGTGATCGATCGCTGTTGATCGCCGCAGCCAAGGAGTTTGAGCAATTGCAAAGCAGGTACACGGCCCTGCTCGACAACTCTATAATTTCAACACAATACAAACTTTCGTTCATGCGGGATCTGGATCTGGGGCACGTCGTCATTAACCTGCGCATTCTTGCGGAAAAGCCAGGGGATGAAGAGTTGACTCTGCAGATCATGGGGCAACTTCGCCACATCAATAAACAATTCCTTAAGTTCGATCGCATCGTCGTCAATGAAATGAGAAGCAGGGTCATGGGTTTCCAGAAAATAGCGCTGATCATCATGGGTGCGATCATTTCTTTGGCCTGCTTCAGCCTGGTCATGTTGTATCTGAAATCAGTCAAACCATTGACGACCATCTCGTCACAAGTTGAGCAGGCCCTGAAGGATGGACGCCTTCTCAGTTTGGAAGAAACCGGAAAGGCGTGCGTGGAAGTTCGCTCTCTGCTTGGGGCCATTAATCATCTGCTCCAACGAGATGCTGATGGCGGTCTCAATACCTTTGCTATCCACACGAGAGAGGCAGAATTCTCCACTCTTATCAATGAAGTTACCAATATAATAAATGGGATTATCAATTATGCGCAACTGCTCATTGATTGCAATGATGCGAAAAAGACAGAGGTGGACCAACAAGAAATATTGAAAAAAATTATAAAGAATGGGGAGAAGTGCGCATTGACATTAAGGAGAGGAACGCAATGAACGAATTGCAAATAAAAAATTACACATTCAATCCATTTGTAATGCAATTGTTTAATGGTGGATAAGGTTAGTCATTAAAACTGAATATGAGAGACCGCTATGAGAAATATTAGATTTAACTCGATGAGAAACGAGGGGGTTGAGTCACTCGCTTCTGTAGATCGTCGGCAATTCATGAAATTTGGACTCGCCATCACGGGTGTTTTTTTGGGCGGATCAGTTCTTTCTATAACCTCCGCTGCAAACGCCTATGGAGCGCCGTTTAATGAACCTGTTCGACCTGCACAGTTTCCTTATAGCCCGCATTATACGATGGTTATTCAGCAAAACAACTGCATTGATTGCGAACTGTGCCTGGAAGCATGCAGAAACATCAATGGTGTCCCGATCTACGGATCTCGCACCAGTATTCTGGAACTCAGCATCCCAAGCGCTCAAGGGCAACAGGCGCGTTCGTTCATGCCCATTCTCTGCAATCAATGCAATGAGCCGCACTGTGTTCGGGTCTGCCCTACCGGAGCGACGTATAAAGAAACCAGCAACGGCATTGTGCTCATGAATCAGCAAAAATGCATCGGCTGTAAAACCTGCATGGCCGCCTGCCCGTATAATGCCCGATACTTCAAGGAGGAGGACCGGGCTATTGATAAGTGCAACTTCTGCTTCGATACCAAGCTTAAGACAAGCGGTGGCAAGGCAACGGCCTGCAGTGCTGCCTGCCCGGCCAAAGTGCGGGTCTTTGGCGATCTCACCGATCCGAATACTCCGGCCTACAAGTTGATCCATACTCCTGGAAATGAGTTCTGGGTTCTTCGTCCGGAAGCCGGCACACTGCCGAATATCTTTTATATGAATAAGGCAGAGGCGGATGCCTGATTTTTTTTTGACCAGAATGCGCCTGTTCTCAGCAACCACATCTCTGTAAAACGCTAACGAAAGGGAAAAACATGAACATCTACACCAAGACAACCAATCTGCCGTTGCCATCCATGAACCAGATACTGGTTTTTATTGTGCTGGCGCTTATTTGTGGAATCGGCCTCTCCTTTGGCCTGCATACCATGATCGTTGGCCACCATCATACTTTTGGTACGACCAGGGAAGTGCCATGGGGACTGCTCATTACCCCTTACGTTTTCTTCGCCTGCCTTGCCACAGGGCTCTGCATTATTTCAACGCTCGGTCAGGTTTTTGGCCTTACGACATTCAAACCTCTTGTTACCAGGACGGTCTTTCTTGCCATCGTTGCTATGGCAGCGGGACTGATGTGCATCACCCTGGAGCTTGAGAGTCCATGGCGTGTCGTTTTTTACGCCTGGTTCTCCCCCCAGCCTTTTTCCAATATCTGGTGGAAAACCGCGATCTACAGCTGTTCCCTGGTTTTGATGATATGTAATTTCATGATGTTGCTCACCAGACGGCACAAAGCGGCAAAAGGATTTGCCCTGGTCGCTTTTCTGCTGTTGACCGCAGGTAATCTGAATATGAATTCGGACATGGGGCTGCTTGGCGAAAGAGGGTTCTGGAGCGATAACTACATGCCGATCTACTTTCTTTCCCTCTCAATCATGACTGGTTGCGCTGCCATCCTGTTGCTCAACTGGCTTGCATACAAATTCAATAACGACAGTTCGAACGCTGAGCACGACAGGGCGTACCACGCTACAGCCAAACTGTTTCTTGTGCTGCTGCTGGGCCTCGCTTATTTTTCAATCGTTAAAATCATGGGGGGATACTTTCCTCGCTTCGCTAAAAATCCAGAGGCCATGGCCCTTCTCGTGAAGGGCGACTTCGCTCTCAATTTTTGGATTGGTGAGATTTGTTTGACAGTCCTCCTCCCCATCACTCTCTATTTTCTGGCCAAAGGGAAGAAACTGGCGGTCTTGGCTCTTGCTGGCCTCTCCTGCCTGATTGGCACCTTTGTTTTGTACTATGATTTGGTCATTGTCGGCCAACTTGTTCCCCACTTTCATCAGTACCATGTAGTCGATCTTCCCCAGTACTACGCATACACCCCCAGTCTGCATGAGATCATGATTTCGGTTGGCAGCATATTCTTCTTCTTGACGGCGTTCATTTTCGGGGAAATGCTGTTTAAAAAAATATTTGCCAACTGATATGGCTATCAACCGACCAACAGTCCAGAAATATGCAATTGGCTAACAGGGGGCAAGCATCTGCAAGGGAGTTGCCATGAAAAAAGGTTGATTTACGGAAGCATCCTGCTGCGCTTGTCATGAAAACAAAAAATAATGAGCTGTCAGCTTGCCGTGCTCAATATGGGATGCCATTTTTTGCAAAATCCATCGCCGCCCCTTCAGTGATTGTAGGGATATCTCTCCTCGGTACTAGGGGGGCGGCTCAGGTATTTCCCCAATATTCCTCCGCATCTCAAACGGATGGACCCGTTTGCACAAAAACAGGCGGTTGGTCACAAATCCAGAGATAAGTGTTCATGGTTCACAGGCGATGTATTGGCCGCAGGGCTACCGATGAACTCCTGGAGCAGGGTTATCCGAGGGAGGGAATCATTCCAGCTCACATTGCGGCCTCATGCATTTAAACAGGAGAAAATAAATCGGCTCGAAAAGGCAAGGGGCGTCAACATTGCACGACACCCACTGTCAGGCTCCAGGTCGGAGCATCGCCGTCGATTGAGGCATCCGTGGAACGAAAAAGTAATGACCGCTGGATGCCTGAACGCCAATGGCTTCTTTGGGTCCATGGTCGGTTTGCACACCATCCCAAACGGGTCTTTTTTTTTCGGCAGCCGCCTTATTATGGCCAAAAAATGACACCTCCCCAAGGCGGCCCATTCGAATGTCTGGACAAAATCATTTTTTTTTCTTATGTGAAATAGAGACGATAATTCAGTGGTAAAGCGGTGGTTATACCTCGGAACGCAGACATGCTCATCTACCACAGTGTGGAACAGTGGCCCGGTCAAGGAAAACACCCCATTCTTTTGCATCTTCCTTTGGATTTTTCTCCTTCGTCATCCCCGGTATTGAAACGCCCCCTTTCTTTGCATTCTCACCCGATTTTATCGCGCCAGGAGGACGCCGTGGACATAACCCAAGATATTGACCGAAATCTATCTTCTCAAAACCACGCTACCGGCGCCAGCCACAACATTCCATCAGGGAAAAAGTCACCAATGCAATGGGAGCATATTTTTAACGGCGTTGAGGTGCCCTGCCTGGTCGTTCGAACAAACGGGACCATTATCGCGGTGAATGAGGCAACCCTGCGAGCAGCAAAAAAAACAAAAGAAGAGGTCATAGGCCAAGGGGTATGCAAAATCATTCATGGAGGCAGGTGGCCGCACCTTCCGTGTCCGCTGGAAGAGTTTTTAAAAAAATGCACCTTAAAAGTTGAGGAAACGCGCCTTCCCGGGCTCCATGGCGACTATTTATTATCAGTGCTCCCCGTCAGGGACGCCAACGATTCATTCGACACCATACTGCTCACCGCCCGGGAACTGACCAGCGATGAGATTCGCAAAGTT
>JBFJXW010000177.1:0-7986 GCA_041622895.1 Desulfobulbus sp. | reverse complement strand
TACGAATCGCGTCAACAGGCAGCACGAAAGGACCAAATGGCCATTGAGCGTATTCTCGCCATGGATCCGCAGGGACTGTATGCAACGGTACTCGGTCAAGGGATCTCGATGTGCGGCGTCATGCCGACCACCATCGCGCTGCTGACCGCCATGGAGTTGGGTGCGACCAGAGCCGAACTTGTTCGCTATACCGATTCCGGCGAGGCCAGCGGCGATACGTCCCAGGTGGTCGGCTACGCCGGATTGATTATCTCTTGATACGCTGGTGTTTGATGTTGGGTACGAGTGCGGCTAATCCGGATATCGGTTTGATTTTTTCTTGACAATCGAGAAAAATCTTTTTATTTTCTAAAAACTTTCCACCTGCTGGGGGATGGTCTAACGGCAAGACAGCGGACTCTGACTCCGCTTATCGGGGTTCGAATCCCTGTCCCCCAGCCAAGCAAATTCAAGCACCTGGAGCAATTCGAGCTTCAGGTGCTTTTTTTTTCTGATTTTGTCCTCCCGCATTGACCCCCGGGGATTAGTAATGATATGTGAGATGAACATTGCATTTTGATCAAGGGCTCGGATCTTGAAGCGGTCGTTTTCACCCGGCAAAGAACTTCTCAATATCCCTGCGGAGCTTGTCTGCAAGTGCCACTTGCTGAGCGATCAGGTCGAAACGTTCGGGTGGCTATCGAGTACTTTTTGTTGCCAATACAAGAGCTAAAGCGAGTATAACTGGACGCGCTTCACGGTATCTCCTTGAACCAAGGTGTCTTGCAAGGAAAGCTCTCATACCCATGTCAAGAAGAATACCTGTAACGGTACAATTTTAACTGTAATTTTTCAGCCGGAACCCACTGATTTCAATGGATCTCTTTTCCCGTTCCCCTTCATTGTCCGCAGAACCGCTGGCATCCAGAATGCGTCCCCGCACCCTGGAAGAGTACGTGGGGCAAGACCATATTCTCGGAGAAGGCCGGCTTTTGCGCCGTGCGATTCGGGCGGATCAGCTTTCATCATTGATATTTTACGGCCCTCCCGGTACGGGGAAAACCACACTGGCCCGGGTGATTGCCAACAGCACCGCCAGCCGTTTTGTATCAATGAATGCCGTTCTCAGCGGCGTGAAGGATTTGCGGGAGGCCATTGAAGAAGCCCGAAAAGCGCAGGACTTGCACAGCAAACGCACCATCTTGTTTGTCGATGAGGTCCACCGGTGGAATAAATCCCAACAGGATGCACTGCTCCCCTGGGTGGAAAAAGGCACCATTATTCTGATCGGGGCCACCACGGAAAACCCCTATTTCGAAGTGAACAAAGCTCTGGTCAGCCGCAGCCGGGTTTTCCAATTGCGAGGACTGAGCGAAGAAGATCTCCGGCAGATCGTTACCCAGACCCTGCAGGATCAGCAACGGGGTTACGGGAAATGGCAGGTGGAGTTTGAGGCTGACGCACTGGATCACCTGGTACGTGTGGCCTCTGGTGATGCCCGGTCGCTGCTGAATGCGTTACAACTGGCCGTGGAAACCACTCCCGAAAGCTTTCCTCCTCCGGAAAACAGCCGGATACATATCACCCTTTCAGCTGCCGAAGAGAGTATTCAGCAAAAAGCCGTTCTCTATGACAAAGAAGGGGATTATCATTTCGATACGATCAGCGCTTTTATCAAATCCCTTCGAGGATCAGATCCCGACGGAGCCCTCTATTGGATGGCCCGCATGGTAAAGGCTGGAGAAGATCCCCGATATATTTTCAGAAGGATGCTGATATCGGCAAGTGAAGATGTTGGTATGGCTGATCCCAACGCATTAGGAGTCGTGGATGCGGCCGCATCGGCCTATGACCGGGTGGGCCTACCGGAAGGGCATTTTCATCTCACCCAGGCAGCCCTGTATCTGGCGACCTGTCCCAAATCCAACTCAGCCCTGGCTTTTTTCGATGCTCTGGATGCAGTAGAAAAAGAGGAGGCCGAGGTTCCCAATCATCTACGGGATGCCAACCGGGACAAACACAGTTTCGGTCATGGAAAAGGGTACAAATATCCCCATGCCTTCCGCGATCACTGGGTGGCCCAGCAATATCTGCCCGGAACCCTGAAAGGCCGAATATTCTATCAACCCACCGGCCAGGGGTATGAGGGCACCATTCAGACTCAGGTCATCCGGCAACGAGAAGAACAGTTGGACCGGATGCTGGAAGAGGAACCGGAGATCCTGACATTCTCACCGGGTGACAAAGAACGGGACCGTTGGATTCGACGTGTACAGGGAACCTCATCCTCCCGCAGGAAGCTGCTGGAAGCCTTGACCGAACCGATGCAGATCGTCCGTTCCGACCGCATATTCCTCGCCCCCCTCCGTTGGAACCAGCTCTTCTGGGAACTCTTTCGTAAGGTCCCAGAAGGAGGACTCATCGCTTTGTCCGATCGGGAGGATTATCGTAATTTAGTGGAATTTTCCATGGAAAGTCTCCCGGAATCGGAACGGCCCATCCTCGTTGATTGCTCCCTCAAGAATCCTCAATGGCTGGATCATCCGGATCTTCAGCCTCTGACATGGGAGCATATTGTCCTGGATGGAGTACTGGAGGAGCGGGGAGAGCTTCTTCCTCGGGTTGTGGAAGAAAAACTTGCTCCCAACGGCTGGATTACCGGGTGCCTCCCCCTTCCCGGAGCAGGCAGCAGATTAAGTGAAATACTCAAAGGCCGGATAGACGATACCCTCTTTGCTCAGATACAAGAGGGGGAAGAGCTCTTTTATGCAGAAAGAGCCCCTTTACCCCAAAGAGAACAACTGGAAAACCTGGCTCATTTGAAATTGGTTGAGTGGACACGGTTCTCCATCGAAGAATCCCTGTCGCCCAGTGCTCAGTGGCTTGCCCCCTGGATCAAAGAGCAATCCGGGAGCTGGTTCCATTATGTCGGTCGGAACCTGAATGAAGAGGATGCCAGGACAATCCGTGCCCTTCTGCAACCGGAAAAACTTCCCACCTCTATTCCCTGGAACCGTATTTGGCTGATCTATCGCCTCCGGAAAGAAGGGAGAACAACTATTCAGAAATAGAATTCATCCAGGTTCTGGAGGTTAGGATCTGCGTCCGTTTTCGGCGTACCTGTTGATTTATCGTCGCTATCGTCAGAGGTGGCTCCATTCGTTTGAACAGGGGGGGGCTTTTTAAAGTGGATTCTCTGCTTGTTTCAAGCTGCCTGGTCAAGTACGTGAAGTCATCAACTAGCAAGAAATAGGCTTCCTCGGGTATATGATCGGCAATGCCTGTTTACGTTGGGCATTCCCCCTGACTGCGTAACTCTTTCTCGAGAGCAATAACCCCGGAAGGCACTATACAACAAAAGCATCAAGCCAGATAGCAGGCAACAGACGGACCCGTTAGCCAGAAGGAGGGCACAATCATGCACCAAAAGCACTGTATTGTCTATTTTTCACCCGCCGGATCGACCCGTCGGGTAGCTGAACGCATACATCAAAACCTGGTCGGGCATGGCTGTTCGCCAACGCTGGTTGATCTTTCGGCACGTGATGGCTCGGTGTCGGCAACGATGGAAGCCTGTCTGCGTCAACCCAGCTGTCTTTGGCTCGGTTCGCCGGTGTACTGCGATCATGCCGTGCCTCCGGTGACTGATCTTGTCGAGACCCTGCCGTCCTCGTCCCAAGGATGGGCCGTACCCTTTGTTACCTGGGGAGGGGTGACCAGTGGGCTGGCTCTTCCTGAGCTTGCACGGCAATTGCGAAAAAAGCAGTTCATCCCTGTCGGAGCCGCCAAGGTCTTGGCCGTGCATTCTTCCATGTGGGCTGCGCCGCAACCGCTGGCAGCCGGGCATCCGAACTCCGAAGACCTGGCTCAAGTGGATCTGCTGGTCGATGCAGTGGTTGCCAACCTGGCAAAAGATGCGGTCGTTCCGCTGGACCTGGCGGTTTTGGAGTATCTCTCTCCCTGGCTGCAGGCCGATGCTGCCGGCAAGAGTCTTGCGGCGGCGAAGGCTGCACGACCACCGCTGGCAGCCGAGGAACAGCGATGCGTCCAGTGCGGCCTGTGTGCCGAGGTCTGCCCGATGGCGGCAATTACCCTGGAGCCTTTCCCGCTGATTGCGGAGTCCTGTGTGCTATGTATGCAGTGCGTCCGTTTCTGTCCAGAACAAGCCTTTCCCTTTAACAGCGAGATGGTGGCGGCTCATGTCAGGGATATGGCTGCCCGCAGCGACGAGGAAAAAGCCACGAAGTGCTTTTGGTAAGAATACGGGGTGGTTCGTTGGGGAGAGCTGCCTCTGCAATTGCTGTAATCTGCTTTTGAGACAGGTGATTGAGCAAGGGGACTGCCATGGTTTCGGCAAAGTGCTTCGTTGCTGAGCGCATTGAGTAACGCATTCATTCCTTTGTGATTCTCGCTCCCAGATAGAAACCATACCGATGGTGCTCGAGCTGCTCTGCCGCACCACCTGCATTCCGGTTCATCCGTGCTGGCAATGCACTTTTCGGCGATGCCTGCGCGGCAGGTATTGATCCTGCGCATCGTTTCCTGCCAAAGGTTGGATTGCATTCGTTGACAGCCAGGAAGGCTCAGCGCTCCGCATTGTACGATTTAAACAAGTTTTTCAATCCCGCTGTAGAAGAAATAACAGGAAAAAAGAATCAGGAATACCCCGCAGGTACCGATGAGTCTGCGGTAGAGCGTATTGCTGAATAAACGCCTGCCTCTGGCAACGCCTAAGGAAATTAAGGCATACCACAGCAGATCGGCAAGGATATGGCCCACGAAAAAAGAGGCGATTCCCAGAAATCCGAATCGGGCGGAATGCATAATATAGCCCAGGCCAATGGAGGCCCACCAGAGCACCCAATAGGGGTTGAAAGCACTCAAGACTATCCCGGCAATAACCAGATTTTTTTGTTTTTCCGTCGTGTTCTCAGCAGTTAATTCCAGTCTGGAGAGGCTCCTGAGCATGGAAGCCGCCATCCAGAAAAGCGTGGCCCCGCCGAACAGGGAGATGCAGATAAAAACATCGTCGCGGTTGAGAAAGGCGGCGAAACCGGAGAGCAGCGCGACGACCAGCAGCAGTTCGAGCATGCCGTGGCCAAAGATCATCATAGGGCCTGCAATGGCGCCACGCCGTGAACTTTCACTGATAGTGACGGTGAGCAGCGGACCCGGCATCAGGGCGCCGGAAAGGGCGATCATGAACGAAGAGGCAAAGATAGAGAGCAGGGTGATAGTCATGGTCGGGTGGTGGTTTGGGCGGTGGTGCTTTTCGGCGCAGGTGATTGAGAATTTGCAGCTGTTCCTGGCAGAGACGCCAGGAGGATCAGCACCGCCCCTCCTGCAATAACCGCAAGGTTGGCTGCCATGGAGATGCCGTGCAGTTTGCGGAATTGGGCGCGGTATGGATCATCTTTGGGGGTTGTTTCAAAGGAAGCGATGGAGCGTTTCACCTCGACCGCACGCGGCTCAAGGACAAAGGCTTGGATTGACGTCAGGGCCAGCATGACCGTGATGATCACTGCCGAGACCATGGCAAAGCGGCCCCGATTGATACTCTGGCAAATCAGGGCCAGCACGCCGCAGGCCAGTCCCCAGCGAAAATAACCGGGAAAGAGGACACCGACGATGCCACCGGCCATATCGCGGGAGTAAGAGCTGAACAGGATAGGGGTAAGGAGGAAGGTGAAGAGAGCCGCTCCACCCAGCCAGCAACTGACGGCGAGATTGTACAGGAAGGTCAAAGGAATCATGGTGTTTCTCTTGTTGGTCGAAGGGGACGCGATGTCGTTTGCCTGCGACGGTATTGTCGATTTTTCAACGCACAGGGGCTAGCTTATCACAAGAGAAGAAATTAGGGTATATCAAGTACAGGTGTATGAATTTGGATTACAGAAGAGGTGCGACTATGCGTAAACTGATTGCTGTAGTTCTATTTGTCCTGCTCTGTCCGACCATCGGGCTGGGTGAGCGTCGTGGTTACCATTCAAGGCCGCCACAGCACTCTTATGCGCCGCGGCCCGATTACCATGGCAGGCACCATTCAGACGACGGCTGGATCATCCCGTTGGCGATATTTGGTGGTATATTGGGCGTCATGGCCCTGTCACAGATGGCCGCCCCTCCTCCTCCCGCACCGCCACAACGTATTTGCCGTGATACATACAACTATTATGACGAGTACGGCCGCTACCTCTATTCTCGCTACGTCGACCGACCCTGCCGCGACTGAGCGATCGGTTTCAGTGCGGCGGTTTTCATCTGCACGATGCAGGGGCAGGAGTCCGCAATACCCGCATTTTGTCCGTTCTTACCGCTTGACACCCTGTCGTAAACAGGGTGTGTGATTTTGTAGTACGATCTACCGTTTCAAGGGTGAAAATTTCTTTGTCCAGCCCGCCTGCTTCGAGAATCTGTGGTACAAAAAAAAGTTATGCGATCTTCTGTTTTGCACGGTTTTGCAGTGGAATGTCATCTTTTAGGACAATTTATTGGTGCACATATCGATATGAGTGTTGTACCTTCAAATGAAGTACAGAAAATCAGCCTTTGTCCATGCGGCCCTCCGCGCAAAAGGAACACTCGATGGCTAAGTGTACAAAAAAGATGCCGGGCCGTGGCCGACTGCACCCGCTTGGCTCCTTTGTCCACCTGTCGTACCGGTCAACACTGCCGATGAAATCGTGCATGCCGGCAGCTGCAGCGCCGTTACATGGTCAACGGGAGGATAATATATTTCATCCTATTGAAATGAAACATATATTGACTAACGAAAGAATCGATGAAGCGGGTACGCCTCTTTCCGCCATCCCGGCGTTTCTCCCATTGAGCGAAGAGTCCGTGCCATGAATGAAAAGAAACGACAGGGAACGGAACAGCACTGTAGGGATTCGCAGGCTGACCAGCGGCAATCCCCCTCGTATCTGCGTGCCGGTTCGTCGCACAGCCAGGACGAGGCAGAGCGTGTGTACAGCGAGCTGCAAAAGCATCAGGTTGAACTGGAGCAGCAAAACGAGGAGTTGCGACTGGCCAGGGTCGAGGTCGAAGCTGGTTTGCAGAAGTATTACGATCTCTACGACTTTGCGCCGGTTGGGTACTGTACCGTTGACAGGCAGGGCATGGTCCGGGAAAGTAATCTGGCCGCCTCCCAGCTCTTGGGCGTTGATCGATCCCGATTACTGAATCGTTGTATCGGTGATTTTGTTCCAGAAAAGGCGCAGTCCGGTCTGCATCTTTTTTTTGAGCGTGTTTTTTCCGAGGAAAACAAAGCAACCGGCGAAATACATGTACATGGAGATGAAAGGGGCGAGCGCCATCTCTATCTGGAGGGCGCCGCTTTTGAGGCGGCATCCGGCGAACGCCTGGGGCGGATTGCCATGATGGATGTCACCGAATCCCGGCAGACCAGCACTGAGCTGGAGCATTACCGCTATCATCTGGAGGAATTGGTTCAGCAGCGTACCTGCCAGCTGGAGGCGGCCAATATTCAACTACGCGAGCAGGCTGAAAACCTGGCTTCCATCTATCAGGCCCTGGACAGTATCGGTCTGGTCGTCTGTACGTTAGCAGAGGACGATGCCTTCATCGATATTTTCAGCGCCGGTGCGGAAAAACTATTTGGCTACCAGCAGGAAGAGGCTGTCGGTAAATCGATCGCACTGATCTATCCGGCGGAAGACCAATCGCTTTTTCCTGAGCAGATGAAAAAATTGTGTCAAGGACAGGCCACGCAATCTTCCGGTGCGACGTTGATGCGAAAATCAGGCGAGAGTTTTCCCGCTGCTGTTTCCATTCATCCGTTTGGGCATCAGAATGGCCGCTTCACCAAGGTCGTCGGAGGATTTCGGGATATTTCCGAACTCATGCTGGCGCAAAACCAATTGCAGGCGATCAATAACGATCTGGAACGGCGGGTCGAGGAACGGACCCGCGAACTGCAGGAAGCGCAGAAGCAGTATATGCATGCGGAAAAGCTGTCGGCAATCGGGAAATTATCCGCCTCCATTG
>JBFJXW010000176.1:0-7989 GCA_041622895.1 Desulfobulbus sp. | reverse complement strand
TGGCTAAAAACAAAGCAAAAATGGCCGCGATCGGTGCCGCGATGCGAAAACTTGTCCACCTTTGCTTTGGTGTCTTAAAAAATCAGCTTCCCTATCAAGCAAATTATGCAAATACCGCTTGCGGCTGAAGACGGTATCTACTCCTGATGAGGGACAAAAAAGCCACACATCAATTATCTCATTACTTCTCCATCACTATTTCGCCAATTCCTGTATCCTTCATGGTCACTCCCATCACGAACACTTAGAATACCCACAATCCCGACACACCTCACACCCTTCCTCAAACACCAGCTTCCCGGTACACTCCGGACACACCGAAGCAAACCCATGCTGGGTCGCTGCCATAAACGACTTCAACAGTTTTCCCAGCTGGGCCGGTAGATCCAGCATGTGCCCGCTGGAGCGATCCAGCTGCTTGATGATCTCATCCATAGGAATCTGATAGCGCAGAGCCAGCGACACCAGCCGGCAGGTGGTGGTCCACATGGTTGATTTATCTTTCAAATCCACCCGATTATCAAAGGGGAATTTGGCAAAAACCTCCATGGGTTTCTCGTTCTCATCAAAGCAGACGATCAGATAGATGGTCTCCTGGTTGATATCCTTGAGCCGGTAACGCTTGGCGCTGAGCACGTCGGGCAGGGTCGACTTCTGGAACAATCCTTCGGAGGAAACCGTGGCCGACTTATCCGGGCTGGTAGCCATGGTGTTGAGCACCTGGTGATCGCGAGAACCGTCGCGATACACGGTCAACCCCTTGCAACCGAGTTCAAAGCCCAGCATGTAGGAAGTGCGAACATCGTCCGTGGTGGCGCTGGACGGCAGGTTAATGGTCTTGCTGATCGAAGAATCTACCCCGCTGCACTGGAGCGTGCCCTGCATGCGGATATGTTGTTCCGGGCTGATATCCTGGGCAGTGCGGAAAATTTCCTGATAACGAGCCGGAATTTCGGGATGGCCGATGACCGTGCCGCTGCTGGCTACCCGCTCCAGCAATTCCGCCGAATAGAACCCTTCCTCCCGCGCTACCCGTTCAAACAGTTTATTGACCATGAGCAGGCGGTCGCCGTCCATGACGTTCTTGATCATGACGATGGAAAAATAAGGCTCGCATCCCGAAGCACAGTCGGCAATCATCGACACCGTGCCGGTGGGCTGGATCGACGTCAGGGCTGCATTGCGCCGTGCCGGATAATGGTTGAACTTGGAATCGTAAGCGGGAAAGGGTCCTTTCATTTCCGCCAGGGCAATGGAAGCCTGCTCCGCCTCGCTGCGGATAAAGGCCATGACTTCGGCTGAAGCCTGCCGGCCTTCCTCGCTGCCGTAGGGCAATTCCATCTGGATCAGCATGTCGTGCATGCCCATAATGCCCAGGCCGACCTTACGGGTCTTTTGCGTCATTTCAGCAATCTCAGGGATGGGAAAGCGATTGCAGTCGATAACGTTATCAAGAAAACGGACTGCCAGGTGCGTGGTCTGCCCGAGCCGGTCCCAGTCGAGCTTGCCATCCTTGACATACTGGCCAAGGTTAATGGAACCGAGATTGCAGGACTCGTAGGGCAAGAGCCACTGCTCGCCGCAGGGATTGGTGGCCTCGAACTTGCCCAGCTGGGGGGTGGCGTTGTCGCGGTTGGCGGCATCGATGAACAGCACACCGGGCTCGCCGTTGTGCCAGGCCAAATCGACTATCTTATCAAAAACTTCGCGAGCCCGCAGGGTATTGATGACATCACCGTTGGAAGGGTCTACCAAGTCATATTCGAGATCATTGCGCACCGCCTCCATGAACGGATCGGTAATGGCCACGCTGAAATTGAAATTCGTGTATCGGGTCTGATCCTGCTTGGCGCTGATGAATTCGAGAATATCTGGATGATCAACCCGCAGCACCCCCATATTGGCACCGCGTCGTTTGCCGCCCTGTTTGATGGTTTCGGTGGCGGCATCAAAGACCGCGGCAAAACTCAAGGGACCGGAGGCTACACCCTGGGTTGATTGAACTGCGGAATTTTTGGGACGCAGGCGGGAAAAAGAATAACCGGTGCCGCCACCGGTCTTGTGCACCAGCGCGCCGTTGCGGATAGAGGTAAAGATGCCGTCCATCGAGTCTTCGACTGGCAGGACAAAACAGGCGGATAATTGACCGAGATCAGTCCCTGCGTTCATCAGGCATGGTGAATTGGGCAGGAAATCGAGCGAGTAGATCATACTGAAGAAGCGGTCACTTAATCCCTCGTAATCATCCCGATCGCTATCAACCGAGGCCACGGCGTTGGCCACCCGACGGCACAGGCTTTCCCAGTTCTCAAGCGGTTTGCCCTGTTCGTCTTTCAGATAGTACCGCCGTTCCAGCACGGTTTCCGCAGTATCGGTTAATTGCTGTCGTGGTATGCTTCTGGTCATCTTTTTCCTCTTCTCACTTAATTTCATCTCATCTCTATTGCTACAACGCAAACAGGCAGGGACCACACCGGGATATTCCTATCGTGCTTCCCTGCCCAGCCTGTAAAGGATTCAGCAGTCTCCGCCTTGCGGCGGGTCATTACCAACGGTCGCCCTCTGATCGAAGCGCCTCTTCGAGAACGAACTTATCACAACATATAGAGACCATCAAGAACAAAACATGCAACATGTAGTGTTTTTCCAAAATATCCTGTTTTCAATGAGTTCGGCCAAATAGCATGCTTTTCTCCTGATTGCGGTGGCAAAAAAAACACACGAAGACCTGAAAAACCACCACAGCCCCATCCACTACCCGTTGGCTACGGCAGCAGTGGCAGCAAACTGTCTGCTTCACCAGCCCGCTGGCGCAAATGCGCTGTCGCTGCAAACTGCGATCCATGCTTCCTTCTTGCTCCTTGCGCATTCACGTAGGTATCATTATAGTATTTCCCACTTTTATTGTTACAGGAAATGTAGAAAGACGAAATCAACACGATAGCAAACGACGAGCCACCGAAAAACAATCCTTTCCGCCTCAGGCCTCTCCGATTGCAACCGGTGTGCCCTCCTTCCCCTTCCTAACCAAAGGACACGTTCCCATCATGCTAAAAAAAATCATTCTCAGTGCTCTTCTTCTCTTACCGCTCTCCGCCCAGGCTGCGGAACCACCCGTCAGCCATACCTCCGGCGATCTTAACTGGTCGGTGCTCGCCACCTGGCCCGTACCGGCGAAACCCCTTGCCATCGTCCAATCCCTGGACAACAAAAAGGTTTTTATCCTCACAGCCGATTCCAAGGTCTATATTTTCACTCCAGAAGGCAAGGAGTTGGGCAGCCTGCCGGTTGATCCGCAAACCACCGGTATCGACATCGCTCCCCGAGGAGAATTTCTCTACCTGATCAACGGTAAAACCAACACCTATACGGCCATCGATATCAGCTTCAACCAGAAGATCGACATCAGTGGCGCACCGGTTCTGGGCAAGATGGACGCGCCGGTCACCATGATCGTTTTTTCCGATTTCGAATGCCCCTGGTGCGGTAAACTCCAGCCGGTTATCGAACAGCTCCAGGCCAGCAACAAAGACACCCTGCGCATTGTCTTCAAACATCTACCGCTGCCAATGCATCAGCAGGCTGAGCCGGCAGCCTTAGCCGCCATCGCCGCCCAGCGCCAGGGAAAATTCTGGGAGATGCATGACGCCCTCTTCCAGACAAAAACCTGGACACCGAACAGCGTTATGGAAACAGCCCAGAAAATCGGTCTGGACATGGCAAAATTCCAAAGTGACCTCAACAGCCCGGAAACACAGGTACAGCTGGCCAAAGATCGGACCGACGCCCAAATGGCCGATGTCACGTCAACCCCCACTCTGTTCATCAATGGCCGGCCGGTGCGTGATCGTTCCCTGTCGTCGCTGCAGACCATGGTCGATGAGGCCCTGGCCGCAACCGGGGCCAAGTGATTTGAAACCATCCACCGCTCTCAATGCCGAGATCTCACGGGAACTCGACTTCGCTGACAACAAGTTCGCCCAACTGCTGTTCGGCGACCTGAACAAAAACCTCCAGATCATCGAGCAGGCCACCGGGGTGATGATTAACGCCCGCGGCAACAGCCTGCAGATCAATGGTCGGGCCCATGCAGTGGAACTGGCCGTGTCCACCCTGCAGCAGATGTACGGCTTGCTGCTCAAGGGCTACCCGGTGTTCAGCCAGGACATCGTCTTTGGCGTCAAGATTCTGCAATCTTCACCCCAGGCCCGACTGGAGGATATCTTTCTCGACAAGGTCTGCATCACCTCACGCAAACGGGTGATTGCACCGAAATCGCTCAACCAGAAGCTCTATATCGAGGCGATTCGCGAAAACGATATCGTCTTCGGTATCGGACCGGCCGGCACCGGCAAGACCTACCTGGCCGTTGCCATGGCGGTTTCAGCACTTGCCCGGGAACAAATCGCCAAGATCATCCTCACCCGCCCCGCTGTGGAAGCGGGTGAGAAGCTCGGATTCCTTCCGGGCGACATGGCACAGAAGGTCGACCCGTACCTGCGGCCGCTCACCGATGCCATCAACGATATGCTCGGTCAGGAAAAGATGCAGGAGCTGACCGAACGCGGGGTAATCGAGGTGGCTCCGCTGGCCTTTATGCGCGGCCGAACCCTGAACAACGCCTTTGTTATTCTGGACGAGGCCCAGAACACCACCAGGGAACAGATGAAAATGTTCCTTACCCGTATTGGTTTCGATTCACGGGCGGTGATCACCGGCGACGTGACCCAGATCGACCTGCCGGGCAGCCAGAAGTCCGGACTCATCCAGGCCGAACGCATTCTAACCGGCATCAAAGGGATTGCATTCCGCCATTTTTCCAAGGCTGATGTGGTGCGCCATCCTCTGGTTCAGGAAATTATTCATGCCTACGAGCAGCAAGAGGCGGCGCGGCATGCAGCGAGGACCGGCAAAAGCAACAAGAGCGGCGAGGCTTGAACCATGGCTGTCCACCTGACCTGCGCTCCGAATATCGCTATTTCCGGCATTAACCGCAGACTGCTCCTGGCCCGCTGTGAACGGCTGATACACCTGCTCCATCTCGAGGGAGCTGAGGTCAGCATCGTCTTGATGGATGATGTGGAAATGGCGGGATATAATGAACAATACCGCAAAAAGAAGGGGCCGACCAATGTCCTGTCTTTTCCGGCAACCCAGGACGACGATGGCTTTGTCCTGCCGGAGGCTGAACTCGGCGACATCCTCATCTCAGTCGACACCGCCCGGCGAGAAGCCGGTCAACAGGGCCACACCCTGCACCACCGTCTCACCGAATTGATCATCCACGGCCTGCTCCACCTGACTGGCTATGATCATGAACGCTCGGAAGAAGAAGCTGTGCGGATGTGGGATTTTGAAAAAGAGCTGTTTTCACAAGTACAGAATTCAAGGAGTGTCACTATGCCGTACCTTGCCATTAATGTTGACCATGTAGCCACGGTCCGCCAGGCCCGCGGTGGTGCCGAACCCGACCCGGTACTGGCTGCCGGCATCTGCGAGCTTGCCGGGGCCGAAGGGATCGTCGTTCATCTTCGCGAGGATCGGCGGCATATCCAGGACCGCGATGTGCGCATCCTGCGCCAGACCGTGAAAACCAAGCTCAATCTGGAAATGGCGGTAACCGCTGAGATCATCGACTTTGCCCTGGACATTGTGCCGGACATGGTGACGCTGGTGCCGGAGAAGCGCAAGGAACTGACCACCGAGGGCGGACTGGATGTGCTTGCCAACAGCAAGAAAATCGGCAAAGCCATTGAAAAAATGCGCAAGGCGGGCATCCCGGTCTCACTGTTTGTTGATCCCGATGCCACCCAGATCCAGGCGGCGCTGGATGTCGGGGCGACCTTTGTCGAACTGCACACCGGCCGCTACTGCGATGCGCCCACCGAAGACGAGCAGGAACATGAGTTTCGCCTGATCGAGGAGTCGTCCGAGCTGGCATTTGAATCGGGCCTGCGGGTGAATGCCGGGCACGGACTGGATTACCGCAACACCGCGCCCATCGCTGCCCTCCCCGCCATCGAGGAGCTGAGCATCGGCCATGCGGTCATCAGCCGCGCGGTTATGGTCGGCCTGGATCAGGCAGTGCGGGAAATGCTGGCCATCGTTAAATTCATGTAGGGATACAGCAACCGGGTTGCGTTCACATCTCCCTACTCAGCCCGAGGATATGCTCGGTGGCGCCCAGAACAATGAGAATATCACCGGCCATAATCCGGGTTTCAGGGCCCGGGTTAAACAGCATGGTGCTGTCCTGACGTTTGATTGCCACCACGATAACGTCGTATTTCTTCCTGATCTCCGATTCGATGAGATTTTTGCCGTTGAGATGGGAATTGGAACCGACCACCAACTCCTCCATGACCAAATCAAGCTCACCGGCCCGCATGGTCAGATCAAGAAAATCGGTCACGGTCGGTCGAACAATGAGATGGGCCATGCGACGAGCGCCGATCGAATACGGTGAAATAACCTTGGAAGCCCCGGCCCGCTTAAGTTTGGTCTGCACGCCGGGGGCACCGCTTGAGCGGGTCATGATAAACAGTTGGGGGTTCAGTCCTCTGGCGGTCAAGGTTATGTAGAGATTGTCCGCATCGGAAGCAACCACGGACACCAGCCCCTTGGCTCGTTCTATGCCGACGTTGAGCAGCACCTCGTCGTCGGCAGCATCGCCCTGCATCGGCAGATACTGCAGATCTTCAATGGCCTGGATTTCCTCAGCATCCTTTTCAATAATGACAAAGGGCCGGTGGTGCTCCTGTAAAACCTTGCAAATCTCCTTACCGATCCTGCCAAAGCCACAGACAATGTAATGATCCCGCAACCTGCTGATCTGTTTATCCATTTTTCTCCTTTTATATAAACCGCGCAGTTCACCTTCAATCATGGTCTCGGTTACTTTGCTGAAGGTGTACATGACAAAGCTGACGCTGGTGATCACTAGAAAAACAGTAAAAATCCTTCCCGACGGGTGGATGGGAACAATGTCGCCATAGCCCACGGTGAACACGGTGATGATGGTCAGGTACATGCCCATCCAGAACCCCGTGTTTTCCAGGAGCATGTACCCAAAGGTCCCCCCGAAAAGCAGCGCTACAAAACTCAACGCGATCAGTATGATTTTTCGCATTTTATCCTTTCAACATCCCGGAAAAAGCCAGAAATAGCATCCGCTCGACCATAGCATACCAACAGGAGCGAACGCCACAGTTAACCTGCTGTAACTGCAACGGCTTTGCCTATTTGCTGTTTGACAAAGCACCACGAGAAGTGTATAAAAGCCCCCTGAAGCCCGGATGGCGGAACTGGTAGACGCAAGGGACTTAAAATCCCTCGGTCGTATGGCTGTGCGAGTTCGATTCTCGCTCCGGGCACCAATAAAATCAAGGGTTTGCGGTCACCACACTGCAAACCCTTTTCTTTTTTATGCGATTCTGTCCAACCCTTGTCCAACTTTGGATTCCTTTTGCTTTCTAATTATTTGTTAACGCCACCTATAACCTAGCCGTTTTTACACGGGGCTGACTCAGCTTGTTTGAATAATAATCCGAGTTTTTCAGAGGAGAATCTCCTTTCCGTTACGCAGCCGGCTCGACCGTCGACAGCATTATGGCACACGCCCCCATAGGCTGTTTTTTCTTTATCGCAAATGAGTGTTGGATAAATATACCAGTTCAAATACTGCGTAATTAAATCCAGAACCTCATCGAGAGAATCATAAGTATCTAAGCGCCCCCTACCCTTCAAAATCGCCATAAAAGCTGGTGTTCCCTTCTCGCACCTTTTTCTATTTCCTGTTTATTTTAAGCATCACATCCACAAAATCGCTTTCCTCACTACGGAAATATTTAGCCAAAACAGCAGAATATTCAGCCGGAACGGCAATAAACTTAGCCAGAAATTCGCCAGTTTTGGCTTAATCTCACCCAGTTTTCAGGGGGTTATTTTGCCGATCAATAGTGATATCAGATTGTTGCGAGCACTGCGGGC
>JBFJXW010000175.1:0-7995 GCA_041622895.1 Desulfobulbus sp. | reverse complement strand
TGTTTCTCTGTCTGCCATGGCCATCGGCCTTCTATTTCAAGGTGCAGCGTCACACTGAGAAAAGAACGGATTAATATGATAAGGCCAAGGATGGCCACGTTTTCCAGGGTATTTGCAACAACAACGGTTCGTATGATATCGCCGGCAATGAGAAATTCCAGGCCTAAAATGATGGATCGTCCCAATTGCCGTCGATATGTCTGATAGGCAATGCCTGCAGCCAAGCTCCGGTTGGTGCGGATAAAAGTGAAAGAGGAAATGCATGAACCAATAACGACGACCAGTACGCCTACGGCTTCAATAGTGTACCCGGCGATAGAGATGATCTCGGTAAAGTGCATGGCGTTGCGTATCCAGAGAGAGTTATGGTTGCGTTTGCGGACGGCAGGGGGAGCGCAAAGGGGGCGTATCTGTCCCTATAGATTCGACCTGTTATTCCATAGCGGCTGCTCTCACTATACCAGCCTGTGCCTTGTCCATCTTCGACAAAACCTCTTGGCAGCCGGTGATGTGATGTCGTTGCTGCAAAAATTCCATCGTATTGTACGATATCCATACCTTTGCCTGCGCGTCCTTCCAGACTAATGCCTTGAGCGGTAAATCAATGCCAACACTCTGCTGGCATTGCATAAGAGGGGTGCCAACCTTCGGATTGCCGAAGAGTATCAATTCCGTATCCCGGAGCACAACCCCCTGTCGGCCTGCATTCTCTGAATGCTGTATGCGGTTGAAGACCGTCATCCCCTTTTTGTTCAGAATATTCACCAATCGGTCTGCAGTCTCTTTGACTGTGAAGTGGCTAATGATACTGACCATACCGTCTGCTGCCGCTACGGGAATTGCCGTTAAGAGGAGTGCCAGTGCTGTGAGAATTGCCTTCTTCATGTTCCCTCCCTGGGTTGGGTGTACTGCAGCGTTCAACCGTGTTTTTTCGGTCGTTGAGGTGACTTGTTGATGGATTGTGCCGATAGAGAGATGCTACTCGAGAAATATTTCATCGAGCCGAAACCACTCCAGCGATTTTCCCGGTTGGCGGCTTACCTGTACCATTTTGGCGGCGACCTGTTCGCCGGCAATGGGCCGGAAGCGGCGTAACCCCGGGATGCTGCAAAGCACAGGCAATACCCAGCTCCCCAGCTTTTCCCCTAAGCGAAAATCCGTGCGATGGCCAAGCAGTAATGACGGCTGAAAGATGCTGATACGCTGAAAAGGCAATATTTGAATGCGCTGTTCCAATTCGCCTTTCATCCTCAGGTACGGGTTGTTGCTGGTGCAATCGGCACCGCTGGCGGAAACCAACAGGTAGTGACGTACTCCCTGGTTGGCAGCCAGTTGTGCTGCCGTATATTGGTACTCAAGGTCAACGGTACGCTGCGCCGCGATGGAGCCGGCTTGTTTGCGTGTCGACCCCAGGCAGGAAAACAGCACGTCTGCCCTGAACAAGGAAGCATAGTCTTCTAGATGGTCGAACTCGACGACGTGATTATGTATTTTTGAACTGGAATGTTCGGCTGGGCGACGGGTAAGGGTAATGACCTTGCTGATATGCTCAGCATCGGCAAGCTGGTCGACTACTGCCCGCCCGACCAGACCGGTCGCACCAAGAACAAGTGCTATCATACCCATGCTGTTATCCTTTTTCGATCGGGGCAGATGGTCGCAAATCGTATCAGCCCGTCATTTTTTTAATGAAAGGTACAGATTGAGAGCAATTGTCAACTATCAATCCTTCAACTGCGCCTGCAGGTCTGCCTCGATTTCGTCCAGATATTCACGGGCAAAATCAACCTGCAGCTCGACCCACATCGGCAAGTGGTCGGACATCTGGTAGGTCCGCCAACTGGTATAACTGGAGTAGAATTCGTTGGAACCGGGTTTGCGCATGAAGGGGCGATAGGTGGATTCCTCATCCGTTCGGTAGACGATGTCAAAGAAGTCGAACACTCCGGCACGATACGGGATAATATGGGTAAAGCTCCTGGTACGTTTCGATTTTCCCATCCATAGGGCGATCTGGTCGTAGAATTTGTCTTGTTTGACGTTGGAACCTGGAATGTTTTGCAGAGGTTTCGGGGTCATAAAGTCGTTCGTCAGCAGCGCCGCCATGGTGTCATGTTCGCGATCAACGATGTTGAAATCGCCAAGTGCAATGAAATAGGATTCGGCGTCCGAATCGTTGTCGCTCTGAGCGCGTTTTGCTAGGAGTTCCGTGAGGCGTCGGATTTCCTCCTTGCGCTGTTCGATGCCAGCGCTGCCCTTGCCATAGTAGATGTGTACGGTAGCCAGATTGATTTTCAGCCAGCCGGCCTGAAACGATGCGATGAAAGGCGTTCGGGCAAATTGCTGCGGGCCTCCCACAAGCGAATTCGGCGGGAGTACGATTTCGGCAGCCTCAGGAAGCGTTGGCGTGGACGTGGCTTCGATGGCGATCGCGTTCTCCGCGGTGATCGGTACGCGTGCATTCTTCGCGAAGCGGACCAGAGAACCGTGGGGCAGCACCACCTTGGTTCCCTCGGGCAGCGGGATGTCGACGTCCTCTTCAATCTTTGTCTGGCCGGAAACAAGCGTGCCGGTTTTCAGGCCGGTCGGGGAGGCGAGGATCTGCCCTGCGGGAAGTTCGAACTGTGCCCCTCCTTCGATGGCAAAGCGATCGCCGAAAGGATCGGTGACGGTCTGCCCGTTCGGCAGTGTGAGTTCTCCCGCAACGTGACGGAACCAGACCTTGTCTCGGTTGAAGAGAAACGCCATGCGTTCGTTGTTTCCCGAGGTGCCTTCGGTCACATCGGTCGCGATATAGTCCCAGTTGGGTCCCAGCAGGTTTTTTACGTCGCTGAGCGCGCCGAGATCACTGCGTATCTCCTGCAATGCAATCAGGTCAAAATGGGAGAGGATTTCAGCAATATATGCCTTGCTCTCCAGGCTTCGCCATCCATAGCTCGGCGAGTCGAACTCGCGGAGATTCCATGTTGCGATCCGGACAAACTTCGATGAATCTGAAGGCGGCGCCGCATCCTGCAGCACTTCCGCCGCGTCGACATGTGCCTTGAAGGCCGTACGCAGTGCTTTTAATTTTTGCGCGGCTCTGCGCTTGGTGTTCAGTGTGTCGCTGCTATCGTTCGAACGAGGGCGCAGCCAGGTATAGTCGGGCATTGAACCTCCTTGTTGTTTCGGGGTAAGAATCTCCCCCCGATTTCGTAGGCCTGTGTACCTTTCTTTCGTGTCCCCGCTCTGTATAGACCGCATTGCGGAAAAGGGGATTGATCTGTTTTCTCGCTGAATAACAGAGGGATTGCTGCATGCGGATCAATGGCTATCCGATGGTGTCGATTGCGGCAAACTCCGGTTCATGCAGGGGGAGTATGATATCAGCCATGGTTTTGACTTTGAGCACGATATCATAGGCTTCGTTCACATTCACATGGGTTCCTGGAGGGATAACTTCCATCTCCATTCCTCTGATCTCCGGCGGAGGGTTGAAGTTCTGATTAATGGTGCAGAATCCGGTAATGGCTGCCGTGCCTGACAGGGTATCAACGACAATGGTCATGCCGCCTTCGGTGTGGGCCGGGGTGTGTATGGCTTGAATCCCCGGCAGAATTTCCGTATCGCCGGTGAGGATGTGCATCTGTCCATTGTGTTCGACATCTTCGATGTAATCTTCCAGATAGCGAAAATCGAGGGGATGGGGATTATGGATATGTTCCAGTTCCTTTTCGTGCACATATATTGTGGCATTCGGACATTTGTAGTCGTTTTCACAATGATCGTTATGGAGATGGGTATGGATGACGATATCAATATCCTCGCCCTTCAAGCCCCATTTGGCCAGCCCCTGTTCAAAGGTATAAATTGTGCCACCAATGGCTTTTTCACGCTTTTCTGACTGGATAGGGCTTATTTCACCGGTATCAACGAGGATGGTTTTGTCACCCCCTTCGATATACCAGCAGTAAATGGGGATGGTGAATTCTTTGCCATTGTTGCATTGATAGGTCATCATGCTTGTATCGAAAATCTTGGTTCCCATGACGATAGGATGGATTTTGTACTTCATGGCATCTGTTTCTCCTTTGGTAGTGGTTCCAGCGTCGCCCGTTCAACAAATGAACTCAGAATGTGTACGCCACGGTACACTGGGGCCACTCCGGTTGTGCTGAGAACAGACATTGCCGTCGCCAATTCGATTTCTGCCGACAGGGTTATCAATAAACGCTGGCTCCATAACGTCTCACAAAGCAGATCAGGCAACTGGCCGGTGCAGGCGAAAAGAGGGCGGCGTTACGGTGCACAATATCAGGCCAACCCTCCACATAACCACACGTGATGCAACTGAGGTGCTTGGGGTCCGGGGTAATCCCGCCAATCTTGCCGACACCATGCAACATGCCCTCAAGTTGTGCCGCAATCGGTTTGGCCGAAAGGTTGGAGCGGCTGCCGGGAGCGGAAAGAGGGGAAAGGGAAAGATGCTCAGGTTGCGATATGTTACGATTTAAGCGTAATGAAGTTACAATCGTAACATATCGCAATGACAGCTTGTTGCAGCGGTATGCTCGTTGCCCTCCGGCAGGCCGCTATGCCATTTTTTCTCCTTCTTCGATGGCTCGCTTGAATCGTTCGGTCGCTAAGCGTAGCTGGCAACCAGGGCAGCACGTCCCAGGTTTTTTAAACCAGCTTGCTGTGTTGTTGATTTTTATGCCGCATTTAGGACAGGTGACTGTGATGACTTTATCTGCACTCATATCTTCTCCTTAAAAAAAATGGGGCCACATCCCTGCATGACCCTTGTTGAGTAGCTGGCATACACTATCAATTCGATATCGTTTCTCCAGATGAAGACCAGGAAAACCGTGTCCGGCTGCAGGGTGATGCTTGTATCACTTACGGATGGTTGTAACCGGTGGCAACCAGGGGGGCAGGTGCAAGGCCCTGGTTCTCGCAGCACGCCAGGATGCTTGCGGCTCTGGGCGACGGCGCACGATGGCTCTGCCAGCAGCGGCTGTTGCCTCAAGTGCACCTGTGGTCGAGAACTTGTTATTCTTGCTTGCTCCTGCCAGTACGTTCTCTACCGGCCTCAGGCATATCTTTTCCTTCTTGGTCGGCCGTTTCATCAGCAGTGCTGTAGTCGGAAAAGCTGTCCATTCCCGTATGTCCGCTCCAGCTATCCTCTGCCCAATCCTTTTCTTGAATGTTGTTCATTGTACCTCCTGATAACGAAGAGTTGCGATCACCCCGTAAAGGGCCCCCTTTCCATTATCCGGCCACGGCTTGGTACCCTCTGGGATCCCCCCGGTGCGGGCCCCAATGCCAGAAGGTGAGGGGAGGGCGAGCGCGCGACCCGCCCTTGCCCAATTCGATGATTATTGCCATAAAATGCATCGCAGCAGCATGTATTTATTAGCGCTTTGCTAGGCTACGATCAATTCTTTTTCAGGCAATATATGTCGTATGATATTGATACGATGTACTGCTGCGGCCTGGTAATATCTATAAATAGAGAGCGATGGGGCAACTCTTGAGTTTTTGGTCCTTTTCAGATTATCTCGATTGTTGTGCCATTGGTTTGCGTCATAGTCCGGGATTTCTTCTCCCCCTGTTCCAAAAAGTGCGCCTTGTTGCGCTGCGTTTTTCCAGGCATCAATCCTATCTTGTTTGCGGGCCTGTAACTGTATTATATTTTTCACGGCGGCCTCTATTGTATGAAAAGCAAGATAGGCTGCTTTGTCAGAAAAAGCAGCATGCGCATTGGCCACTCTCTGGAATAAATCGTGGAGTTTTATACAACACTCAAGATACGTCTCCTGGTTGTTCCTGATGGGGCAACGGGCGCCATGAGGATCATTCTCATAGATAAAATCCCATTGCAGGTAAGGCCTGTCAGGATAGGTCATGACCGCCCCATGCCCCAAGGCACCGGAGGCCTCTTCGACGAACCATGACTTGATGTTTTCGAAAAAACCGCCTTCCCTGGGATAATTGGTTGTAAAAACTTTTGCTTTATCGGTGATATATTTCTCGATACCTGGATCGATGGAATGAAATCTAATACTGTCGTTTACAATTTTATTGGCTCTTGAACTGACCCCGGAGAAACCATAGTGAGCAAAGGTATCGGCATAGACATGGGCTGTTATACCAATTAAAGGCAACGCAAACGGCTTTTCGAGTAGAGAAAGGTTGAATTTGATCATTTCCTGGGCGATTTCACTGTCTTTTGTGCACACCAGTCTCTGAGTATAACTATCACCTTCATTGCCCGGGAGAAAGTGAAAAGGAATCCAGATCTGCCTTTGATCCTCTCTGTCGAGATTTTTTATATTGATGGAATGATGAGCTGTCGCCTCGCCATCTAGGCGCGCACCATCTCTAAATTCAATGCTTTCTTTTTCGGCATTGTCATCAACAAACTGAGCTGCTGTTGCGATGATTTCACACACCTCTTTTTTTAGCCCTGCAGCCCTAGCCATTGCATAGGTGCCATAATAGTGCATATCAACTTGCATCTGTATCTCCTTAAAATTTGAACGACAGCTCTGTCACTCGCCATCCGGGCATCGCCTACACACTCGGAGCGTGCCAATGATCCTGGAAATACCACTGAAACAGGTTCGTGCCCGTGGTCCCGGCAGGGGCATGGTCAGGAGGAAAAAATCCATTAACGCGGTGCCCCGTCTGCCAACGTTAAAAACGTGTATCCCAGTTGGATACCGCTGCTTGATACAAATCCATGGCATGGTCGGTAACTGCCCCTACATGCCCTTGTCCCCTTAATGCCTCGAGTGATCCATCGAATACATCCAGAAACCTATACCAAAACCCCGGGTCATCATGAATCTGCTGGTCGCTATCGATGTACAAGCATGTGCCGACATGGCTGTAGCCCATTAATCGAGAAGGCACACGAGTCACAATGTCCTCATTGTTTTGAAACCTGTAATGACGCCTTCCTGCCTCTGCGTTATAGATTCGTGACGCCTCTCTACCGAGGGCGCGGGGCTCGCCATAGGTGTAAACGGATGTAAAAGGCAAATCCTGATGCAGAAAACGAGCGGCCGCGACTGTTGCCATAGCTCCCCCCAGGCTATGGCCGGTGAAAAACAACGGTCGTTTGCTCTCTTCCCTTAAACGCACATATGCATCATGGATAACATCCCATACGTCCTCGACGGAATTCCAGAAACCTCGATGGATCTCACCAAAAAGAACACGCGTACGAAAGGCGTTGATATTATCCAGCCAATCGGCCAGTTCATTGGTTCCCCGGAAGACCATGCACAGATAGTCTTGGTGCGCAATGAGTGCAGCCTGGGAGCTATTCGTGTCGGCCCCTTTTACCGACATGAATCCAGGATCCTCCGCTTTCAGATTGTGTAAAATGGCAGCTTCATCCGGATGCTCATCACTGGCAGAGCGTTTCATGTAAATGGCATTGGAAATCCTCGCCATCCAATAGGCGTTTCCTGCGTCAAGTTTTGTTGTGTACGGATTGACTTTTATGGTCATCGATCATTTCTCCTTTGCAGCGAAAAAAATCTGGAATCCATGGGGTCACATTCGCGATCGAAAGAGGCAGCTGCGCATCCTCGGACCAATTATTAACAGTTGATGGTAGGCCGTTGCATTCAAAAATGGAATACGTGTATTTTGTAGATACAATAGGTAAATAAAATACCTAAAAAATAGAGAGGGGCGGTACGCACAGCCTTTGGACGACATCCGCTGCCGAGGAAGAAATGAGACAATCTCATGGCTCCTTCGCGAGGGGAGGGCGTGAATTCAGCATACGCCCGTTGTACCTGATTCTGAGCTGTCTGCTCGACATCAACACGGGGAAAGCAGCGACTTGCTCTTTTCTCTTTTGTTGAGCGGCTTACTCGATCGGCTGCCGGCAGTCCCGGATCATAGCGTAAACGTCCAGGCGTCTTTCATGTATTTCTGGGCATACGCATACGGGAGGTAGCCGAATCCCTGTTCGCCCCACTGTTCACCCCATGAATT
>JBFJXW010000174.1:0-8140 GCA_041622895.1 Desulfobulbus sp. | reverse complement strand
TGCAGGGGCAGACCCTGACCGCCGGCAACACCCTGGCCGATGCCGATGGCCTGGGCCCGATCAGTTACCAGTGGCAGGCCAACGGCAGCACCATCGCAGGTGCCACCGGCAGCACCTATGTCCTGACCGAATCCGAGATCGGCAAGAGCATTACGGTCGTGGCCAGTTACATCGATGGTCACGGCACCAGTGAAGCCGTGGTCAGTTCTCCCACGGCAGTGGTGGTTCATGTCAACACCATCCCCGTCGAGGAAACGCCAACCGCGGCAACGCCGACAGCCGATCCGCTCCCTGCGGTTGTTGCCGCATCCACTGGTTATCCTTTGTCGGAAGCACCGCTATCACCGCCTGTCACGCCCCAGACTGACGCTGATCCTGAACAGGTGGAGGAAGAAGAAAACGAGTCGGCAACAGAGTCAGCATCCGTTTTAGGTCTTGACGATATCGCGTACAGCAATCCGACAGGCACATCAATGGCTTCCGATTCGATCGGTCAAGCAGACGCCGCTGCCATGGATTTTTCCTTCCGGGAAACTGCCGCAGCCACCTTCATCGCGGCAGACAATCCCGAAAATCCATCTGCCGCCGGGGCATCGTTGTCGATGTATTCCCCAGGAGCCCTTTTTGCCGGAGACGGTTTCGGCCTGTTCGATTTCGAATACCGGCAACGCTCGGCCACGGAGTATGACGCTCTGAAAAATTCCCTCGATACCTTCCGGGAGGAAACCAAAAAAGACACCGCCCTCATCCGCACCATCGTTGGTTCGGCAATTGCCACCTCTACTGGCCTCTCGGCAGGGTATGTGATCTGGCTGCTGCGCAGCGGCATCCTCCTCAGTTCGGTCCTTTCTTCCCTGCCTGCCTGGCAGCTCGCCGATCCGCTGGCCATTCTCGCCGGCAGAAAAGATGAGGAGGACGAGGACGACGAATCGATAGAGTCGATCATCAGCAAGAAAACAGAAAACCCAAACAGCGACCCTGAGCGGCACGATGTGTAACAATACGCAAAACGGTAATATGAACCAGCACTTGAGAATAGGGGGCGCATGAAAGGATCAAGCGCCAAATCCAGGGTTTCCATGGGACTCGTTGGCATCATTGTCAGTGTCATCATGGTCGCCGGTTTCCTGCGCATTTTCCCTGACGGCGTAACCGAGCTTCGCCAAAGTCGCGCCATGCTGGCCGAAACCATCGCCATCTTCAGTTCGGCGTTGGTTGACAAGGCGCCGGTGCAGAGAATTCAGGATGATTTCAACCTGCTGCTGGAGCGCAATCAGGGCCTGCTGTCGCTCGGCTTACGGCGAGATAGCGGCACGCCTCTGGTGGCAACCGGCGACCACAACAAATTGTGGCAGGAAATGTCTGGAGAGTATTCCAGCGAGGATCAGCTCCGGGTACCGATCTGGGCGGGCGAAAAAAAATGGGGCCAGCTTGAACTGCGGTTTTTGCCGAATTCCTCCGGCGTTCTCCTGGGCCTTCTGGACAATGCCATGGTGCGGACCGTCCTTTTTATGGGGATTGTCTGTTTCGTGATTTTCTATTTCTACCTGGGCAAGGTGCTGCGTCAGCTGGATCCTTCTCAGGCCATCCCGGGCAGAGTGCGGACCGCGCTTGACACCATGGCCGAGGGGTTGCTGATCCTCGACAAAAAGGAGCAGGTGGTCCTTGCCAACAAGGCCTTTGCCGAAATGTTCAACAAGGATGCCACCGACCTCCTGGGTCTCAAAGCCTCGGAGTTTCCCTGGCGGGACAAGGACGGTCAAACCATACCGTTGATGGAACGGCCTTGGGTCAGAGCTTTGGCTCAGGGAACGATCCAAAAAAACGATATGCTGTGGCTCCAGCTTTCCGAGGAAGTGGTAAAAACCTTCAAGGTCAACTGTTCCCCGGTTCTGGGCGAAGGCCAAAAGTATGCCGGGGTTCTGGTCAGCTTTGACGATGTCAGTCTGCTTGAGAAAAAAGAGGTCGAACTGCGCAAATCAAAGGAGGCGGCGGAAGAGGCCAATCAAGCAAAAAGTACCTTTCTGGCGAACATGAGCCATGAAATACGCACACCGATGAATGCGATTTTAGGTTTTGCCGATATCCTCAAACGGGGCTATGTCAAGAATGAGGCGGAGAGTTTGCGGTATCTCAACACCATTCATTCTAGTGGCAAGAGCCTTCTTGAACTGATCAATGACATTCTCGACCTCTCCAAAGTCGAATCCGGAAAGCTTGAGTTCGAAAACACCACATTCCAGCCCTATACCATTATGCATGAAGTGGTGCAGATGTTACAGCCGACGGCGGAGAGCAAGGGCATTGCCCTCAGTTGGGCGGCGATCACCCCGGTGCCGGAGAGAATCGTTTCCGATCCGGTCCGCTATCGGCAGATTCTCTATAATCTTACCGGCAACGCCATTAAATTCACCGAGCAGGGCGCCGTAACCGTCCACTGTTCGTACGCTGAACGAGACGGTGTCCCGACCTTCTGTGTCGACGTCAAGGATACCGGCATCGGCATGGCCCCCACAGTCCTGGCAAGCGTTTTCGATCCCTTTGTCCAGGCGGATGTAACGGTCACCAAACGGTTCGGCGGCACAGGCCTGGGGCTTGCCATCAGCCGAAAATTTGCCCGGGCCCTCGGTGGCGATATCACGGTTGCCAGCAAGGAAGGACAGGGCAGCACCTTTTCCGTTTTTCTGCCGTCCGGCGATATCGGTTCCTGTCGTTTTCTGCAGCCCGAAGAGATCGAATGCCTGCATGAGACCGCAGCCGTGAGTACAACCAGTGTGTGGCAGTTTGACGGCGGCAAGGTGCTGGTTGTTGATGACGGTGCAGAAAATCGCGAATTGGTCCGGGTTGTTCTCGAAGAGGCCGGTATGACCATTGACGAGGGCGAAAACGGGAAAGTCGGGGTCGAGAAAGTGCTGGAGCATGCCTACGATATGGTCCTGATGGATGTCCAGATGCCGGTCATGGACGGCTTTACTGCGGCTCGGCTGATGCGGGAGCAAGGGGTGGAAATACCGATAATCGCGCTCACCGCCAATGCCATGAAGGGATTTGAAGAGGAATGTCTGAAAAACGGCTATTCCGCTTATGTTTCCAAGCCGATAAATATTGATACCCTCCTGGCCTTACTGGCGCACTACCTCGGAGGCAGAAAGGTTGCCGAAGAGGGGGGGCAGCACATCCGCTTCCCCCAAACCAAAACGGAACATACGGCTGCGGATCAAGGGACGGCTGTTCCCGCTCAGGCATCGCCTCTCTTGGCCCCTGTTGTGTCGCGTCTGGCTGAGCACCCCAAGCTTCGCCCGGTTATCAGGCGTTTTATTGAAAAACTGGATCACGAAATCGAAAAACTCAACCGCTCCCTGATAGAGCAGGAGTATGTCGAGATTGCCGAATTGGCCCATTGGTTGAAAGGTTCTGCGGGAACCGTCGGTTTCGATGTCTTTACCGAACCTGCCCGGTTGCTGGAAAAGGCAGCAAAAGAGAAAGATGCAGACAGCCTGCGAAAACAGATTGTATGCATCACTGCGCTCAGCCGTGCCGTTGTTTCACCCGGTGAGGAGAACGGGGAAGCACAGCATGCCGTTGTTCATGCCCGTCGGAAAACCAGCGATTCTGCTCCGGAATCATCACTGTGGCAGCCCGTTGTCTCACGGTATGCGGAGCATCCCAAACTGCAAGGGGCGGTGCAGAAATTCGTTGATAAGGTGCAGGCGGAGATTGCGGCCATGGATAGGGCCGCCACGGGAAATCGGTATGATGAACTTGCCTCCAGCGCGCACTGGCTCAAAGGTGCGGCAGGGACAGTAGGGTATGACGCCTTCACCGAACCGGCAGCGCGTCTTGAACTGGCGGCACGCGCAGAAACACGAGACGATATAGAACGACACATGGCACAACTCAAGATAATGGTACAGTCGATTGTTCCGCCAGCACAGAACCACACCGAAGTGGCTGCGGCTTGTGATCCGGCAACGAAATAAGGAGAGAAAATGCTGCAAGCCGCACAAGAATTGAAAGATTCCACCATAATGATGGTTGATGATGAGCCGATAACCATGGAGGTAGTGCAAACCTTCCTTGAAGAATTTGGCTACAATAACTTCATCCAGGTCGATAACGCGCTCAAGGCCATGGAGGTTCTTGAACAGGCCGCACCGGATATCATGCTGCTCGATCTGATCATGCCCCATCGGTCCGGGCACGAGATCCTCTCAGAAATTCGTAATCATCCGCGTTTCAAACATCTGCCGGTCATCGTTCTTACCGCTTCTTCCGACACCCAGGATAAACTGAAAGCCCTGGAACTCGGAGCAACGGATTTCCTTGCCAAGCCGGTTGACCAGAGTGAACTCGGCCTCCGTGTTCGCAATACCCTGGCTGCCAAGGCCTACTTGGATCAACTGGCGTATTTCGATCCGTTGACCAAGCTGCCCAATAAACATCTGTTCCAGCAACGTTTTGAATGGGCGATAAAAAAGGCGGCAAGGTACCAGGAAAACCTGGCCTTGCTGAATATCACTCTGGACGATTTCAGCAGAATCAATGCAACCATCGGTTTACCGGCGTCAGATGAAGTGCTACTCGAAATCTCCCGTCGGTTGCGGGAGGTGGTGCGCGATGTCGATGCACTGGCTGCCAGTACTGGGGAACTCAAGGGCAATCCGGGGCTGTTTCGAGTCGAGGGCAGTGCTTTTTCCCTGCTGCTCGATCACCCCAAGGATGCTGAATCATCGGCCCTAGTGGCCGAACGTATTTTATCCGCTATCCGGAAGCCGATTACGCTGCACGAAACGGAGGTTGTGGTTACCGCTTCAATCGGCATCGCAACCTATCCCAATGAAGGCTCGGATTGCGCAACGTTGCATAGATTGGCTATATCTGCCAAGGATTACACGAAGAACCGTGGCGGTGACGGTTTCCACTTCTCCTCAAAGGACATAAACGCCATCTACGAAAGACGGTTGAAGATGGAAGGCAAGCTCAGAAATGCGATTCAGAATAATGAGCTGGTGCTCCACTATCAGCCCAAGGTAGATGTCCGTACCGGTGCAATGGAAGGGGTCGAGGCCTTGCTACGCTGGCAGAGTAGGGAACTGGGGTTGATTCCCCCTAATGATTTTATTCCCTTGGCGGAAGAGACCAAACTTATTTTGCCGATAGGCGAATGGGTGCTGTTGGAGGCCTGCAGGACCCTGGTGCAATGGCACAAGCAGGGAAAGAAGCGGTTGATCATGGCTGTCAACCTCAGCGCCCTGCAACTGGAAGATCCCAATCTCCTGGATATCGTCAAAAGGACGCTGCAGACAACAGGGGTTGATCCGGACTGCATCAAGCTGGAAATAACAGAAAGCCTGCTGCTCAAGGATATCGAAAAGAAAATAGCCCTGCTGCACACCCTTCGGTCGCTCGGCGTACGACTTTCCATCGACGATTTTGGTACCGGTTACTCTTCCCTCAGCT
Source organism: Desulfobulbus sp. (assembly GCA_041622895.1). Taxonomy (GTDB): domain Bacteria; phylum Desulfobacterota; class Desulfobulbia; order Desulfobulbales; family Desulfobulbaceae; genus Desulfobulbus. The sequence continues at coordinate 2,680 of JBFJXW010000174.1, read as the reverse complement.
ACCTCGCACAACTCCCGGTCGATGAGCTGAAGATAGACCGATCCTTTATTTCCAGCATGGAAAAGAGCAAGGAGAGCAAGGCCATTGTTACGTCGGTCATCTTCCTCGCCCATAACCTGAACCTGACGACTGTGGCCGAGGGGATCGAAACCCGGGACCAGCTCGCATTCATTCAGTCGCATGGGTGCGATGAGTATCAGGGATTTTTATACAGCCGTCCCCAGCCGGAGGCGGAAATATTGCGGCTCCTGCCGGAGAAGTAAGTTCCTGCGTCGACCACAGTTTTGGACGAGAACGTGTGCAGAACCAGCCTGCACCGGCACTGATTAAATCGTGATCTTCCAGGATTCAAGCAGGGTGCCCTGGGCCCATTGCAGTTTGAGGAAGGCTGTATTGAGATTGAAAAGTGCCCTGAGATAGGCCCGCGCCGCATCATTGTACTTGTCTTCCGTGTCCAGGATACGTTGATTATCGATGCGTGACATCTCAAAAAGGGTTTTCTCCCGTTCCACTATTTTTGCGTAGGATGTTTTCGCCTTTTCAGCCGCTTGGACCTCGGCCATCGAAAGCTTGACCTCGGTGGCGGAAGAATGCACTTCATACAGGATGGTCTCCAGTACCTTCTGGTACTGAATCCGAGCCTTCCGTTTAGCGATATCGGCCTGCTCCAGTTCCAGCGAACCCTTCCGTCCCCCCAAGGGCCATTCGATAACCACGCCGGCATACCAGCTGCCCTGACCATCCTGGACGGCGCCGTCAAAAGAATCATCCCACTGGGTGCCGAGCCCATTGAGCCAATACCCGGCTTTCGCGTCAACAGTGGGCAACTGCAGATGGGCGGCGAGTTTCTTTTTGATACCCGCCGATTCGAGGTCCCGCTGGGCCATGGCCACCTCCTCCCTTTTGGTTAACGCCGTCTTGCCCAGGTCAATTTTATCGGCAATGGATACCGATGTCCGAAAAGGTTCGGCCGGTTCGATTGCTGCAAAAAAGTCCTCTGAGAGCGAGGAAGAACCGAGCAGCATTTTTAACTGATCCAGGGTCGTCTGCGTCGACTTACTGTCCGTTATCAGCTGGACTCTTCGATCCTGCAGTGAAGAATCGGCACGGTCCAGATCGAGCAGATCGGCGATACCCTGTTGCTGCCTGGTCTGCAGCCGTGCCAGAATCTCTTCTCCTTCCTCCACCGCTTTTCGGCTCAGCTGCTCGAGTTCATAGAAGTATTTATACCGCCAGTAATACTGTGCCAGTTCCTGAAGGATATCGTTCAGGGCTTTTCTACGGTCGGAAGCAGACTGCTTGACGGCCAGCTCGGCCAGCTCGATATTGGTCTTATTGGTCCGGTCACCAATTTCTTTAAGCAGGGCTTGCCGCAACTCAACCTTCAGCCGCGACGTATATTGCGGATTGGGCGTTACCAGATCGCTGTTGCTGTTCAGATGATCCGATTCATAGGCAAGGGTAGCCGATCCGCCGGTGGGCAACGGCTGACGCAACCCGGTCTGGGTCGACCAGCGATTCTCCCGCAGAGCGTCTTTGCCTGTGGTACCATCGGTACCGTTGTCAAGAAGGGAGCTTATAGGCCGGTCGGTCCGAGAGTAGCTGGTGTCGCTGAAAAAGGTCGGATCATAGACCGTCTGTGTCTTCTTCAGCTCGGCTGCCGCCATGAGGGGATTGAATTCGGACAGTTGCACTTCTCTGTTGGCGGCCAGGGCGATCCGGATGGCGTCTCTCAAGTTCATCTGGACGGTGTGCTGTGACCCGCTTGCGTCCTTGTGCCGTGATAGACCGGCAAGGACGGCAGCAAGACTGGTATCCTGAGGTTCTTCTGCCGCTCGGCCCGAGGCTGGAAATACCAGGGCTGAAATAAGGAGAACGGCGACCAGGGCTCTTTTCTGTTTTTTGTAAAAAATCATAGGGTAGTGACTAGCGATTGACTGTGCGTGGTACCGGGAAGGTGTTCGGTTCGGCCGTCCGGTACCGGTTACTCTTATTGATGCCGAGAAAAGGAGACCCTGACCCGTTCGCCGGCAGGCCGCTCTTGCGGGTTCTGCACTTCGATACGAATGTTCAGTGTTGTTGCCGCCGCGTCGGCGACGGTTGCTTTTTTGGTTATTACGCCGGCCAGTTCGGTGGCATCGGCAAAACGGACAATTGCCTGCTGTCCCAGGGTCAACGCTTTGGCCTGATCAAGGGGTACGGCCAGATCGATTCGTAACGGATTGGTTCTGACGATCCGGATAAGTGGCGCCAGGGCTTGCACCGACTCTCCCGGTTCAAGGTTTATTTCTTCAACACGGCCGTCTGCCGGACTGACCAGGGTGAGGTTTTTAATTGTTTGTACAATACTGTCTACCTTGAGCCGGTCTTGTTCATTTTCAAATTCTTTGAGCTTCAGACTGAGTCGCGCCGCATCAACAGCGAGCACGGCGTGGTCGACTTCCCACTGGGTCACGGCACCCTTCGCCAGGGCGGCTTTTAAATTTTGGAGATCTTTTTGCTTCTGCAACAGGTCGGTACGGGCCAGATCAATAGGAACTCTGTTTGCCGCACTGGCTTTCTGGATTTTAAGATGAATCAATTCTATCTCGTCTTCCATCTGCATGAGTGTATCACCGCCATGGACAACATCACCCTCCTTGACATCGATACGTTGTACTTTCCCCGGCTGGACAAAGGA
>JBFJXW010000173.1:0-8181 GCA_041622895.1 Desulfobulbus sp. | reverse complement strand
GCTGGCCTATCAAGCACAGGTCAAAGAGCTGGTGGAAAACGTGTCCCTGAAAGTACTGACCGAGGCATAAGTACGCCTGCAATGGAAATAGACATCCGTTCCGACTGCGACTGCGCGGAAATCGACTGGAAGCTGGTGGCGGAAACCTTGCGGCGCGTCGGCATGGCCCATCATGCCCCGGAGGTGCATCAACAGGCCTTTGCCGCGAGCCATACGGTGGTCTTTGCCTGGAACGAAGATCAACTGGTGGGTTTTGGCCGGGCGATTTCCGACGGCATGTATCAGGCTGCCGTGTATGATGTGGCGGTGGTTCCGGAATTCCAGCACCAGGGGATCGGCACCCTGCTGCTCAATGCCATCCTCGCGCGGATTTCCTCATGCAATGTCATCCTTTACGCCGCACCGGGCAAGGAAACCTTTTACCAGAGACTGGGATTTCGCAGAATGCACACCGGCATGGCCCTGTTCAACAACGCCGATGCCATGACGGCAAAGGGATTCACCGAATAACCCCTTCCCTTTGCCCCTCAGTTGCCCGGTGACAGCAGTATCGGTGACACGGCTTCAGGCCCTTCCCCGTACGTCCAGGGAAAAAACGGTCCGCAATCGAGTGACCAGGGTAGACCTCGTTCACGGATCACATCCTCTCCCTGCCACGTCCTCCAGCCAACGCCTTTTGGGGCGGCAGAAAAAGATGCTGGCTTACCAGTGACAGGAGGATGGCAAAGCCGATGGCGGCTGTTCCCAACATCACGTTAAAATAGACCGGCGCCACCAGGGCAATGCGGATCATCAGGGTCGAAAGCGCATAGCCGGAATTGCGAAAGATCATCTTGGCGGACGGATGAAAGCACTGGGAAACGAGGACAATCAAAATATCGGTGAGGATCAGCTGGGAATAGAAGCCGTGGAAAAAATCCGGATGCTCCACCCCCCTGACAGTCAGATACGCCGAATAACAGCCCATGGCCACAAACGACAGCAGCAGCAACAGGGAAATGGCTTTTTTCGAGGCGACAAAGCCATACAAGTCGATACTGCGGCCGTCTTCTTCACTGCGTTTCTGGATTTTGTAATACACGCCCAGCAGAGCAAATATCAGCAAGGCCCCGAAACCACTGGCCAGGATATGCAAAATCTTTTCTTCATTCCCCTGATAGGTGATAGGCTCGGCAAAATAGGACAACTCCTTGAAGGCGTTGCGGATAAGGATCAACGAAAGAATCTCGAACTGCTTGCCCAATGAACGGGAAAACGAACAGGGCAGGACAAATATCAGGCTGATGACCTCGAGGATGAGGATGACGGTAAAGGCGGCATGGACCGCGAAAAAGTGGTTTTTCGGAATGATTGCGGCCAGGTCGGCAGGCAGGAGAAGCTGCCGGTTGAGTTCGATAATGGCCAGACTGCATAAAAAAAGAAAAACCAGGGCGATCGAAATCTTGCGATGCAGGTTTTCCTGCTCATAAAAGGTCTGTAACGGATCAAAAATATAGGTGATCCGGTCAAAAAGGGTGTTCATAGCTTGGTATCCTTTTCAAGCTCCTTTGAAAAAAATATTGCCCGCGCCAGTACTACGCCCTGCACACTTGAGGGGACGCCCCCATCGTGATGGGAAAAAGACATCGCCGATCCTCTTGGCGATACAGGCGCAGGCTCCGATCGTGCGCCTCGTACGTCGGCGGCAGGGGCCGCGCTTTTTCTGTCCAAGCCGCAATGTTTAATGGAAGCGGAAAAATCGGAGGCGGTTGGCATTGCTGACTACGGTCACCGAAGAAAGCGCCATGGCAGCGCTGGCGAACATCGGCTGCAGCAGCCAACCGGTGAGCGGATACAGCAAACCGGCTGCCAATGGAATGCCAATCACGTTATAGATAAAGGCACCGAACAGGTTCTGTTTGATATTGCGAATAGTGGCAGTTGATATGGAAATAGCGGTGGCCACAAGAAAAAGGGAATCGCCGGTCAGGGTAATATCGGCATTTTCGATGGCCACATCCGTGCCGCTGCCCAGGGCAAAACCAGTATTGGCCTGGGCAAGGGCCGGGGCATCGTTGACACCGTCGCCGACCATCCCTACCCGATATCCTTTTTCCTGCAGTTTCTTGACCACTTCCAACTTGCTCTCCGGCAGGATTTCACTGTGCACCTCGGCAATCCCGACTTCCCGGGCTACAGCCTCGGCGGTCGCCTGGTTATCGCCGGTACACATGACCACCACAATGCCCATTTGTTGCAGGGCCTGGATGGCGGCAGCCGAATCCTTGCGCAGCGGATCCTTGAGAATGAGCACCCCCAGCACCTGCTGGTCGCGCCCCAGCCATACCGGCGTTCCGCCCTTGCCTGCCTGCAGCGCTGCCTCGGCAACCAGAGACTCGGGCAGGGAGAATCCCTGTTCCGTGAGAAAATGATCGTTGCCCAGCAGGTAGCGAACACCGTGGTATTCCGCCTGTACCCCGCGGCCGGCAACCGCGGTAAAATTATCCAGAGCAACAAGCGGTACCTTACGTTGCTGCTGCGCCACCAGCACCGCCTCGGCCAGCGGGTGCTCCGATCCGCTCTCCAGACTGGCCGCCCATTGCAATACCTCGGCGTCGCTGATGTCAGCAGCCGGTATAATGGCGGCGACCGTGGGCTGCCCCTCGGTCAGAGTGCCGGTTTTATCGACCACCACATGGGTCAGGGTAGAGGCAGTCTGCAGCGCATCGCTGTTTCTGATCAGCACATTCCCCTGGGCGGCCCGGGTGGTGCCGACCATAATGGCGATCGGCGTTGCCAGGCCTAGGGCGCAGGGACAGGCAATGACCAGCACGGCGATGGCGGTGGTCAGGGCAAAGGCCAGGCGAGGTTCCGGTGCCACAGCCATCCAGATGAAAAAGGTAGCCAGGGCAATACAAATAACCACCGGTACAAAGACCCCGGCAATCCGGTCGACCAGTCGGCCGATGGGCGGCTTGCTCATCTGTGCCGTTTTGACCATACGGATGATCCGGGCCAAGGTGGTGTCTTCGCCGAGCCGGGTTACCCTGAGGACAAAGGCGCCGGATCGGTTCATGGTGCCGCCGGTGACCGGATCGCCCACTGCACGGACGACTGCCAGCGGCTCACCGGTGAGCATGGATTCATCGATGGTGGTACGACCCTCGACAATGGTCCCGTCGATCGGTACCTTTTCGCCGGGACGCACCCGCACCCGATCATCAAGGCGCAGCAAAGAGACCGGAACTTTCACCTGCCCTGCGCTGCGGATGACCCAGGTCGTCCTGACCCGAAGGCCGAGCAGTGCACTGATAGCCTGGCTGGTGGTTCGTTTGGCTCTGGTTTCCAAAGCGTGGCCGAACTGCAGGAAGGCCAGAATCATCACCGAGGCATCGAGATACAGATGATTTCCGCCGCCGGGAATAAAATCCGGTTTCGCGATCACCAGCACCGAAGACAGCCAGGCCGCGCCGGTACCCAAAGCAACGAGCGTATCCATGTTGGCGGAAAAGTGACGCGCCTGTTTCCAGGCACCGATAAAATAATTGCGTCCACTGAAAAACATGGTGAGCAGGCAGAGCAGAGCCGCTCCCGCCCAGAATACTTGCCCGTTATGAAGGTCCGGAAAGAAGCCGGACATATGACCGCCCATGATCCCGAATCCCACCAGAGCGGCAATAATCGCCCGCAGCCAGGAACGGCGGATCTCTCTTCGGGTTTCCTCGGCCTGTCGGAGGGTGGGATCAGTATACGCTTCCTCCAGTACGGCCTCATAACCGATATCGGTTATACGCAGCAACACATCGGCAGGATGCGTCCTGGTCGACACCCGTAATCGATCCCCCTCAGCCGCGACTACGGTTGCGGCATCCTGAGCGAGAAGCACATCGCGAATCTCTTCCAGGTCGCCATCTTCAGGCAGCTGCAATAATTTGATGAAAAAGGTGTCTTCCGCCTTGCTCCGTGTCTGCACGGATGCACCGTAGCCCTGATCGACAATCGCTTGCGCCACCTGCTCGGGATCACCGCCTTGCACCTGGGCTTTCTTCTCCACCAGATTGACGGCAGCACTGGTAACACCCGGAACACTCAAAATTGCCTGCTCCACCTTGGAGACGCAACTGGCACAATGCATGCCGAGAATATCGATTTCAACGTATTCCCGATCATCAGGATCTGCTCCAGGGAGCATGGTTGCTTCATAACCGGCCGCATTAACGGCCTCGATCACGGCGGCCGGGTCGCCTCCGGTGACACTGGCGCTCTGGTCGACCAGATTGACCGAAGCCTCGCTGACGCCCTCCACGGCCAGAATTGCTTCCTCGACCCGGCGCACGCAGCTGGCGCAATGCATATCTCCGACCCGTAGCAGATACGGCCGTTCGGGTTTTGCGGACTTGTGTAGTTCATCAGTCCGTCGAGGCGGCGCCACCGGGCTGGATTCCGCACCGGATTCTTCGCGGAGCACCGCCGGATACCCGGCTTCGGTCACGGCCCGGGCCACCTCCGCGGGTTCACCGCCGCTGACCGTGAGCGTCCCGGCTTCCAGATCCACCCGCGCAGTATCCACCCCGGAAACGTTTTTGGCCGCTGTCTCCACTGCTTGCTGGCAGTGCTCGCAGCTCATCTCGCGAACATCAAGGCTATAGGTGGGAAGGCTGTTCGTCGTCGAAGATTCCGAATAATTGGTCATGACCGTTCATCACATGAAAAAAGTAGGCATAAGGCAGCCCGGAACAGAACTTATCGGGTCCGCCTGGATACAATGTGGTACACAAACACCATAGGTCGCCCTGCCCGTTTCATAAAGGAAGAATATGCACCTCTTCCCGCAGCGGATAGTTGCCCTCGATCAGGAGACCGTTACGACCGTCAATGGCGATCGGGTCGCCGAAGGTGATACGGGTCCCGCTTATTTCTGCGTATTCACCGGTTTCATAGACCTGCATATCGCGGCAGCCGACCACACAGGTCTTTTCCAGTCTGGTTGCCACCACCGAGGCGTGGGAGGTCTGCCCGCCGCGCGAGGTCACCAGGCCGTCGGCAAGGGAAATCTCGCGGATATCCTCAGGAACCGTATCTTGACGGATGAGAATGAGCGGCACCCCCGGTTCATCCTGACGCAGCTGACGAATATTTTCCTCGTTGAACACCGCCTTGCCCGACATGGCCGAACCCGAAACCCCGATTCCTTTGGCAAGGATTGCCTTGTGAGCCAGATCGGAATCGATAAACACGTTGAGATGCTCTTTTTTCTTGATGGTAATCATGTCGCGGGTCTGGAGAAGGTACAACTGCTCCGGCTCCGGCCCTTCGAACGTGAATTCGATCTCCTGGGGGTTCCATTCCTTGTCGTATACCAGTTCCCGGCTGATGCTGAGCAGGCGCTGATAGATTTTGGGAAACAACCGTTCCAGGCTCTTATTCTCATCGCGGCCGTCAATCTCCGCCTGTTCCACCGAGATCGGATGACTGGTAACCAGCCCGGAGACGATATCCTCGCCCTGATCGCCAGTGGCGTAGTCGCCCCACAGGGCCACCCGGCGGACCTTCCGATAGGGATGGGCCGTGAACAGCACGCCGCTGCCCGCCTGGCCGCTGAGATTGCCGTAGACCATGGACTGGACGATCACCGCCGTCCCCCAATCGTCGGAAACCCGCATCAGATTACGGTACTCCCTGGCTTTGGGGGTATGCCAGGAATCGAACACCATGTCCACTGCGCCGATCAGCTGCAGCCAGGGATCCTCAGGCATGCCAAAACCGCGCTTACGCACGGCCTGCTGGTAGTTGAGCGCCAACTGCCGCATCTCCTCCGGCGAAAAATCTTTTTTCAACAATACATTGTGCCGTTGTTTGTGATCGTCCATCAACTCCTGAAAATCCTCGCGTTCCATGCCGTTACACATACCCCAGGACTGGAGGAAACGGCGAAAATTATCCCAGGCGAAGTACTTATATTGCGGACGCATGGCCACATACTCCTCGACCAGTTCCTCGTTGGCTCCGACATTGTGAATAGTGGACATAATCCCCGGCATGGAAATAGCTGAGCCGGAACGTACCGAAAGCAGCAGCGGCTTGTCCGGCGACCCAAAAATCCGCCCGGTCAAACGTTCGACACCGGTGATAGCGGCCCGCACCTGACGCATGAACTCATCCCGGGCCCGGTCGAATTTTCGTACCGCCCGGTAGCAGCGAAAAATCTCGGTGGTGATGATAAAGGCTGGCGGTACCGGCATATTATCCCGGGACAGCACCACCAGATTGAATCCTTTATTGCCGAGATGGATCAGGTTATGGGTGCGCAGATTTTCATGATGCAGGCTGCTGATCGCTTTTTCCGGATTATAGGTCATCAACAGGTCGAGGGTCTTTTCGTCGAGAATATCCTTCTGGGCCTCGAGGGTCCGGATGACTTTGCCGATGAAATTATCCAGATGCTGCAGGCCGAAGGTGGTGGAAATAAGATCGCGAAAATAGGTTTCCGAGAGCTTGAGCACAGTTTCCGGCATGTTTTTTTCGTCCCAGGAACTGTGGTACTTGGACAGCAGATTGTCCTTGCCGATCTGCGGCACAATGATTGAAAGGTTATTCTGGTGAATGTTGGTGTAATACGCATAGATGATATCCTTCACCCCCTCCGAAAGGCCGCGCATGATGTCGAGATGCTGGGTGTAGGAAAAACGCTTGATGCCGATGGAGGAGGCCAGCAGGCTGATATACGTATCCAGCCGGCGGCTGGAAATGCCGTCGACCTGCAGCGCTCGGGAAAACAGCCGCAGACATTTGAGAATTCGAATAAAGGTTACCTGGGTGATAAAGGAGAGATTAACCGTGTCGAACAACCGTTCCAGATAAACATTGGCCAGACTTTCCAGGCGGAAGGTCAGCCCCAAGGCGTCGAACTTGCGCTCGCTGTAGCGGCCGTAGACCGAGGGGATATCCACGGCGATATGCCGTTTATAGTAGATTTCCTCCTTGGGCTCGAACTTCTCGGGGCTGAGAATTATATCCCGCAGGTGTTCCAGCTGATCGAGCAGCGCCTCCAGGCAACGGAAGGGATCATCCTGTTCCAGAACGCCAAACAAATTCTCCAACTCCGGAAACCCTGAATGAATGGCGACATGCAATTGGGTTTGAATCTCGGGCAGACTCAAGTTGTACTTGAGGTGCAGCAGTTTGTACATCCGTACCAGCAGGGAAAACCGCTGCCGTTCGACTTCGGCGAGATCCTGCTGGGCATCGAGATACTGTTGCCGCTCATCGTCGCGCCAGGCAAGGATCTGGCCCATTCGGCTGAACCGCAGGTCCCGCTGGATCCGGGTCGCCAGTTCATGCTGGTCGTCAACAAAGGGGCCGGAGGTCTCGACTTGCGACAGCACCTCGTCAGGCAGATATTCGCGCAGATAGGTGCGGTCCAGCGTAATCCAGAAGGTGAAGATCCCCTCGATAAAACCGACGATCAAGTTGCTCGATTCCACATGGGCCTGTTTACGGAGAAAATGGATCAGCGGGTCGCGGCGTTTATGCAGCTCATCCAGATCGGTGGAAACATCGCGCAGCTCCCCTTCGGCCCCTATCTCGTTGAAAAAAACCGGCATCAACTTGGTAAACTGTTTGGCCAGATTGTAGATCGGAGCGATGGGATGATTGAGCAGATCGGTAATATCCCGTTGAAACAGGTCGGTGTCGCGGACACAGGTGCCGGAAAGACGGAGATTGATGATCAGCGCCGAAAACAGGGTGGAGCACCATTTGGGCTCCTGCTGGATAAGGTTGAGCCAGACGCGGATATTGGTCAGGTGAGCCGGGTTGGCAATGGGTTGCCAGTCTTCGTCCACCCCCCGCACATTGGCGTACTGAAAACCAAAGCGCACCGTCTCCCAGAGAAAGGCCTCGACCAGGCGAGAGTTGCCCCGTTTAAACACCTCGTTGCCGAGCACCTGGATACACTGCAGCGAGGTATGCGGGTACCGGCGGACATTAGCCTTGAGCAGGTGAAAGGTGGTGATAAAAAACTGTTCGATCTCTTCAAAGGTCTGCTTCCGGATAAGCTGCACCAGGGAACGATTGATCTCGCGCAGGGTTTCCTCGTGGATGAGCGACAACCCCTTGGTGTCCATGATCCGGAAGAGAAAGAGCAACTTGCGGTTTTCGACAAAACGGGCCTCGATTTCACTGACCGGATCAGCAATCATT
>JBFJXW010000172.1:0-8190 GCA_041622895.1 Desulfobulbus sp. | reverse complement strand
GTCAAAGGTTTTCTGATAGTACATCCGCACAAAAGAGGCATAGGTGGTCTCAAAAAACGAATTGTACATGATGGAAATGGCGATCAGGGCAGGGGCGATGAAATGGGTGTAGGTCAGGGTTGAGCCGTCATAGGTGAGATCGCCGATCAGCCCCTGAAAACCAAGACCGAAGGCAAGGATGTAAAAACCCGGTTCCAACAGCGGTACGAGGAAGTTGACCTTCCAGATACGGCGGTAAACGATCAGATTGCGCCGCCAGACACTCAAGAAGCGCCAGGAAATGTTGCCAAGCCGAATCATTCGCGCAACTCCTTGCCGGTGAAGCGGAGGAAGACGTCCTCCAGGGTGGCGGAGCGAAAGGTGCACTGCTCCAGGTGATACGAGGTACGGATGGTCTCCTCGATGGCTGTGTTGCCGTTGTTGTAGATGATTAATCGTTCCCCCATGTCGTCATGGTCGATTTGGTTGTCCGCCAGGAAGTTTTTGAGGTCCCGATCAGCACCGCCCACTTCGATGATCGAGGTGCCGACATGCTCCATGATCAGTCCGGCCGGGTGGCCTTGCACCAGGATTTTGCCGTGATCCATGATCACCAGACGGTCGCACAACTTGGCCGCCTCTTCCATATAATGGGTGGTGAGCACGAAGGTCTTGCCTTGAATACGCAGACGGTTCAACCGTTCCCACAGCAGGTGCCGCGATTGGGGATCCAGGCCGGTGGTGGGCTCGTCGAGGATGATCAGTTCGGGATCGTTGATCAGGGCACGGGCCAGGGTCAGCCGTCGGGCCAGGCCGCCGGAGAGTTCCCCCACCTTTGCTTCCTTTTTCTTCTCGAGTGCGAAAAACTGCAGCAGCTCATCGGCGCGCTGTCGGGCCTTGCGTGCCGGAATACGGAAATAACCGGCAAAAACGAGAAGATTCTGCAGGACCGAAAGGTCCGGGTCCAGGGTGTTGTCCTGTTGGCAGACACCGATGCGCGAGCGGATGGAGCGCCATTCGGTCTCGATATCGAGGCCGAAAACCCGCAGGCTGCCGGAACTTATCGGTGCAAAGCCGTACAGCATGCGGATGGCCGAGGTTTTGCCCGCTCCGTTGGGGCCGAGGAGGCCAAAACATTCACCGGGACGCACTTGGAAGGAAATATCGTCCACGGCGGTGAAGCCGCTATACTGCTTGCATACGTGCTCCACCTGAATAACAGGGACCCTTGCTTCGGTCGATGCGCTCATTGTTGTCTGTGCTGCATGGTCTGTGTGGACATTGTCTCTGGATGGGGGTTGTTTCCTCGGCCATCCCTGCCAGCGGTTCATATCCGGCTGCGGTGGCGAAGAAAAATCTGCAGGCTGCGGTGCGCTGCCAGATAACGGGCATCCTCGGCATAAGTGGTTGGATAGACCGTCGGAACCGGATGATGCTGCAGGTTGCCATCGACATTGGCAAAGGTAAACAGGCAGGAATTGGACAGGGCCTTGGTTGTGCGGTCTCTGCTGATTCGTTCGATGCCGGCCTCGACGCAGATGAAACTATCGTTGGTGTAAACGATTCGCGAGGTGAAGTGCAGGGTATCACCCATGCGAACCGGGTGGAAAAAGTTGATGCGATTGACCGCGGCGATGATCGGGCGGTTCGGCGCCACCTGTTCCGAACAGATGGAGGAGAGTTCAAAGGCACGGCGGATAAGGTAGCCGCCGAAAATTTTTTGCGGCACGTTTTCCAACTCCGGGTACATCCGTTCCCAGGCCTCGCTGGACAGGCGGGCGCAAACAGGACCGGAAAACCCAGGCTCATCCTGGGCCTGGTGCAAATCGGCCAGCATGTCGTATTCCGCTCGGCTGGGAGGCTCGTGAAGGGCTGCCTGCTGTTGGCGGTATTCTTCGCGTCTGGCCAGGGCTTTGCCTGCCCGACGTTTTTCGATCGGCTCGACATACTCCAATGGCGGCAGAGCAACGCTGACCACTCCGTCGCCATAGCCGGAGCGGGCCACCATGGTGAAGTAGCAGGAGGCAATATGCAGGGTAGTTTCGCCGGGTTGTTCGACCCGGATGCCGATTTCCAGAGAACTGCGGCCGATATGGTTGATGCAGGCGGAAATGGTCAGGTCGCGGTTCACATCCACGGCATGGCGCATGAGGATGTTGTCGATGGCCGCGGTGACGACCCGGGCATTGGGATGAAACTGATTGACATAACGCAGGGCGGTTTCTTCAGCCACCTTGTCGAAAATTTCCAGCAATAGACCGAAGCGCATATTACCCGGCAGGGATTCGTCCACCACCATGAAACGGCGGCGCAGGGCAGGGTCACTGCTTAACGGAAGGGTCTGGTGGAAGGTGGTTTCACTGGGTAGGGTCATGGAACTGTTCTCTTTTCTTTGGTGCAGTTTGAACGTGAGGAGTGGACAAGCCGGCTGCGGCACCGGAACAGAGTAAGAAAAACCCTATCATTTTGCAAGGATGATGCGACATCGGCACTATATTCGATTCCTGCGGTGTGCGGGGTGCGCTGTGACGAGCAACAGGCGATTGCTGGAGCACTGACAACGGGCAATGCCGCGTTGCTTGTCAGGATGGCAAGGGGTTTATTGTCAATCCAGCTCATTGATATTAAATTTAAAATATTGTGGAGTCTCATCGTGGGTGCTATCCTTTTTCGTGATTTGCGATGGCAGGTATGTCCAGCAGCGCTTCGCTGCAATGCGGCCTGAATTCGCGCGCTGACCAGGAATATATCGGCTGAAATCACAGGCGGTTGCAAGGTGGAACTCCTTTCACGCCGACGAAATAAAGGATACAAAGCATCTGTTGCAGCAGGGTCTGAAAAAGATGAAAACAAAAAGGTCACGTTTATGAAATTGGACCGCGATGCCTATGTCCAGATTATCGAAAATCTGCATGACGGTTTATATTTTGTCGATAAAAATAGAATCATCACCTATTGGAACAAGGCGGCTGAACGGATCTCCGGGTATTCTTCTGCCGAGGTCGTCGGCAAATCCTGTGCGGACAACATCCTCACCCATGTAGATTGCCAAGGCAATAATTTCTGCGAAGATCGGTGTCCCATGGCCGCGACCATTGCAGATGGCATTGAACGTTCGGCGGAAATATACCTGCATCATAAAGATGGGCACAGGGTTCCGGTCCAGGTGCATGCCAGCGCGCTCAAGGACGCTGCAGGGCAGACCATTGGTGGCGTTGAATTATTTAGGGATATGAGCAATGTGCAGGCCAATGCCCTCCGCATTGTTGAGCTTGAAAAGCTGGCGCTGCTCGACAATCTCACGCAATTGGCCAATCGACACTACATTGACCAGGAAATACAAAACCGATTCGAAGAGTATAAACGACACGCCGTTCCCTTTGGCATTTTCTTCATGGATATAGACCATTTCAAAAAGGTCAACGATACCTACGGACACGACGTGGGGGATGCCGTCCTGCGTTTTGTGGCCCGCACATTGAGTGCCAACTCTCGGCCCTTTGATCTCTATGGCCGCTGGGGAGGCGAAGAATTTATAGGAATCATACGCAACATGGCCACCCCGGATCTTGCGCATCTGGGCGAGCGGATCCGTTTTTTGATCGAAAGTTCGTATATCTACCATGAAGATATTAAGCTTCATGTAACGGTATCCATTGGCGCGACTTCCGTCTGCGAACAGGACACCATCGATCTGCTCATCAAAAGAGCGGATGCCCTGTTGTACCAAAGCAAGCAACAGGGGAGAAATCGGCTCACCATCGGCTGAAAGAGAGGGCAAAGCTCAAGGGAGGTTCCCAATCCTGCTCTTGGGTAGAATGAAAATATCCTCTATCCGATTAGACGATTCGTTTGCTGTTCCTGCCGGCAAGAGCATGCGTCTGGGCGGTTACAGATCATGCGGGTAAGGGGACCTGAGCAAGAGACACCATTTGACTGCCTCCATTGTGATACCGACCAAGCCTCTTAGGGAGAAGCACGCCTTTCTCGATCGCTGTTGTCTGGTCGATATTGAAACCAGCGAGCGGGGAGCCATTTATGCCCTCGGAGCCGTCTTTCAGGGCAAGCGCTTTCTTGTTGCGCCGCCGCAGCGCGTGCAGATGGCGCAGTTGGCGGAACTGGATGCGTTTGCCGGGGACGCCGAATTCATTCTCGGTCACAACATCCTTGCCCACGATCTGCCCCGCCTGCGGCAACAGGCCCCTGAGTTGCGCCTGCTCCGCAAGCCGGTGGTCGATACCCTCATCCTTTCCCCCCTGGCTTTTCCGGAAAATCCCTACCACCGGCTGGTGAAAAATTACCAGATCGTCCGCGACAGCATCAACGATCCGGCCGAGGATGCCGCACTGGCAGCCAGGGTCTTTGCCGAGCAGTGGCTGGCCTTTGCCGCGCAACTGGCCCAGGGCTCGGATGCACCCCTGGTGTACCGGGGCCTTTTTGCCCGCGATGCCGCCTATGCGGGTATCGCCGTAGCCCTGGGTGCCATGGGTATTCCGCTGTTGAACGGCGATGATCTGGTGGATGTCTTTGCCTGGCTGGTTCAGGACGCGGTCTGCCGGGAACCTTTGAATCGTCTGGTGGACCAACTGATCGACGGGCAGGCAAGCAGTGTGGCCCTTGCCTATGTCACTGCCTGGCTCACCGTGGCCGATGGTAATTCGGTACTGCCGCCCTGGGTACGGCATCAGTTCCCCGAAGTAGCGCCCCTCCTGCACCAGCTGCGGGAACAGCCATGCGATACTCCCGACTGCCGCTATTGCAGCCAGCATCACGATCCCCGCCGGTTTCTCCGCCAATTTTTCGGGTTCGACGATTTCCGGCCGCAGCCGGCCAACAGCGAGGGCGCAAGTCTGCAGCAATTAATCGTGGCTGCAGCCGCGCGCAATCATTCCCTGTTTGCTACCCTGCCCACCGGCGGCGGCAAATCGCTCTGCTATCAGCTGCCTGCCCTGATGCGGTACCAGCGGCGCAATATGCTGACTATCGTCATCTCGCCGCTCCAGGCCCTGATGAAAGATCAGGTCGATAATTTCAGCCGCCAGACCGGTACCAATATCGCCGCCGCCCTCTACGGCCTGCTGACCCTGCCGGAACGGGGTGCGCTGCAGGAACGGATCCGTCTCGGTGACATCGGCATCCTCTATGTCTCCCCCGAACAGCTGCGCAATGCTTCCTTTGTCAACCTCATTGCCCAGCGCGAAATCGGTGCCTGGGTCTTTGACGAGGCCCATTGTCTGTCGAAGTGGGGCCACGATTTCCGTCCTGATTATCTCTATGCCATCCGCTTTATTCGTGAGTTCGCGCAAAAAGAACACACCCGGATTCCGCCGGTGCAATGCTTCACCGCCACGGCCAAGCGCGATGTCCGCCAGGAAATTCTCGATATCATCCAGAGCGAACTGGGGTTGCGGGTCGATCTGTTCACCGGCGGCCATGAACGAACCAACCTCCATTACGAGGTCTGGCCGGTATCCCCGCACGAGAAACAGCAGGTGATCCTCGGTCTGCTGCGCGAACGGTTCCATCCGCCGGGCAGTGTGGTCATTTACTGCGCCACCCGGAAGCACACTGAACAGCTGGCCGAGTTTCTGCAAACAGAGGGGCTGGAGGTCGAAGCCTTTCACGCCGGGCTGGAACCGTCGCTGAAAAAGCGCATTCAGGATGCCTTTGTCAGCGGCACCGTGCCGATCATCTGCGCTACCAATGCCTTTGGCATGGGGATCGACAAGGAGGATGTACGCCTGGTGATTCATGCCGATATTCCGGGCTCGCTGGAAAATTATCTGCAGGAAGCGGGCAGGGCGGGGCGTGACCGGGAGGTGGCCGAGTGCATTCTCATTTTCACGGAACAGGATATTGAAGGCCAGTTCCGCCTGAGCAGCAGTTCGCGTCTCAGCCAGAGGGATATCGCCCAGCTGCTGCGCGGCATTAAAAAGATGGCCAAGAACAGAAAACGTGACGAGGTGGTGCTGACCACCGGCGAACTGGTGCGTTCCGAGGCCGTGGATACGGATCTTGAGCAGCTGCATGATTACGACACCCGGGTAAAAACCGCGGTTGCCTGGCTGGAGCGCGGCGGCTTCCTCTCGCGCAATGAAAACAACACCACGGTTTTTCAGGGTCGGGTGCTGGTGCGCAACCTGGAAGAAGCGGCTGCGCACATCAAGCGGCTCAATCTTTCCCAGCGACAGCAGGAACGCTGGTTCGATATCCTGACATCGCTGATAAACAAGCCGGTCAATGAAGGGTTCAGCGCCGATGAACTGGCAGCCTGCCATTCCTTTGCCGCCACCAGCGACGACCCGCCCCTGGAAACGGAAACCCGACGGGTCATCCGCACCCTGCACGATATGGCGGAGCAGGGGCTGCTGACCAAGGAAACCACGCTCTCCGCCTATCTGCGCTACAAGGTGCGGGATCCGTCGGAGAAAAAACTGCAGCTGATCTGCGCGCTGGAAAAAGACTTTCTCACCTTGCTCAGGCAGACAGCGACCGACACGGAAGTGGAAACCGAGCTCCATCTGGACCTGCGGCGTGCCAATCAGCAGCTCATCGATGAGGGGCATGCCTACAGCTCAACGGAAGCCTTGAAAAAAATACTCTATGGGTTGAGCAGGGATGGAAAGGGGCTGGCCGGGCGGAAGGGCAGTCTGTCGGTTCGGGCCAGGGGCAGCAACAGTTTTACCCTGGTGCTCCATCGCGACTGGCCTGCCCTGGAGGCAACGGTTGCCATTCGCCAGCAGGCCGCGCACACGGCGCTGCGGACGATTATCGCTGCCATCGACCCCGCCGCCCCGGCCGGCACCAACCTGCTGGTGGCCTTTACCCTGGAACAACTGGTTGCCGCCCTGAAAACCGATCTGCTCCTGCTTCCCAATCTGAAAGATCCCCTGGCCGCCGCCGAACGGGCACTGAGCTTTATGCACGAACAGGGGATCATCGAGCTGCAGCAGGGACTGGCGGTGTTTAATCAGGCCATGACTCTCTCGCTCTATCCGCAAAGCAAGGGGCGCACCTATACCAAGAACGATTTTGCACCGCTGGCCACCCATTACGGGGAGCGGACCTTTCAAATCCATGTGATGAACGAATACGCCCGCTGTGCCCTGGAAAAGATCAGCGCGGCCATGCATCTGGTAACCTCCTATTTCAACGATGAGAAGGAGGAGTTTCTTCGTCGCTTTTTTCCGCAGCGGAAGGATATCCTGGAACGGCCGACCAGTGAACAATCCTTCCAGCGTATTGTCGAAGATCTGCACAATCCGGAACAGGAACGGATCGTCACGGCACCAGCGGACAGCAACCTGCTGGTGCTGGCCGGTCCGGGGTCGGGCAAGACCCGGGTGGTGGCTCACCGGGTTGCCTGGTTGCTGCGGGTGCAGCGGGTGCGGGCCTCGGCTATCCTGGTGCTGTGTTTCAATCGTGCCGCGGTGCTCAGTCTGCGGCAGCGGATGCGCGACCTGGTGGGCAACGACATGGCCGGGGTGACCACGCTCACCTTTCATGGACTGGCGCTGCGGCTGACTGGCCGGTCCCTGGTGCGTGCCAGCGGGGTTCGGGACGAAACCATTGATTTTGACGAAATTATCCGTGATGCCGTTGCATTGCTCAAAGGAGAGCGCGAGGTGATCGGCTTGGCAACCGAAGAGGCCCGCGAAATCCTTACGGCCCGGTATAGTCATATCCTGGTGGATGAGTATCAGGATATCGATGGCGAGCAGTATGAAATGGTTTCCCTGCTGGCCGGGCGAACCCTGAAAGAGGGCGAAACCAAGCTTTCCATTCTGGCGGTGGGGGACGACGATCAGAATATCTATCGGTTTCGCGGGGCCAATGTCGATTTCATCCGCCGTTTTCACCAGGATTACGGAGCTGCTATCCACTATCTGGTGGAAAATTACCGGTCGTCCGCCAACATTATTGCCGCAGCCAACACCCTGATCGCCCACAACAGCGACCGCATGAAAACCGGCCACCCGATACTGATCAACCGGGCGCGTCGCTCCCTGCCCGCGGGCGGCAACTGGCAGAGCCTCGATCCTTTTGCCCGCGGGCGGGTGCAGGTGCTGAAAGTTGCGAATGCGGAGCAGCAGGCCCTGATTCTGGTGGATGAGCTGCAGCGGCTGCAACGCTTGAGCGATCATTGGGATATGAACCGCTGCGCTGTTTTTGCCCGTACCTGGCAGGAGCTGGACGCGGTCCGTTCGGTCT
>JBFJXW010000171.1:0-8226 GCA_041622895.1 Desulfobulbus sp. | reverse complement strand
TCCGGCAACCTGGTTTTCACCCCTGGCAACATCACTCCGGGTGCCTACCATTTTTCCATAGGATCCGCCGGAAGCTGCACTCTCGTCCTCCAGACCTTGCTCCCAGCCCTGCTCATGGCAGACGGTCCTTCCTCGCTCATCGTCGAAGGCGGCACCCATAATCCGATGGCACCCCCTTTTGATTTTCTTGAACAGACGTTCCTGCCATTAATTCATCACATGGGGGCTCAGGTCAGTGCGCGACTTGACCGGCCCGGATTCTTCCCCGCGGGCGGCGGCCGGGTCACCATTGCGGTTACGCCGGCAGGCACACTGCAGCCTATCGAATTAATTTCCTTTGCAAACTTCAGTTTTTCTGCTCGAACGGTATGCGCGCAATTGCCCGAACATATCGGTAAACGGGAATTGCAGGTAGTCCGCAACCAATTGGGCATCGACAACGACAGGATGAGCCACGTGCAGCTCGATGACCATGGCCCAGGCAATACGCTGACTGTTTTTGTCCATTCCGATCAACTGACAGAAACGTTTACCGGTTTTGGCCGCAAGCATGTCAGCGCCGAAGCGGTTGCGCGTGAGACGATACAGCAGGTGCGGGCGTATATTGCAGCTGCGTCGCCGGTAGGGGTACATCTTGCCGACCAGCTTTTAATCCCCATGGCCCTGGCCGGATCCGGACGTTTTCGCACAGGCAAGCCCAGCTCCCACACCCTGACCAACATCGCGGTGATCAAACAATTCCTCGATATCAACTTCACCTGCTCGCAAGTGACTGACACCTCCTGGGAGATTGGCCTATAGCGGTACGGCACCCTCTTTTTGGCAACGCCCATCAGGAAATAGGGGCGCTGTCGACCAACGAAGCAAACAATCCGCTGCATCGACGCTGTCCTGAACCGCCAGAGAGCACGTTCTCGTGGCCAAGAGAGTGGCAACGGCATATTTGCAAACAGTCCGGTGAAACACCGTTGCAAGTATCGGCAGACCTTTTTCCAGAAACCTTCCTTTGATTACCTGAACAATTCCATGAAACAAAATGCAAAAGTTTGGTTTATACAAATCAGCCGCACCCTCTGGATACCCCTTTCATGGGAAGGATGGTGCACAACGTTCGTCTTCGTGGCCGTGCTGTTTTTCATCTATACACTCAATGGCGTATCCGACGAAATCCCATTTCAGCTGACCGAGCATTGGCCCATCCTCCTGGAAATGGGTATTGCTACTGCTGCTTTCTATTGGATTTCTCATGGGCACGTAAAAAAACGAACCTGACCTTTGCGGTTGACGGAAGTTTGCGTTACGCTTCGTTTTGCTGTGATGACAACAAGGAACCATGCCAACCCATTGATGAGTTCAAGGGGGTGCTTGCTTGGTGTTGACCAGTGAACAAGACGATCGATCCTATACGCACAACAAATGAAAGGAGGGTACGTATGAAATGGAAAACAGATGATGGAGGATGGAGCCCCTACCTCGCCGGAGCCCTTGTCGGCCTTTTAGCCATTGCTTCCGTCCTTGCAACAACACAATTACTGGGAAAAACAAGCTACCTGGGGGCCTCAACCACATTCGTCCGCGCCGCCGGTCTTATTGAGCG
Organism: Desulfobulbus sp.; assembly: GCA_041622895.1. Taxonomy (GTDB): domain Bacteria; phylum Desulfobacterota; class Desulfobulbia; order Desulfobulbales; family Desulfobulbaceae; genus Desulfobulbus. The sequence continues at coordinate 6,629 of JBFJXW010000171.1, read as the reverse complement.
AACCATCGTCCCGGATCATGAGGCGGCAAACGAATATTATACCAAGACAAAGGTGCGTGTTGATTGGCAGTTCATGCTGGTTGCCGGCATTGTTCTGGGTGCCTTTATTGCGTCCGCCGCTGATAAAAGTTTTCGCCTGGAAAGTGTCCCGCCAATCTGGGCGAAACGCTTTGGCCCTTCCATTGGCAAACGGGCGGCAGGCGCATTCGTGGGCGGTGTTATCGCTATGGTGGGAGCACGGCTGGCCGATGGCTGTCCCAGCGGACACGGTCTCAGCGGCATGATGCAATTGTCGGTCAGTGCGCTTGTGGCGTTGGCGCTCTTCTTTGGCGTGGGCGCTGTGGTTGCACACGTGGTGTACACAAGGAGGCACTTATGAATACCGCTCAATGGCTGGGGCTTATCACAGGCGTACTCTTTGGATTTCTCTTGCAGAAAGGGCGGGTTCTTCGCTTCGAAAAGCAAGTCGGCGCAATGCTTTTCAAGGACATGACCATTCTAAAATTCATGCTTTCAGCCATTCTGGTAGGCATGGTCGGGATACTCCTGCTTGCACACCTGGGGATCATCACCTTGAGCCACAAGCCCATGAATGTTGGCGCGATACTGATCGGCGGGGCGTTGTTCGGCGTCGGATGGGCGGTCATGGGGTATTGTCCCGGCACGTCGCTGGGCGCCCTGGGGGAAGGACGCTGGCATGCCGTGTTTGCGGTTATCGGCATGGTGGCAGGGGCTGCACTCTATGCAGAGCTGTATCCCTTTTTTAAATCGACCGTCCTTTCGTGGAAAGACTATGGCAAGCTTGGGCTGCCGGAGGCACTCGGTATCTCGCCGTGGCTGATCGTGCCGGTGTTTTGGGCGGGAACCATCGCTTTATTTTTCTGGTTTGAGAAGAAACGGCTATAAATCGCACATACTATCGAACGAGGGACACCCCCTCGTAGCGTTACAATTTTTTCACAAGGAGTAGCTATGGAATGCGTGATGGATCACATTGTTCTGAATGTGGAAGATGACGAGAAAATGATCGCTTTTTATGCACACGTTCTCCTGCTTGCACCTGAACGACTGGAAGAATATCGGGCCGGGAACGTGCCCTTTCCTTCCGTACGGTTGAATGCGAATACCATTATCGATCTGTTTCCGAAAAGGATGTGGCAGAAAAACGCTCCAGCGAGACAGGGGCATGAACATTTGAACCATTTCTGCATCGCCTTGCACAAGGAGACATGGCAGGACCTTGTGGAACGACTGACAGCCAATAACGTTACCGTGATAGAAGGACCTGTTGCGCGTTGGGGCGCGTATGGCACGGGAACGTCGATCTATTTCCGTGATCCGGAAGGCAACTTGATCGAGGCACGGTATTATGAAGGGCAGGACACCGCGGAGAACTGTCTCCTGGGATCCTGAGTTGCAAGCGAAAAGGGTTTCCTGCACCAGCGAACGAAAACGAACGTAAAAAAAAAGGCAGAGCCGTTTGACTCTGCCTTGCCATTTCGATTTCTGCAATAAATTACGCTCGTACCCGCCCCTGCTTCCAGAGACATTTCAGATCTTCAGATGAAGAGAGAAATGCGATAGCCGGTGCGGGCACGAAACAGATCAGTTGTACGATGTTTTCAAAACCATATCTTTTCTGGATTCCGGATCATACACCCCTTTCGCTTCACTCTGCTTGATCCACTCCTGTCTCAGGCTGTTGAGGAAGCTTTTCTTTTCCTCGACCAGTTTCTCAAAAGGCAGACCGATCACCGCTTGCGCCTTCTCCTTGGTTGAAAAATCCGGGGCAACATAATCCGCCGCGTTATGCTTGGCGAGAATGATCCGCAGCTTCAGACGAGCGTCCTGCCCTTTGTTAATGGCTCCGCCCAACACCCGCAGCGTTTCCTCCGGGGCATGGAAAAAGCCGCCATGAGAGGCAACCGCATAATCCCAACGCCATTGACCATGGCGGATATCCTGCAATGCGGGTTTCATCTCCTCTTCTGTTGCCCCTAGTTCCCAAGCCTTGGCAGCTTCAAGGTGCGCCTTGGCAAGAATATCCGAGGCCAATAGGGACAGCTCGTTTTTCCGTTCCAGCTTTCTTGCAACAACAGCCTTGAACTCTTTCTCGGTACCGCTATGGCAGTTCAAACAGGTATTGGCAATATCATCCAAGGGGCTGCCAATCTTGTGGTTTGAATACTTCACTGCGCCTTCACGGACATACGGCATATGGCAGTCGGCACAAGAGAGATTGTTGCGGCTGTGTACGCCGGTGACAAAGGTTTCATAACCGGGATGCTGCGCCTTCAGCATCGGCGCTTTGCTCAACTGGTGGGTCCAGTCAACGAAATTGATGTCATCATAGTACGCTTCGATGTTTTCAGCCGACATGCCATTGGCCCACGGAAAGGTGACCACCTGGGCGACTTTCTTCTCGCCCTTGTCTTCCCACTCGGTCTTTTTGAAATAATACTCGGCATGGCACTGGGCACACACCAGGGTGCGCATGTCCTGATGGGTGGCATCGGCGGCTTTCAGGCTGCCTTCGGCGTCAAGGGCACGCTTGAGGAAATCCCTGTTCACGTTCAGCTTCATGGTCGTGCCGTCATGGCAATCGCCGCAACCGATGGAATTGGCAACCTCATCTCCGTATTTGGCCCATTTGCCGGTAAAAAATTCCAGTTCACCGTCCCGTTTTGTCAGTCGCCCCACATCGGGTGACTTGCAGGTCCAGCAGGCGGTCGGCATCGGACCGGTGGCGGCATCCACGGGCGCTCCGGTGCGCAGGGTGTTGATATTATCCTCAAGAGCATAATAATGACCGCGCGGCTTGTTATAATCCTTGGAAAAACCATAACCGGCCCACAGGACAATCAGAGCGGGATCTTCTTTCAAGACATCCTCGATCTTATCGCTTTTCCTGGTCTGCATGTAGGTGTCGTACTGCCGGGGATAGTATTTGCCCCATTCCGACGAACGGGTTTCGGAATCGCTGATAGCAGGGACCGCATTGATAGCCTGCTGTTCGGCCTTGTTCTCCCGTATGGAGATGGTCAGCAGTACCATCGGCACCAGGGCAAGCACACAAAGGATGAAAACGATCGTTGGTTTTTTCATACATATTCTCCTGGTTGAAATCCTAGAGTACCTTGACTGTAAAATTATTCTGGGTAGCCGTTATATTTCTCATCGTTCCATGGGGCAGGCCGCGATGACACTCCCAGCAACGACGACCCATCTGAACGGTACTGTCCGCGACCTTCTGATACAGTGCGCTGTTTGCCAGCATCTGCGAGACAACCTCACGGTGGCAGGAAATACAGTTATCCTGAATTCTTTTCGCGGCATCGTTGCTGATGCGTAGATTGTTGCCGTAGGTCTTAAACGTCATGGCAACAGAATGGTTATACCCGTCCCGCGATTTGGCCAGCATCTTGTTGACAAACGAATCGCGCGGCAGATGACAATCAACACAGGTCGCCCGGTTCCGATGCGAACTGTGCTGCCAGGTTGCAAAATGGGTTATCATGGTATGACAGTTGATGCATGCTGTCGGATCGCTGGACAGGTAGGACAGCATTTTGGACTCATGCACCAGATTGACAAACACACCCACAACCGCCAAAACAGAAAATATTGCGATATATTTCATAATGATATTCGTTTCTCCAAGCAATTTTTCGGGGTGTTGTGTTTTCCGAGGTTCCCTGTTGGAAGTTCTGTACCCCTCCTCTTCCCTCTCTCACATGTCTTTTCACCTCCTTGCCCAAATCGTTGCATCAAGAGTAACCAGGGCTGCTATACGCTCCCTCGCACTTTCGGTCAGACGGTGCACCCTGCTCATTGCGGCGACGCCAGCGTTGCCGTTTCCTGCAGGGCGGCAGTAATCAGTTCCCGGACGTTGATAATTTTCTCTTTTTGCGCATGAAGATAGGTTTCCACCTGTTGCCGATCACCCTTCATATCGGGTTGTTTGTACTGGTGCATCCATTCCATCATCGCGTGTTGCGCCTGTTGCAGCTGGGCTGCTGCTTTGCGCTCCGCAACAGCCGGCTGCCCGGCAGCCTGCAGTTCATCAGCCCTGGTGCGCAGCTTGACCTCACGCTCGTGCATCTCGCCCATCCTGGCCATGGCATGATCATGAATAGCCATGACTTCAGCGCGTAACGACTCCAAATCGTTGCCGGTATCCTGCTGACAGCCGCACAGCACAGCCATCATCAAAAACATCCCTGACAGGAGGCCGAGGGTCAAGGAAACCTCACCTTTGCCGTTGAAGCTGTGGTTGCCAGGCACAGGGAAAGGGGCATTGATGGTGCGATTATTCATCGAGCAACCGTTGGATATCTAGAATGAGTTGATCGACGGCCTTTGCATCCGTGCCGTTGTAATACCCGCGGATCTGCCGTTTCTTATCCACCAGGCAAAACGAACCGCTATGAATGTAGCCGCCGGGAGCATCGGCCGATTCAACCACGCCAAGCATGTACTGTTTGGCCAGGTCATAAATCACTTGTTTACTGCCGGTTACCATGTGCCACTTGCCACTGTTGATCTTCAAGTGGAGCGCATAGTCCTTGAGCACAGCAACGGTGTCGAATTCCGGATCGATCGTATGGGAAAGCAGCAACAGGTCAGGTGTGTCCTTGAAGACTTCATACAGTCGCAGCATCTCGACTTTCATGAGCGGACAAATGGTCGGGCAGGTGGTGAAAAAGAAATCGGTGACGTAGATCTTTCCCAAAAAAGTCGCGGGCGTTACCTCCTGATTTTCTTGATCCATCAGGCGGAAATCCCGATCAAAGATACCCAGGACGGGTAAAGGCGGTTCTTCCCGCGTACAGCTTACGCTAAAAAAACCGAAGAACAGGAGAAGACAACCAAGAGAGCAATAAAAGATGGCCCGGACAAGACAGTGCGCAGTGGATTGCTCGACTGCAGGACGCATACCATTCTCCCCCTTACATCGGTTAGATTTTTTTGTAGTTCAGGAACCAGAGACGATTTCCGGTTTTCCTGAATTGCGCTCCACCGGCAGAACAGGCTCCACACAATTTTCCGGCGGCTACTCCCCTCCTGCCCAGGCATTGAACGGTTCATCATTTCTTCATGGTTGGTGGTGTATGCATACAACATGTATCGCCACCACTCTTTTTATTTATTACCAGGAATACAAAAAATGTCCGTAAAAAATACCTCCTTTCCTTTAGGATCATCCCAGCCGACAGCTATCGATCATCCGTTTCCCCCTGCAGTAAACCGCCTGAGCTTTTTCACCGACAATCGATATGCCCCCCTGCTGCTCATCGGCGCCTACTACCTTGGATCGTCCCTGCTGCTGCGACTGGTGCTTTTTGTTGCGTTCGGCCTGCCTGCCGATGCGCACCTCCGTTCCCTGCCCGCCGTATTGGCCGTGGGTGCTCTGTATAATGGCATAGAGCTCTGCTCTGTGCTCGTCCCCTGCTCGCTCTACCTGCTCCTGATGCCGCAAAGGAGACATCGATCCCTTGCGGGCCGTGTGCTGCTCGGCGCACTCGTCTGGTGCAGCGTGTTTGCAATACTCTATCTCGCCGTAGTGCAATTCTATTTCTTTCAAGAGTTCAGCTCTCGCTTCAATTTGGTTGCGGTTGATTACCTGATCTATCCGCACGAGGTCTTCATCAACATCTTCCAGTCCTATCCGGTGGTCGGGGTGCTGATTGCCGTTGCAGCACTTGCAAGCATCGCGCTGAAAATGCATTGGCGTTTCATCAGAGAAACCACACTGGACGCTTCTCCTTTCTCCAGGAGAGTGCGATTCTTTCTGGGGCATACCGCGGCGCTGGCTCTGTGTGCGGCATTTTTCTCCACCCATAGTTTTGATTTCTCGGAAAACCGGGTGGTCAATGAAATCACCATAGATGGGTTGAGCAGTTTTTTTGAGGCATTTCGCACCAACGACCTCAATTATGCAAACTATTACCGAACCGGCGATCTCCGGTATCTGGAAAAAATACTGGCTGCCCAGCTGGCAAACGACCCCAGCCGTTCGGCCCCGGACCCGTCGGATCTCACCCGTGTTGCCGTTGGTTCCCACAAAGGCTTAGGCAAACTCAACGTGGTTGTTATTGTCGAGGAGTCGTTTGGCTGCGAACAGGTCGACACCTGCGGCCAGGGATTGGACATTGACCATTCCATTGCCGCAGCAAAAGATACCTTAACGCCTCATTTCGATGCGCTTGCCCGGCAAGGTGTCTTTTTCAACAAAGCCTATGCAACCGGCACCAGGACGGTTCGAGGACTGGAAGCGATCACGGCATCGTTCCCCCCCATCCCCAGTGAATCGATCATCAAGCGACCGGGAAGCGAGCATATCGCGACCTGGGGAAAAACGATGCGGGAAAACGGCTACCACACCAGTTTCCTCTACGGCGGGTTCAGCCCGTTTGACAATATGAAATCGTTTTATGCCGGGAACGGCTTCGCCATCAGCGACCGGATGGACATCATAAATCCGCAATTTACCAACATCTGGGGCGTCTGCGACCAGGATCTGTTCAAGCATGCCCAGCAGTATTTCGACCAACGCGCTGCGGAAAAACGTCCCTTTTTCTCCATTATCATGACAACCTCCAACCACTCGCCGTACACCTTCCCGGCCG
>JBFJXW010000170.1:0-8312 GCA_041622895.1 Desulfobulbus sp. | reverse complement strand
CCCTCGCCAGCCGCTCCCTGCTAATCTCCCGGGGCAGTTCCTGCTCCATTCCGACGATGATCTCCTGGATCAGGGATTTGATGGCGTCGGTTAACTGGGCATCATTCATCGATTCAACCTCAGTGCGCCTGAGGTCCATGGCGTTCATCAATTTTTCATGAATGCGTTTATGCCACTGGAACAATTGCTGCTGGTCGGCCTGCTCGCTGCTCTTCTCTTCACTATGATTGCGAACCCCAATACTGGCACGCTCGATATGCGCAACATGGTCAACCTGTTCCGCTTCGTGCTTTTCTGATTGGGGTACCGGTATTGCCGCCTGTTGGTGAACGGGATCTTCCATTATTGCAGAAGATCGTGGTTCGACTGCTGGTACGGTTTTCTCACCGACCACCGTGAGGCGATAGTTGCTGATTCCAATCTCATCGGTGGGGTGCAAAGGCCCGAAAGTGGTAACCTTGCCGCCGTTGACCAAGGTGCCGATTCCGGAGGAGCAGTCGGTAACATGGATTCCGTCCGCTTTTTCAACCAGCTCGGCATGGGTCCCTGCGATACGCCACCCCTTGAGCTGGATCATATTTTTTCCGGAACGGCCGACGGTACAGGTGCCCTGCCGGCACTGCCTGCTGTCGAGTCGTTGGCCCTTGCTGTCTTTTATGGTTATTTCAAACATTGCTGCTTTTCCCGCCGCCTGTGGCAAAAATGCCCGGATTCTATTCGAGCAGTGCCCTGCCTTCGACTATTTTATTGAACTTTTCCTGTATCGCTTTTCCTTTTTTCAGCTCATCCTGGTTAAGCTTGGAAGAGGCATCGTAGATGTACGGGGTGATGAAAATCACCAGTTCGGTCTTCTGGTTCTGGAAATTTTTTGATTTAAACAGTTCGCCCATTATCGGGATATCACTGAGCCATTTGACGTTGTCAGAGTCCTTATTGGCCAGATCTTGAACCAGTCCGGCAATGACCAGGGTCTCTTCGGCCCGCAGGCTGACGTCGGTATTGGTTCTTCTGGTCAGCACTCCAGGGATGCCGTTTACCGCATTACCTTGATCAATGGTGCTGATTTCCGTTTCAACATGGGCGAGAATATTGCCAAGATCATCAACCACCGGCGCGACGTTCAGGGAAATACCGTATTTTTTAAATTCGACATTGGTCGCGCCCAGTGAATTGCTGGTCGGTACCGGGTATTCGCCTCCGGCAAGGAATTCTGCCGTTCCTCCGGACCGAGTGGACAAGCGAGGTTCCGCAAGCACCACCGCATCTCCGGTGCCTTCATAGAGGTTGATGATCGAACTGACCCCGGTGGCGATGCCGAAGTAGCCGGTAGCGGTTGAAAGGTTGGTATTTCCCGATTTGGCCAGAGACTGAGGAATGCTGTCCTGCTGGCTGTTGTTGAGGATCGTGCTTTTATTGATTTTTGTTTCCAACCCGAACTCAAAGGAAGGGCCGGGAATCCCCTCGAGAACGTTCCAGTTGATTCCGAGATTCTCGATCAGGGATTTATTCATTTCCATGATTCGGACCTTCATGTAGACCATTTGCCCGGCCACCGCCTCCTGTACTCTGGTCAGATTGAGGATATTCGGGTATTTCCCTTCGATGATCTTGATAACCTTTTCGTAATCGCTATTGACCTCGCCGGAAACGACCGAATAGCCGCCGATCTCACGGACCTTGATTCCGGGTACGTCGGCGAGCAGGCGGCCGACATCGCCAATGGTGTCGCGTGCAGTCACCAGATCAAGGACATTGTCATAACGCGCGATGATTCGCTCATAGCGGCTTTTATCGTGGATGGAGATGTTGCCTCTGACTACCGACAAATCGCCGTTTCTCTCTGCTTTCACCCCAGGAATATCGGCCAGCAGACGGACAAGTTGCGAATGGCTGTCCAGCACGTGCTTGTCTTTGACGGTGATATCAAATTCTTTTTCGCTGCCATCTTTCAGCCAGATATGCATGGTCGTCACGCCCACGGCATCGGCAAGGAGCACCAGTTGTCCCTGGGGAAGGATGGTGTTGCTGGCAACTTTGGGATTGCCAATTGCCACCCGCTCGATGGCGGTGATTTCAAGGACCGCTACTTCACCCACGTACATCGCGATATTTTCTCGGGCATTGGCGACGGCGGAAGGCAGGAGCACGGCGAGAAGCAGCAGCGCGAACAACAGCAGCTGACTATCTCTCAAAAGGGCGTGTGACAAACGCATTGGTGGCAAGAGTTGTTTCATTAGCAGTATCCGTAGAAAAAAATTGTTCGTATCGATTAGACGTTCAATAAGTTCATTTCAGCCGGCAAGCACTATCACGTAATAAGGCACTCTCAGGCAGGTATTGTACGCCCGACTCGTCCGGCCATTACTGTTCCTGTCCCTTGAGTTCTGGATGCGTAGCCTTTCCGTCTTCAACCTGTACCTTGAAGGTCGTAGCGGCACCATCGTTGCTGCTGCCGCCGACGATATATTCCACCTCATAAGGGGCATAACCGTTGAGGCGATCCGATACCTGTTTGCCGATGGTTCCCGCAAAGGCCGGGTCGTCGTGTCCTGTAACTCCATCAAGGATTTCGCCCCCTGCAGCCGCTGTGTTGGCGATAGCCTTTTCTTCAAGAACATCCTGTGCGGTCAACAGGGAACCGTCTTTGTTTCTGAGCTGACCGTTCTTGTCCACATAGGCCCCATTTATCACGGTGCCATCCTTGGTTCGAACGACTCCGTCTTTATCCACCGTCAGCAGATCTTTTGCCTGGTAGATTTTTCCATCTTTACCGATGACGGTACCTTCTTTTCCCGCCTTGAAGCCCTGCGTTGCCAGCAGGACATCGGCGGCGCTCATTTTTTTGCCGTCAGCGCTGTAGAGTGCACCGTCTTTACCGGCAGTTACCCCCTTGAGCACGGTGCCGTCCTTGGCTCTGACCACACCATCCGGGCCGACTGTGACAAGATCACCGGCCTTAAGCAGCGCACCGGCAGCCGTACGGATTCTGCCCTCTTTGTCCACAGTGGGGACTGCAGTCGCATCGGGTTTGATCGAGACGGTGCCGTCCCTGTCGATGGTGAGGGTATCCGCGTTGAGCACACGGCCATCCCTGGTGCGGACCTTGCCGTCTTTGCCGACGGTCACCCCGGCAAGGCGCTCGCCGTTGTGGGTGAGGACATGGCCGTCTTTATCCACCAAAAATCCACCCTTGACCGAGGTATAGCCGTTACTGTTGAGTACTGTGCCATTGCTGTCAACGAGGGTGCCGTCTTTGCCGGCGGTGAGATGTGCTGTGTCCACCGTTTTGCCGTCCCGAATCCTGATCGTGCCATCCTCTCCTACCTCAAGATTCCGCCCGGAGAGCACCACGCCATCCTTGTTGACCAGTAGACCGTCCTTGTTCAGGTGCACATTGGGATCGGTGATAATGGTGCCGTCTTGAGTGACCAGCCGTCCCTGCTGGTCACGATGGACGCCCTCGAGGCTTCGTCCCTGTTGTTTGTTCAAGGCTTCATGGAGCAACTGATCGGAATGAGCAACGAGATCAGCAAGGCTGACCTTGCTGAACAGGACGCCGCTGGTATCCTTGGTATTTCGGAGCGTTGCCACCAGGGAACCTCGGGATTCGGCCAGTGAAATCAGCGCCGCATCCTTGGGCGTGACCTCAAGAGTCAGGGTGTCGTACCCCCTGCGCTGGTCTTCGGCCTTAAGATTTTTAAATTCGTCTTCATTGGGCCTGGCCGAACGATGATCTGTGGCCAGAACAAAAACATCCTCGAGGACCGGGACCACCAGTTCACCCGTATCGGATTTTGCAAGAGCCGGCAGGCTACCCGCCTGCAGACGGGCATAGAGATCAATATAATTTCCCGGGCGGATCAACCCGGAGATGGAGTTGATCTCGCCGACCTGGATGGTCACCGCACGGTGGCCGAGCTTGATGGTGTCGGAAAAATTCTTGGGTAGATTGAGATCGATATATTCCTCGCTCAGCATCTTGCCATGGCCTAGCGGTTTGACCAGCAACGCTCCCTGGATGGTGTCGAAACGGTTCGGGGTTATGACATCCGAGTTAACGTATTCCGCAGGTACTTTCCTCACAGCCATGGTAGAGGAGTCGACCTTACTGCCGACGGGCAGATCCCGGTTGGCCACCACCACCTGCATCATCTGTTTTTCTCCGGAACTGAGCCGTTCTTCCAGTCTGTGTTCGAGGATTTTGAGATAGAGTATCGCTCCAATACCGGCGAGGATGGCGAAGAGCAACGCCACACTGAAGAGTCTCCATGTCTTTTTCCGGTCACCGTCCTGTTCGTTGCTTGGCATGTTGGCTGATCACTTTTGCTGAAGTTTATTCGTTATGCTGCGTTCTGTTTTTTGTGCTGTGCAGTGACACCCTAAAAAAGACTTTTCACCAGGTCTCCAAAACTCTTGATATCGTTCCACGACGGAAGTTTTCCTTGCTTGATGTCCGGGAAGATCGAGTTGCTTATCAGGTCTTCAATCTTTCCGAAGGTGTCGAGGATATGCTCTATTTTGTCGGCATCCTTTTTTATGGTATCGTCGAAATCCTTGCGCGGCGGATCGGAAATGGCCACGGCAAAGCTATAGCTGTGGTATTTATTTTTCAGCGTGGCACTGCCCGTCTCGTAGATACTTGGCATAGCGATCAGCGCGGCTACTAACACAAAGGTGACGATCAGGTATTCAATGGTCGACTGGCCCCGGTTGTTACCGAGTCCAAAGACTTTTCTCCAGACGCTGTTCATGTTCATTTTTAAAAAAGAGGGGTCCTTTGGTTCCATTGGAAATCAATCACGGTCGACAAGGTTCATCACTACCTGGGTTGCATCACCTGAGGATTGTATTACCAGGTGGGCCTGACTGCCGTCTCGGCTGAAAACAAGAACCATGGCCCCGTTGCTCTCCTGGGCGGCTATCTGTCCCCAGCCGCGGTCGAGATAGTAGTCCCGGTAATAATCGCTGTTGCTTGCCACCGAATAGCTGTTGATGAGCATCACCGTCCGCCCTCGCTGGCCGGGATCAACACTTGTCAGGTCATTGATGATCTCACTGCCCTGCATCCGGGGAAGTTTGCTGGTGCTTGTTTTGTCGGTACCAGACTGCTGCAGGTCGGCAATGGCCAGGTAGCCGTCGCTGGAAAAGACGCCGTTGGCTTTGGCCTGTACGGTGAGCAGGTACCGCCCCTCCAGCCTTGAAATGACATGCCAGGGCGCAGTCTCCGCCTCACGGTAACCGGTCTTGCCTGTCGCACTTTCATCCCAACGGGTCCGGTAGAATGTCAGTACTTCTTCGAGCTTGCGGTTCGCCTGAAAGTAGTGCACCGTGGAGTGAAGACCGTTAATCACCATCGTTTCTGCAAGAGGGGTCTGTTCCATCCAGACCGGCGCAGGGATGGATTCCGCCCCATGGCCAACAGTTGAGAGACCAAGCGTGGCTGCGGTAACGAACAGCAAGGTGCGGCAGAAGGACGCGGCGCTGCGCCATCTTTTTTCTCCTCTCAGGCTGTGGTCATTCTTTTTCATAGGAGTAGAGTCCCTGTTTGTCCTTGAGCTTGGTATCGTTTTTCTCCAGGTGTTCGAAAGGGATGAGATCGTCCTGGACATACCCGAAATCAGGGAGTGCCGGCAGCTTGATGTTGAAAAAGGGAATCCAACCCAGCCCTCTGTTGATGGCTTTCAACACCTTGTTGACGGGGGTACTCAGTGGCGCAAGCAGGGACGTGACCACCAGCCCCCTGCTTTCGGATGTGGCGTTGTCCCGGCTGCCTGCGTTCCAGTTATTGGTCTGGACGGCGGCCTTGCCCTTGAAGACCAACGGCGCGTCCAGCGCTTGCAACTCGCTGTCGGTAAGGGATGATCGGGGCAGAATTTGATCAAGCGACCTAACCGTGACCGTGACCTCGGAGGTGTAATATCCCTTGGTATCGATAGCGTCAAACTGAGCATCGACCCCTAAGGAGTTGAGCAGTTTGCCGACGAGAGAAAACACATCTCCCAAGAACTGAAACAGATCTTCAAGTAAGTCACCCAGCATGCCCAACGGGGCCGGCGTGCGGTTTTCACAAATCGTACTGACGATATCAGTGGTTGCGAACAAGGGGGCGCCGTGGTGATCCCGCCATAAGGGGTTGATGGCCATCGTGGAGCCCGGTTTGCCGTAATTATTTGCGGTCGGGTCGCCAAAAAAATAGGCCTGCCCCTGGTCCATGGTATCCGGACATTTTTTTTGCCCGGCACACTGGGTGCTGTCGATGCAGGTCGGTATCGTTGCATCCTTATCTGTCCTGACCGTATACTCCCACGCTAAAAAACGGGCCTGACCGATGGCGGCATGGCGGATGTCGATATATTTGCCCACCAGAGGGATGATGAGAAAAAGAGGCACCAGCAGAAAAACAGAGGCGATGATGCATTCCGTCGCGGCCTGGCCCGCCTGATTCCCTTTCGTCCGCATTCGTTCTTCTCTATAAAAAAAGTTTCAGGATACCGTCCAGTACCCCGGTTACGGCATCGAGGATTTGGTCAATGACCGTAAGGATGCTATCCAGTGCCGAGCCCCCGATCAGCTTTTTCTCATCCTCTGTCAGCCAGATAATGCGCTGCTGCATTGCCAGGGCTAGAAAACGATCGGCATTGCTGGTGTCCACCAGCCGCGCCTGCCAGAACGGGCTGAAAACATTGGCCTTCTCCTGCTTTTTGTCATGCCGTAAAAAGTAGCTGAGGTCTGTTGGTCGGGCAAAATAGAGTTGTGATTTGGCAATGGCTCCTATCCGGTCGACATTGGTTGCGCTATCAAAGCTGGTGAGGTCAAAATGACCGGCGAACTGTGGGCCGCTGTTGCTCAGATCAGTGAGCGGCTTGGTGACCCCGACCAGAAAAAACGGCGCGGTAAAGGGGATGGCTGGAACGGCATCGTCCTTTGCCTTGAGATCTGTCATATCCCGGTACGGTTGCAGCCCCTTGTAGGGTTCCCCCCTTACGGAATTTTCCTCCATCTCTACAACCACCCCTGGCCATGCCGTGAGATGACTCGAATCTCCGGCCCCGCCATAGACATCAGGGGAACGGGAGCCATACGAATCACCAGGAGACGAAGGGAGGATATCCGCGGGCGACAGCTTGTCCGTTTCCTTACCGGTTGCCTGAAATCCCCCGGAACCAAAGGGAAGTTCCAGCGGAATCCACCATTTAATGATCCGCAGCTTGGCCTCGAATATCAGTGAGTCAGCGGCGGACCACACAAAAGAATCATTTTTCTTCCTGAGTTCCGAGCCGCCGACACTCTCACCACCGAGCACAAATTCGACCACCTTCAGATTAAGATCCAGTTCCAGATTCCAGTTTCTGTTAGCCTCTTTGGGTTCACCGCCGCTGGAAAACGGATCGCGAGCCTGTCGCACGGTCGCCGCGAACCGGCCCATTCCCGCATTGTTGTCCTTTTCTTTCTCTTTCTTCTTTTTTTTATCGTCCTTGCTGTTGTTGTTTTGCGTGGTTTTAGCCGCGTCTTCGGAGGCGTTCTCTTTGTCCTTGTCGCCGTCTTTTTTATCTTTCGCCGTTACGGGTGAATATATTTTGGTATATCCGGACCAATAGGATGGAAGGTGGCCAACCAGAGCAATGACGCCAAGATCAGACAGCCGTGCCCCGGCCAGATTTTTTTTGAACAGATCCGATCGGTTGAACTGAGTGCCGTAGACATTATCCTCGAGACATTGGTAGATGTTTTTGACAATCAGTGCATAGGTGGCACCGTGATAAATTTCCTGGCTGGCACTGTAGGCTTCATTTACCAGGGAAATGCCGCGGATGGCAGGGGGGATGACCACGTCAAAAATACTCTCCAGCGCCTCGCCGACAGAGGTGAGCACACTTCCGATGGTCTCAATTATGCCGACCAAGGTATTTGCTGCGGCTTCCACAAATTCCCCGACAAAAGGTATCAACAGGGCAAAGGCTGCCGCAGTCTCGATTGCGGCGGTATAGGTTTCGGCATACTCTTCGGAGGTTGTCAGTTCGTCAGCCCAGGAGAGCATTCCGACCAATTGCCCGATGGCTACCTCATTGGCCACCATGGCCCGATTGGTATAGGCGGCAAAGTTCAGGGATCTGGCCTCCAGGGTCGAGGCGCCAAAAGCGGCGGCGTCTGCGCCATTTTGCAGCTGCATCTTCTCGCTGGTGATGCGTCCGGACTGATAGAGAAAAACGGTGATCAGCAGGACAACCCCCAAAAGGGCCAGCACAAAAACAGATGCCTGTCCCTGCTGGCCCCAATGGTTGATGGTGTCTTCTGGCTGATCCATTCAAGGT
>JBFJXW010000169.1:0-8320 GCA_041622895.1 Desulfobulbus sp. | reverse complement strand
GTTGATCACCTGGCGCATGAGGGTGCCGTTTTTCATGTAATTGTTGGCATCCTCAAAGGCGGCGCGGATCAGCCCGGCCACCCGGTCGCCGCCGACGGTCAGTTCCTTGAGCCGGGCGAGCAGGGTGTTGTTGACGAAATCAAGCAGCCCGTCGCCGGTGATGCCCTCCTCGTCCGCCGCCCAGGTGCACCAGCGCAGCTCCGGCGGCAGGGGGGAGGCATAGTCGTCGCGCAGGAGTTCGAGTTCCTTTTCGCGGTCGTCAAAGATCTTGAGAAAGAACATCCAGCCGAGCTGTTCGAGCCGTTGGGCGTCGCCGTAGGTGCCGGCGTCCTTGCGCATGATGTTCTGGATGGATTTGACCAGGGTGGAGACGTTGGACATTTTTTAACCTAATAACGGGAGTGGAATAGACCATATTTTGATCGCGGGCATGGCCCGCTCCTACGATGTGCTCCGGCATCCGGTGGTTGTAGGAGCGGGCCATGCCCGCGATATGATGCCTGGTGTTGGGGTTTACGCCTCTTCCAAATAGAGTTCGTCCTCCAGGTGGTGGAGGGCGGAGAGATAGTTGGGTTTGGAGCCGAAGAGTCTGATGATCTCCATCGGCGTGCCAAAGGTGGTGAGCGGATCGACCTTGAGGATGTCGAGCGACTCGAAACTCTTGAGGCCGGCATCGGCGTACTTGTCGAGCAGGGCCTCGAGCACGGCGCGGGCCTGGTCGCCGTAGCGGCCGAAGACGTCGCGGCTGCGCACCTGGGCCACGCGCTGGCGGCGGGTGCGGGGCGGGCGGTCAAAGGCCACATGGCAGATCAGATCGAAGGCATCATAGTCGTGACCGAGCTGTTCGGCAAGCTCTTCAAAGAACACGCCCCGGGTGGCCAGCTCCTCGACCACGGCCTGCTTGCGCTCGGCGCCGTTCCAGGCGGTGAGGAACTCGTCCAGGGTGGCATAGGCCTGGTTGACGGTCTTGCGCGAGTAGTCCCGCAGGGATTCGGTGATCAGGCGGCCGTCTCCGTCGAGGTATTGGACGCGCTCGGTGGCCACGCGGACCTCGACATCGTCGACCACGTAGGTGACCGGTGTGGTGGAGGGCGGATCCTCCCAGGCGCCGGGCGATTCAGCCGTCATCGGGTCGGGTTGCAGGGTATCGCCGTCTGGGGGCATGTCTTCCGGCGGCAGGGGCGGATCGTCCGGGCCGGGCTCGTAGATCTGTACCGGTTCGCCGTCGAACGCCGGATCGGCAAAGAGGGCGGTGGCCCGCTTGAAGTCCATGATGGTGAAGTAGAGCTTGCCGTAGTCCTCGTTGATGCGCGTGCCGCGGCCGATGATCTGCTTGAATTCGGTCATGGAGTTGATGCGCTTGTCGAGCACGATCAGGTGGCAGGTCTGGGCGTCCACCCCGGTGGACATGAGCTGCGAGGTGGTGGCGATGACCGGATAGGTCGATTCCGGGTCGATGAAGTTGTCGAGCTGGGCCTTGCCCTCGTCATTGTCGCCGGTGATGCGCATCACATATTTGGCGTTGGCGCTGGCGAGGTCAGGGTTGGCGTTGACCAGGGCCTGGCGCATGCGTTCGGCATGGTCGATGTTTTCGCAAAAGACAATGGTCTTGTGAAAGCGGTCGGTGGATTTGAGAAACTCGCTGATCTTGTTCGCGACCAGGGTGGTGCGCTGCTCGAGAATCAACCGCCGGTCGTAGTCGAGTTCGTTGTATTCCCGGTCTTCGATGAGCCGGCCGTACTTGTCGGTCTTGCCGATCTCCGGCCGCCAGCCGTCGAGATCCTTGTCCAGGCCGATGCGGATGACCTTGTAGGGGGCGAGGAAACCGTCGGCAATGCCCTGACGCAGCGAATAGGTATAAATTGGCTGGCCGAAGTAGTCGATGTTGGAGACCTCGCGGGTCTCCTTGGGGGTGGCGGTGAGGCCGATCTGGGCGGCGGAGTGAAAATATTCGAGGATCTTGCGCCAGGCAGCGTTCTCGGCGGCGCTGCCCCGGTGGCACTCATCGATCACGACCAGATCGAAGAACTCGGGAGAGAACTGTTTGTAGATGTTCTGCTCTTCCTCGGTGCCGCTGACCGCCTGGTAGAGGGCGAGGTAGATTTCAAAGGCCTTGTCGGCGGTGCGGTTGGTGATCTTGGTCATCGCCGTGCCAAATGGCTTGAAATCGTTGCTCTTGGTTTGATCGGCAAGGATGTTGCGGTCGACCAGAAAGAGAATGCGTTTCTTGGCTCGTGATTTCCACAGCCGCCAGATGATCTGGAAGGCGGTGTAGGTCTTGCCGGTGCCGGTGGCCATAACCAGGAGGATACGGTTTTCACCCCGGACGATGGCGTCGAGGGTGCGGTTGATGGCGGCGAGCTGGTAGTAGCGCGGGCTCTTGCCGGAACCGTCGTCGTGATAGTCCTGGGCGGTGACCGCCTCCTGAGCCTCGTCATACCCCCTGGCTGTGCGATAGCGTTGCCAGAGTTCGACGGGGCTGGGGAACTGGTCCAGAGGGATCTCCCGCTCGACCGTGGAGGCGGCGCCGGTGCGGTCGTGCTCGAGGAAGCCGTCGCCGTTTGAGCTGTAGGCAAAGGGCGCATCGAGGATCTCGGCGTATTCGAGGGCCTGCTGCATGCCGTCGCCCAGGCTGTGGTTGTTGTCCTTGGCCTCGATCACCGCAATGGGAATGCCTGGCTTGTAGAAGAGGAGATAGTCGACCTTCCGCGCCTGTCCGCGCTTGACGGTCTTGCCGCGCACGGTGACACGGCCCTTGGTGATGAAATATTCCTCGCGGATCTGCGTTATCGAATGCCACTTGTCGCCTTGAACAAGGGCCGGGGTGATGAACTTGGTGCGGATGTCTGTTTCAGTGAGGGATTTTTTGTTCATAGATCATCCATCGTCACGGAGTATTGCCTGATTATGGAGCAATCTCACCCCCGAGTATAGGGTAACAACCATGCAAGCAACATATCCATCACGTGTTGGTTGCTTGATGTCCATGACGAAACCTGCATGTTGCGGGTTCGTCATTTCGGCATCCAAGAGGAAAGTTGACGGTTGCAAAAGTTCTGTTGTTGATTGTCATGCCTCGATGGCAGTATTGCTGGACTCCAAGATCTCGGCAAGGGCATCTGTTGCGACCTCCTCAATTACTTGAGAGAATCTTTTTTGAATGATGTGGCTGAAGACGGTCGACATTGATTCGCAGCGTGTATGAGAGAGGGGAAGCCAAAGTGCAACTATGTCGCCATGTGGATGTCAGTTAACCTGTGGATATATTTATATTCCGACCCTAAACGGCGTGTACCGGAATGTCAAAGAATAAGCATCGAAAATTTGAAGGATCGAGGCGTATACGATGAATCAGGGCCTCTGAGAGGTAGCTCAGTTGCCCGGCAGGTTGGTTGTGATGATATTGCAATGGAATATGCTGGAAACGTCAGCGGTTTCCCTGAAGAACTTCGCGGATGATGATGTTGAGCGGCATAACCATCGCTAGATCGGACCGATCTTCAGCCGCACTTACAACCACCCGTTGAGCTGCTGCGTTTTAAGAACTGTGGCCCGCGTTCTTTGGAGGGTCATTTTTCTGCAGGGAAAACCGCATTTCCTCTTGTTCTGCTTATGAGCGGTTTTCCCTTTTTGCTCCTGTTGGCCGGATCAAGGGACCTGGATACAACAATCAATCGTGCATTCCAACACCCCATTCCACAAATCTGTAAATTCAAAGCGTAACACTCCGTGATTGGTGTATCTGTTCAACGTAAAGTAAACCACCGGGTCACAAAAGAGGTACGCGTCGTCATTGAGTGGTCTCAACCAACCGTTGGCCATAACGTCCACCTGCGACGGTGTGACCTCTAGCGATATGCAATTTTTCCCATACGCTTCATGCCCGGAGGAGAAATACACCGTAAAGGTGCCGTCGTGAGGAATATTTTTGTCGAAAAACAAACTGCCGGAAAAATATGGGCCTATCGATATCCCGTTGAAGGTATACACCTGGCCTTGGTTTTTTATGGTGATGGCATTTTCGAAAACAAAATGTCCGGGAGCATCGCTTGCATAAGCAGGTCCCCCGAGTGAACTGTGAAGAGCCTTTACGGCCCCCATGAAAAATATTTTTGTTTTGCTCATACACTCCCCTCCTGTTCTGCATCTCTTTTTCGTGTCGAAAACTACCGTTTGTCCACAACAATTTTGTCGGTGCGGGGAACACTGTTCTTGGATTTGCGCACCCACGTACATCTTCAAGTGTACGCATCAGGCAAAGCATACAAATCTCGAAGGAAGATACAATACAGCAATATTGTAGAGAGTGTGGATAGCCCAACTATGCAGTTGCCAGGTGGACTTTGGTCGCGGGACGACTGCGCTGGTTTCAGACGCCAGCCTTTCTGCCCTTTGTTGTAGCGCGATTCCCTCGAAATCGTTGATTTTTCAACGCTGCAGATTGCGGGCAACTTGGTTTGGACCCAGTCAGCGTGTCTCATGCACCTGTCTCAAAGTTCAGGGATGCAGGCCAGATCCCCTGTCCACCTTGACGCAGAGAGGGCCTGGTCGCTACTGTTTCTGGTGGCAGAGAACATTGATACAAGCAATACAAAATTCGGGGAGGTCATCCGGCTTACGGCTGGAAACGAAGTTTCGATCGACGACAACAGAAGCATTCTCCCAGATGGCACCGGCGTTGATTAAATCATCTTTTATTCCCGGCGAACCAGTTACCCGGACATTTGTATAGACCCCTGCAGAAATCGGCATCCAGCCACCATGGCAAATCGCCGCAACCAGCTTTCCCGCACTGTTAATATCTCGGATTAACTGCAGAACCTTAGGGTCGCGCCGCAGTTTGTCCGGCATGAACCCTCCTGGACAGAAGAGGCCGTCGAAGTCAGCTGCACTCATGTCCTGCAACGCGACATCCGACCTGCACGGATAGCCATTTTTTCCTGTATACACAACACCGGCAGCAGGCCCGGCCACAATGACCTGGGCGCCCGCTTCGATAAATCGCAGTTTGGGATACCAGAGTTCCAGGTCTTCGTAGAGGTCGCCGACAAACGTTAAGATGTTCATGCCCGCCAGAGGTTTATGGTCTATCATGATGTACTCCTTATCTTGAGGCGCTCAATGCTAGTAGATGTTCCACGTTAGAGCATCTTAAATCATTGCTTTTTCTTCCAATCTCGGTGTTATGCTTAGGGTTTTATCCTCCGGATAGCAACCATATGCCTGCGATAAAATTTATCGCATGCCTTGATTTTGATTGAAAAGTCAAATTATTCAAGAACTGATCAGGCAGGATGGCTGCACCTCCAACAGTTCGACCCTCAATCCCGCAAATAATCCCGGGCCCAATCGCACATCATATCCAGAACAGGATAGATGCTTCTCCCTTTTTCAGTGAGTGAATATTCAACTTTGGGTGGTACTTGTGCATACACCTCACGGTGCACAAGCCCATCGGCCTCCAGCTCACGCAGTTGCTGGGTCAACATTTTTCGAGTTGTATTGGAAAACTGTCTTTGCAACGCAGAAAATCGCATGGTTTCCTGTGCCAGATGCCAAAGGATCGATGCTTTCCATTTCCCGCCGACTACCGCCAAGGTAACGTCGATACCACACTTGTACTCCTTGCCCCGAAAAACAATCACGTCGCTCGTCACTGCATTGTGTTCCATTGCATCATCTCTTTCAAAATTGGACAGCATGGCATTTTGGTACCATAAAAGGTACTACGTACCAAAAAAGTACGTTATTGACTTACTTTATCCTATGACCCATTATAACGCAAACGCGTTTTGCAAGAGCACTGCGCAACGGGTATCTACAACCAACTAATAGAGGGTATTACTTGAAAACAGTGGCATTTAATGGCAGCCCCAACAAGAAAGGCAACACCTATCATGCGCTGCAAATGGTGACGGCAGAACTGGAAAAAGAAGGGATTGAGACGGAAATCATCCATGTCGGCAACAAAGCCATTAGAGGCTGCATTGCCTGCGGTCAGTGCGCCAAAAAGAAAAACGAGCAATGCATTCAGGCTGAGGATCCTGTCAATGAGTGGATTCAGTTGATGAAAGAGGCGGATGGCATTCTTCTTGGCTCGCCCGTTCACTACTCCGCCATTGCAGGCACCATGAAATCATTTCTCGATCGGGCCTTCTATGTCGCCGGCGTCAACGACTCGATGCTGCGGCACAAAGTGGGTGCGTCTGTAGCAGCTGTGCGGCGTTCCGGTGGCCTGCCGACGTTCAATCAGCTCAATAATTTCATCTGTTACTCCGAAATGCTGATGCCGACATCCAACTATTGGAATGTCGTCCATGGCACCAAGCCGGGAGAGGCGACCCAGGATGAGGAAGGCGCACAGATCATGCGAACGCTTGGCAAGAATATGGCGTGGTTGATGAAATTGGTTGAGCACGGCAAAGGGGTGATCGCACCGCCGGAAAAGGAAGACAAAGTCTGGATGCATTTTATTCGTTGACCGTGCGAGAAGCACGCCCGGCGACCGGGTTGCCTCGGATCGGCAACTTGTTTCTGGCACGGCGGGCAAATGTCTGTGAATCCAATCAGCAGACCTAATTTTTTCAGAAGCAGGTAACCATATGGAACTCCTTGAAGGGATCAAAACACGAAGAAGCATCCGTCAGTTTCAGGAAAAGCAGGTCCCCGAAGAACATCTCTCGGTTATTCTTGAGGCCGCCATGATGGCTCCTTCGGCGGGCAACCAGCAGCCCTGGCATTTTATAGTGCTCTCCGATCGAGAAAAATTGGATCAAATTCCATCGTTCCACCCGTACTGTACGATGGTGCTGCAGGCACCAGTGGCTATCCTGATTTGCGGCGATCCGACGGATACCCCCTGGCCTGACTACTGGCCGCAGGATTGCAGCGCTGCTGCACAAAACGCGCTTCTTGCCGCACGGGACCTTGGCCTGGCAACGGTCTGGGCTGGGGTGTATCCAGTGGAGGAACGTATGGCCGGGTTTCGTCAACTATTGCAAATTCCAGAACATGTGTTTCCTTTTGCCCTGATTCCTGTGGGTTGGCCAAAAGGGGCGTTCCATGCAGTACATAGAAACAAGCCGGAGCGCATTCACCGCGAAATTTGGCAGGAACACAGCCTCCGGGAAAAATAGCAGAGCTGGGCATGCCCTCCTGAAACGCATTCGTTTGGCAACGTTAACAGGAGGGCTGTTCCTGCATTCCATTTGAAAAAACTCCGGGAACGGAAGGCCTGCAATATCCCCATCCGATTTTCAGGCCGCCATTTGAGGCAAATTCTCTTGTACTTCAGGTGACGGTCTTGCTTTTATCGACTCAACGTACCTTGATATACTCAACATACCAGGTTGGTCAAAGGTCGTGAGGGAGTGGTTTTGGTGCGTAATGAGGCGTCATTACCGGATACAGTATTGTGACCTGGTCAAAGACCAGTCGACGATCTTTTGTCGGGCTGCAGCCCGGATGCGATACTTCATCCCAAAGATCTGCTCACCGTGAGACAGCCCGATAGTTCCGGGGGGCAGCATGTCAAATTATCCGTTCTTTGACGATCTGCAGGTCCCCGAAATTCCCGGATCCTCCTGGTGGCTGAGCCAGGGGTTTTTAGTTATATCAGTATGTTGAAGAAACCGATCTGGCCAGGGAGAGCAATGTGCCTATTCGATGGGTCAAGCAAATTTCCACCCCCTTCGTTACGGGGCCGCTTGTTGTGGACTTTTTGATAGCAACGCACTGCAGCACATTACTTTCTTTCGGCTTCCCTGGCACAAGCGATACACGTCGGGACACTGGGGTCGTTTTGTAAACGTTTTTCGAAAATTTCCTCTCCACAACTGACGCAATAGCCGTATTCACCTGACCGCAGACGGCTGAGCGCGGATTGAATGCGCTGCCGCTCCAGATCCGCTAAGCGGCTTGCCGCTTGTGCCATGGCCTGTTGCTGCATGGCATCCATACGAGACAATCGCCCTACACTCGTTTGATCCAGCACCACGGTATTCCCCCCTTTGTTTTCGTCCTGGCTGGCCGTGATGGCAGCGAGTCGGTCTTCAAGACGTTTTTCGATGGCATCTAAATCAAGTCCTTCACGCATGGTATGCTTCCTTCAAAGGGTTCCCCGCACGAAACGGTGCATAAAAACAGCTTAACAAATTAAAAAAGCATGAGTTCTTTTAGATAGATAGAGGCCGGCCAGGCAACAATCTGTCTGCAGAGGAACGCATGCTTGTTGAACAGATAATCAAACAGACGGTTGATTTGCAAGGTTTTCGAATACACACGGTCATCAAAGACTCTGAAGGACTGGTTGCTGAAATTC
>JBFJXW010000168.1:0-8509 GCA_041622895.1 Desulfobulbus sp. | reverse complement strand
GTTTTAAAATACAGCTGATCGGTATTAAAGCGGAAGCGGTTGGGGTCATTGATGGTCTTGCCGGTTTGAATGCACAGCAACACCTCATGAGCATAGGATTCTTCCTTGGTAAGGTAGTGGCAGTCATTGGTGGCCACCAACTTGATGTTCAGCTCATCGGCTAGGGCCATCAGTCCCTGGTTAGCGATGGTTTGCTCCGGAATGCCATTTTCCTGCATTTCAAGGTAAAACCGATCGCCGAAAACCTGCTGTATTTCAAGCGCCTTTTCCCGAGCTTTACCAGGATCGTTGTGCGTCAGTCTCCAGGCGATTTCACCGTGCAGACAGGCGGTAAGCACGATCAATCCTTCCTGGTGCTGGTAGAGTGTAGGCCAGTCGATCCGCGGTCGGTAGTAAAAACCTTTGGTCTGCGCCAGAGAAGCGAGCTTCATCAGGTTTGCATAGCCGGTCGCATTCATGGCAAGCGCCACGAGATGAAAGTTGTGACCTGCGGTCCGGTCATGGATTTCCATGCCGTTTTCCGCAAGATAGAACTCGCAGCCCACCAATGGTTTTATGCCGGCCTTTTTGGCCTTTTCGTAAAATTCGAGGGCACCGTACATGGCACCGTGATCGGTGACCGCCACGGCGCCCATCCCGAAATCCGTGGTGGTTTGAATGAGATCGGAAACGCGGATTGCGCCGTCAAGCATGGAATACTGGGTATGGACGTGCAGATGAACAAAAGGAACAGCCATAGGATTTCTAATACTAAAAAGAGATGAGGTTGCAACAAGCCGGTAGCCCGATTGAGGGCGGGGAGAGGCTAGCTGGCAACGCTTGAATAATTAATGATTCCAGCTCGGCTGGAATGACGGTACGTTTTTTTGCGCAGTTGCGATACAGGAAATTCCTGCATCTCTGAGCAAGAGATGATGGATATGGGAAAATTTGTCTATTATTTTAACCCTTTCGCCCCTTCGCGCAGCACCTCCGTGAGGTCGGCTCCTTCCAGGTTGGCTCCGGTGAGATCGGCTTTGATCAGGTTGGCTCCCTTCAGGATTGCTCCTCGCAGGTCGGCACCTTGCAGATTGGCACCGGGCATATTGGTGTAGGCGAGCACTGCATCGCGCAAGTTGGCACCTTGCAGATCGGCGCGACGCAGATTGGCCATACTTAAATTGGCCCCGTGCAGATCGGCCCCGGCCAGCTTGGCTCCTATGAGTTCGGCTTTGCCAAGATCAGCGCCCGCTAGGTTGCAGCCCGGACAATCCTTGGCCATATATTCAACGGTGGCCCCGGTATCCCTGTTGCCGTAGGACGGTATGGGCTGTGCATCGATGACCGCCGGCGCTCGCAAATCCTCCTGCTGTTGAACGTTTTGGGCCTGTTCTTTACGGATTGATCGGCGCAGGCTTTTTTTCTGTTGATTCTCCTGTGTATAGAGTTGGCGGCTGTCACCCTCCTCCTGCGCTGCCGAATACTGGATGACCCCACCAGCACTGGCCAGGTGCAGTCGGTTTGCATCGGCAACGCTATACACCTGAAAGCAACGGAGATCGCCATACCACCAGGTATTCATACGGAAACAGAGTTCACCGCCCTGACTGACATCCCATTTGCCCCTATCTTTTTCGCTGGCAGTGACTTTACCGAAGAGCCGGCCTGACGGGTCAAAATAGAGAGAGGCGTCTTCGTCAAATGAATGGACACGAAGCGTGTTGCCCGTAACCAATGCCAGCACATCTTGAGCTGCCAATTGCTGCGCGCCCTGTTGTTCTACCAGTGTATTGACGGTGGTTGGGCCGCAACCAGAGAGCACAACACAACAGGCCAGAATAAGAAGGAGCGAATAGTTCATGGTGACTCTACTGTAAAAAATTGAAATAACAATGGGTTGGTTGCTGAAAATGGAGCAAAGCTCTCTCGCTGGGTGAACTGTATAATTACACAGCCGGCCACTTTTTGCACCCTTGATTTTCAGTGTGCCTCCATGATGGGTCGCCATCAAAAGATGGTTGGGCCGGTACGGTCCTCTTCCCTGATATGGAAGCGTTCTCGTATTCTGGCCAACGGCACCAGGTCGGCCTTGCGGTCGGAAGGGGTGAGAAAGGAGAGGAGCTTGGTTCTGAGCACGGTCGGGTTCAATTCGCTTTCTATAGCGATGATGCCTTCCATGATGATCTTTTGCAGCAACAATTCCTGGTTGGTCCGTTCCCGCAGGTTAGCAGCAAAAGGGATGAAGAAGAAATTGGCGAAGATGAGACCATAAAGAATCGAGGTGAGTGCCAGCGGTACGGTTTTGAGAATGATGGAGGTGTCGTCAATGCCGGCCAGCATGGGAATCAGACCTGCAACGGAACCGACAATGCCGAAGGCCGGGCAAAAATCGGCAATGGTTCGCAGTACGCGCTCGCTGTCTTCGCGCCGCATTTTAAAAAAGTACATTTCGGTGTTGAGGATGTCGCGGATCTGTTGGGGGTCGTAGTTGTCCACCAGGCAGCCCAGGCCCCGCCGCAGAAAGAGAATAGAGGTCTCCGTTTCATCTTTTTGCAGTG
The DNA here is from genome assembly GCA_041622895.1 of Desulfobulbus sp. Lineage (GTDB taxonomy): Bacteria > Desulfobacterota > Desulfobulbia > Desulfobulbales > Desulfobulbaceae > Desulfobulbus. Next base: position 5,972 of record JBFJXW010000168.1, on the reverse strand, counting down.
AAAGGATGCCCTCGATTCTTGATTTGATGGAGAGGTTGATAAGAATATCAACAATTTCAGCCTCGGATTTCAGGCGGGACCCATAGGAGGCCCGGATAACCTTGTAGACGATCTTCAACCGCTCAACTTGGAAGCTGAGCAGGGCTGCGGTGGCGCTGCCACCCCCGACAATCATCAGGCTGGCGATGTTGAAGTAAAAGTTGAGGTGGCCTTTGAGAAGAAAACCGCCAAGGAAAATGACGCCGCAAAGGGCCATTCCGATAAAGTTTTGTCGTTTCATCAATACGCCTGGTTATTGGATATTTTCCGATGTGGCTGTCTCGGCCCGCGGCCGTTCCTTGGAAAGAATGATTTCCACCCGTCGATTTAATTTACGGTTCTCGTCACTGGTGTTGGGCTGCACCGGGCGCAACGAACTGTAGCCAGAGACGCTGAACTGGGTGGCAGGCAGTTGCGTGTCTTCAATAAGGAAGCGGGCCACCCGACTGGCTCGTGCCGACGACAATTCCCAGTTAGACGGAAATTGCGCCGTGTGTACCGGTTGGGAGTCGGTGTGTCCGATGATATTAATCATGTACGGTGTTTTTTTAATAATACCGGAAAGTTTTTTTAAAGAATTGATGGCATTAGGCGTCAAGTCTGCCTGCCCGGAGGGAAAGAGCAGATCGCCGGCAAGAATGATTCGTATGGTTTTATCTGGAATCAATTCAACCGAGGCAAACCGTTCCAATTTCTCTTTGGACAGGGTTACCTTGGACAGATCATACATTTGAGTGATTAATTCATCACTTTTTTCCATGTTTTCAGTGGTTTGATCTGCTGGCTGCTGCTGCGGTGCCTGTGCGGATTGAGTCTGGGGCGGAGCTGGAGGGGGCGACTGTTGCTTCACAGAGGCTTGTGCCGGCGGAGGGGTCGTTTCGAATTTCGACTGGTCCGCCACGGCTTTATGACGGATCAAAATATCGGCCCCGATCTGTTCACGGAGTGGTAAGGGCGATTCCTGCAACTGATCCGGTGCATTAAGGGTCACCTCCTGGGATATGGGGTGAAAGATAAGAGAAGACGGTGCATCTTCCTGCTGTACCGGCACGGTTTCATCGGCGATCCTGTTGGGTTTGCCGTGAGCAAGGATATCCTGATGGGCACGCTGGTGGGCAAAGAGGGCAAGGAAAAGGATAAACATGGTCATCATCAAATCCGACCAGGCAATGGACCAATGGACAGCTCGCGGTGGTGTCCGGGAACGGTAAAAAGAATCCTCTACTACAAAAACGGGTTGTGAACTCTGCTGCCAGTCAGGAACAAAAACGGGCTGTTCCGGTTTTGTCGGTTTAGCGGTTCTGGTTTTTTCTTCCTGGGGATGCACAGTATGATGGAGGGAATTTTTTTCCATGACCTTTTTTCGACCTTTGCCGGTCGGAACAAAAGCGGGTGGTCCTATTTTTTTAATACGATGATCAATTCTAGCAGAATTCAAATGAAAAGTCTTTTTTGAAACGTATGATCCGTACGGATGGTCTTTGCTGAAGGAACGTTCGACAGGCGCACACCGACGAGAGGATAGAGAGCGCTCGTTAGTCCCTGGCTAAAAGACATCACCATCGCAGAAGAGCAGAACGATTTTTTCACTGTATGCTTTGTCGGGGCACAATAAAAAAAATCCCCTGCCGCTCAATGAGCAGCAGGGGATGATAACAGCAATAGAATATCGAACGAATTACTTTTCGTCGTCCTGGAGGGATTTAACCAGCAGTCCACCGGCTAGGCCAAGGAGACCGATCTCCTTGACCTGCTTCTTGGCGGTGAGTGACATTTTGGTCAGCATGCTGCGACGCATGGACACCTGCGGCATCTCCTGCGGGGCGGCCTGCATCAACAGTTCCATATCGCCTTTTTTGCTGCCGAAATATTTGCCGTTAGGCCCGATCTGTACACTCTTCGAGGTCAGACCGATTGCGCCTTTTTTGACGTATTGGGTCACTTCCGAGTTCGGATCGTCCAAATCACCGAAAATACGGGCCCGGGCCAGACAGGTTTGCACGCAAGCAGGTTCCAGCCCTTTTGCGACGCGTGGCATGCAGTAGGTGCATTTATCTGCCTTGCCGACACTGTTGTCGTCAGCCAGGGACTCGTCAACAAAACGGGCTCCGTAAGGGCAGGCATCGCGGCAGGCGCCGCAACCGATGCAGCGTTCTTTGTCAATCTGGACGGTACCGTTAAACGGGTCTTTCCAGGTTGCTGCAACTTCCATGGTCACGGTTTTGCCGGTTTTCGCGTCCTTAAAGGTCATGTTGACCGGATCGGCCGGGCAGACCGGAACACAGGAAGGGGTGTCGCAGTGGTTACAGAGACCAGGATAATAGGTGGCAGCCATTCCGGTCGATGTGACGCTCGGTCCCAGGCGATAAACCCAGTTCCGGTCGAATTGAGCAGGAACTTCCCACTCAGCCTTACAGGCAATAACGCAGGCATGGCAACCCACGCACCTGTCGATATCGATAATCATTCCATATTGCATAGGAACTCTCCTTCAGAGGTAGTCGTGTCTGATGACGATTGCAGGATGTGCAGCCCCAATGTCAGCTTGCCTTCACGAGTTTGACAAAGTTGTTGCGCATGCCATGGGCCCCGGTTTCAGGGTCAACGGCCAGCTTGGTGATCAGACTGGTATCATCAATGCCCTTGTTGTGTCCGAGGGTCATTTCCGGATTCATGGAGCCGAAACCGTGATAGATATAGACGGAGTCCTCACGGATACCGGGGGTCACCTTGACAGTTGTGGTGGTACGTGATTTCACCCCGTCCTGGTTAACCATGGAAACGGTATCGCCCTCTTTGAGGCCGAGCTTGGCGGCAAGTTTATCGTTCACCCACACCGGATTGCTGTCCACTGCAGCCATCAGCCAGGCATTGTTCTGGGTGCGGTTGAAGGTGTGCACCGGCGAGCGACCATAGAGCAGGCGGAGGTAGCCTTCCGGAGCCCGCTCCACCGGGATGTAAGTGGGGATCGGCGGATAACCTGCATCTTCAAGATCTTCGCTGTAGAAATAGACAGTTAAATCTTCCATTTCCCCGTATGGATCCTTTCCGGGTTGGATATGGATGCCGTCTTCTGCCTTCACCTGGGCAATGGACAGGTTGACACCTGCCAACCTTGTTTCAATCATCTCCTCCTGCGATTTGGTCGGGATTTTGTCTTCATACCCCATGCGTTTGGCGATCTCGTTGGTGATGTAAATACCATCTTTTCGCTCGAAACCGGGAGCCACCAGCGGCATTCGGGGAGCGATATACTGCTGGTGTTCATCAGCAAAGTTCCACTGGGTGCCGGTCTTGATATAATCATAGCGTTCCAGATAGGAACATTCGGGCAGGAGGATGTCCGCATACATGGTGATGTCGGTGGGCATGACATCAACGCACATAACGAAATCCATCTGCTCAAGCATTTTGATGGTTTTTTCCTGATTGGGAATGGTCTGGATTGGATTCTGGCCCCAGATAACACAGCCCTTGATCGGATACGGCTCGCCGGTGATGGCGGTGTCGCGGATCAGGTCGGTTGGGGTGCCGGGAGGGGAAAAATGATGGATATCGGCTTCTTCTTTGAGGTTAGCCCCTTCCTCCTCTTCTCCTCTGGGCCAGGAAACCTTGGCCAACCCTTTCGGTCCCTTGGGCGGCACAAAGGCGCCCTTGACACCAAAGGCACCAAGGAGGCCGGTGAGGCAGGCCAGAGCCCGCTGACGCTGGAAATCGTTTCCATACCAGGAAACGTGGCGACCGGGGTGGATGGCCACATGGGGCATATTGGCGGCCAGCAGATCAGCTACTTCTTTGATCTGGGCAGCCGGGATGTCGCACTCCAGGGCGGCTTTTTCCAAGGTCCATTCCTTGATGCCCGCTGCCATCTCCTCAAAGCCGTCGCCGTATTCCTCAACAAAGTCGACAGCGTACTTTTTGTTCTGGATCAGGTAGTTCATAATGGCCAGTAACATCGCGGTATCGGTGCCAGGACGGATCTGCACCCAGATGTCAGATTTCGCAGCCGAGGCGGAGTAACGGGGATCAACCACCACCAGTTTGGCGCCGTTTTCCAAGCCTTTGAGATATCGTTTCATATGGGAGACATGGATGTTTTCACCAAGGTGGTTGCCAAGGAGAAAGAGGACTTTGGTGTTAGCCATGTCTACGTTTTCACCAGGCGCCAGTCCGATGGTGGCCAGATAGGCGGTGTCGCGGATGCCGCGGCACTGGAAGAACGAGGCCTCGGACACGTTAGGTGTGCCCACGGTATGTTCAAAAAAATGCATGGGATAACTCGCCGAGGCACCATGCGGGAAAATCGCCAGCGATTTCGCACCGTCTTTGTCGGTAATGGCCTTGAGTTTTTTAGCGCAGGTGTCCAATGCTTCTTCCCAGGAGATGCGCTGCCATCTGGGGGCTCCCCGTTTCCCTACGTTTTTCAGCGGGTATTTAAGGCGGTCCGGATCATACAGCATCTTGACGCCGGCATTGCCACGGGCACAGATGGAGACGCCGTTGTCAATTGATTTGGGATTTCCTTCTATCTTTATCAGGCGGCCATCGCGAATTTTCCCAACCAGCTGGCAGCGCCAGAAACACATTTCACAGACACCGCCGACTGCCGTCTGTGTATCTTTGAAGCTTCCCGGGGCGACCAGGGGCGCTTTGACCACTCCTGATTCTGCTTTCGCCACTACCTTGGACAGTGGCACGGACGCAGCGGCAATCGAGGCGGTTTTAAGGAAATTCCGCCTGGTAAGATTCATTGCCATTTACTGTTCCTCCTTGGTAAAAAAATCAATTAACTGTATCGACACCTTATAAAAAGGATGTCGAGCTTCTTGTATACTTTTTTCCAGAAATCGCTCAAACCACGGCCGAAAAAGAGTCCGCAGGAAAAGGTCTTCATCGTCAAACTTGGCTTCACCGACCAATGCAGCCAAAAAGTCGAGTTCAAAACTGATGTGGTCTGCCGGCTCGGTTGTGTCGGCAGTCAGATCATAGCCCCGTTCACGGTAAAAATCTCTGGTGCGCTCGGTGGTTTTGCCACACAGGGTGCCGTCACCGTCAAGATAGACCGAGGCATAGGGAGGGATAATTTTTCGGGGTGGTGCAGTGATGAACAATCGGGTGTATTCGGTACGCAGATCGTCCAACGGGTTTGCGGTCCGATTACGCCATTCCTGCAGTTCGTCAAGAGATGCCTGCTTGCCCAGCGATGCCAGTAGTGACTCCAGGGTATCGAGAAATTGCTGGTCAAAGAAGGTCGGGTCCGGATACCGCATGGTCAAAGCGAGAAATGAATAAATACTGCTGAGAGTTCCTGCTTCCGTTGTCGAGGCGTCTTCTTGATCGATTGGTGTACTGTGAACTGACATGGGATTATATGTTTAACAAGAGAATATCTGACCGAGAATCATTATGGCCGTGTCGGGTATTGGAGAGGGGACGATGAAGGGCAGATGCATGGATGCAAATGATACCGAAATTTTGTTGTTATTCTGAGAGCCGGTTAACCGTCCGCACTTTGAAAATTTTGGGCACACTGTAGCATATAATATCGTATTCCACAAGATACCTGTACGGCTTGCTAACGGTTTGATTATCAACCTTGTTGAATAAAAGAATAGGGCGGTGGTCATTAATTAACGTAACACAACAAGTTCCTCTTTCCGGCCTGTTACGATCAAATCTGGGTCGGTGATCACGGCGGTGCTTGGGACCAGTAGGGGGGGTGACCAGGTTTTTCCGCGCTGTGGTGAAAAGTTTAAACGTAGCCAAACACTGGCGTCCAGAATGCAGAATGCACGACTAGGCGCCAGTTTGTACAGTGGAGCAGATTCACCATACACAAAAGGGCGGGCGGAAGGTTTTAATGAAGAGGCACTCTGCAGGTGCATGCCATCAGGATTTTTTTGAAGAAGTAACTGAGATGGAAACCATGCAGC
>JBFJXW010000167.1:0-8568 GCA_041622895.1 Desulfobulbus sp. | reverse complement strand
CTTTGCAGAAAAACGTTATCCAGCAGATGACTTATTCTTTTCTCTCGCTGGTCGGTTCGTTCCAGTGATCGTCCCAACCGATAGACCTTCAATCGTTGCCAAAACCCGTACCCAAAAATCGCAAAGGCGATCAGCAACAGTCCGTACATGGGCGCTAAGGTTGTAAACCCATGACCGACATTCCAATAAATTTCACGGGTAAACTCCATCCAGGCCTCCCTTGCCATCAAAATATCGAACGATATATCTCATGCTTTTCACAGAAGAAGAGAGGCGGTTTACACCGCTACTCTCTTCGTGTTTATAATCAATAGGTTAGGGTGCCACGTGCAACCGTGGCAGGGCATGGCGGGTTATCGGGTCAAACTTGCGCCGATAACAACCCGCTGGATTTCACTGGTGCCTTCGTAGATCTCGGTGATCTTGGCATCCCGCATCATCCGCTCGACCGGAAATTCACGGGTGTAGCCGTAACCGCCGTGGAGCTGTACTGCCTGGGTGGTGACGCGCATGGCCGTCTCACTGGCAAAGAGTTTAGCCATGGCAGATTCATTGGAATAGGACAGCCCTGCGCTGGCACGGTAGGCAGCGTTGTAGATCAACAATCGAGCGGCTTCGACCTGGGTGGCCATATCGGCCAATTGGAATTGGACCCCTTGAAAGGTGGCAACCGATTTATTGAACTGCTCACGTTCCTTGGTGTAGGCGAGTGCTGCATCAAGGGCACCCTGCGCGATTCCCAACGCCTGGGCGGCAATACCGATACGGCCGCCGTCCAAGGTTTTCATGGCCACCTTGAAACCCTGACCTTCCTGGCCGAGCAGATTTTCGCCGGGGATTCGGCAATTTTCAAAAACCAGCTCCATGGTGGGTGAGGAACGGATACCCATCTTGGCTTCTTTCTTGCCAAAAGAAAAACCAGGGGTTCCTTTTTCAACAATGTAGGCGCTGATGCCGCGGTGCTTTTCAGCTGTTTTGTCGCTTCGGGCCAGCACGATATACGTTTCGGCCTCGCCAGCGTTGGTGATAAAAATTTTGGAGCCGTTAAGGATCCAGTCGTTGCCATCCTTGGTGGCCGTGGTTTTGGTGCCACCCGCATCGGAACCGGCGGAAGGTTCGGTCAGTCCAAAAGCACCGATTTTCTCTCCTGTTGCCAAGGGAACCAGGAATTTCTGTTTCTGTTCCTCGGTACCGAACAAGTAGATGGGGTTCGCACAGAGAGAAAGATGGGCGGAAAGGGTTACGCCGGTGGAGCCGCACACCCTGGATAACTCCTCGACAGCGATTGCATAGCTGATGTAATCGGCACCGGCTCCGCCGTACTCTTCGGGGAAAACGATACCGGTCAATCCCAGTTCAGCCAGCCGGTCGAACATCAGTGCGCGGTCGAAACGTTCTTCCTCGTCACGAATCCGGGCCGACGGAGCTACTTCAGCCTCGGCGAAACTTCGCACCATGTCACGGATCAGGTTTTGCTCTTCAGTCAACTCGAAATTCATTGTGTTTCCCCCTAAATAATTTTTCTGTTGTGAATTCGACGTTCATCCGTCGATACTTCGCAGCCTGCGGCAATAGTAATCCCCCATGATTAACCATTCCACCGGCTTTGGAACAGACCTTATACAAAGGCCATGCATATAGTGCATCCCTTGGGGATGACGAACTAGCGCAAGTAGCAGCGTTTCGGGTTCAGTCCTGGTCTCGAATCTGAACCATGATTGCCGTACCCGTGGCGCAGAGTTTTCCCGCTGCAGAAACCGTCAGGTCAACAGTGACCTTCCTGCCTTTAATTTCCACAGCTTTACCTCTAATTTCCAGCTCCGTATTGATAGGCGTCGGTGCCAGGTAGTCCACTTTCAATGAAGCGGTGACAAAACGCGAAAGCGGTTTTCCGTCTTCCCGTGCCTTAGCCGCTGAAGCAGTACCCGCGCCATGGCAATCGATCAGCGAAGCTATCATGCCGCCGTATAAAAATCCAGGAAATCCCCCCGTATATTTTGAGTCCGGGGTGAAGCGGCAGATACTTTCCTCTCCGTCCCAATAACTTTTGAGATGGTGACCCTCTGTATTGAGCCGACCACAACCGTAACAATGTGCATAGTCATCGGGATACTGATCCTGAAATGCCTGTTGGCTCATCAAACCATTCTCCGTTGTGTAGACAGCAGGTGAAACCGAGGCAATTGCCTGCCCCGGCCGTTACGTTTAGTCGCCTGAATTTACAGCGTTTATTCGTAAGTGTAAAATCCTTTCCCGGTCTTGCGGCCCAGCCATCCGGCCTCGACATACTGGCGAAGCAACGGGCAGGGACGGTATTTGGAATCCCCCAAGCCCTGATACAGGGTATTCATGATAGCCAGGCAGGTGTCCAGGCCGATGAGATCGGCCAGGGCCAGCGGCCCCATGGGGTGATTCATGCCCAGCTTCATGACAGTGTCGATATCTTCCTTGGTGCCGACGCCGTGATAGAGACAGAAAACCGCCTCATTGATCATGGGCAGCAGAATCCGGTTGGCAATAAATCCGGGGAAGTCATGGGACTGGGCCGGAGTTTTTCCCATCTGCTTGGTCAGCTCCAGTGTGGTTTCCAGAGTTTCGGGTGCTGTGGCCAAACCGCAGATAACTTCCACTAATTTCATCACCGGCACTGGATTCATGAAGTGCATGCCGATGACTTTTTCCGGGCGTTTGGTATGCGAGGCAATGCGACCGATAGGGATGGAGGACGTGTTGGAAGCAAGGATGGCATGAGGCGGGCAGATATAATCAAGGTCGCCAAACAGCTTGAACTTGATGGCTTCGTTTTCGGACGCCGCCTCGACCACAAAATCGGCTCCGGCCATATCTTTCAGGTCGGTGCTCGGCTTGATCCGGTCAAGAATGGTTTGTTTCTCGTCGGCGGTCATTTTGCCTTTGCTGACATTGCGTTCCAGGTTCTTGCTGATGTTGGCCAGGCCGCGATCAACAAATTCCTGTTTGATGTCGTTCATGATGACGGAAAGACCGCTGGCAGCAGCCACTTGAGCAATACCGTTGCCCATCTGGCCAGCGCCGATCACACCAAATGTATTCACTTCCATTGTTTCACTTCCCTCCCTTGATATACGTTCAATCAGGCGGTTACGCCCGATACAGTATTATTTGTTGCTGATCACCATGGCCATGCCCATGCCGCCGCCGATACACATGCTGATCAGGCCGGTCGCCCGTTGCTGGCGCTGCATCTGATACATGGCGGTTACCATCTGTCGAGCGCCGGTGCAGCCGACTGGATGGCCCATGGAAATACCGCTGCCCAACTGGTTGGGTTTTTCGATATCGATACCCAACTCCAACATGCAGCCGATGGCTTGCGAGGCAAAGGCTTCGTTGAGTTCGATCAGTTCGATATCGCCCAGGGTTTTGCCGCTTTGCCGCAACGCTTTTTGGATCGCCGGTACCGGGCCGAGTCCCATGTAGGCCGGATCGAGGCCGCCGGAAGCAAAACCTTCGATTGTGACCAGGGGTTTCAGTCCCAGCTGTTTCGCTTTGGCTGCGCTCATCAGCAGAACGGCGGCAGCGCCGTCATTGATGCCGGAGGCATTGCCTGCCGTGACTGAACCATCCTTGGAGAAAGCCGGGCGCAATTTTGCCAGTTTTTCCATGGAGGTTTCCATGGGTCGCTCATCGCGGTCAAAGAGCACTTCCTGCTTGCCGGCTCGAACCGGAATCGGCACAATCTCTTCGGTGAACAGACCGTCCTTGATGCCCTGCAGGGCCCGTGCATGGCTGAGAGCCGCAAGCTTGTCCTGATCTTCGCGGCTGATATTGTAGAGTTTAGCGATATTTTCGGCGGTCACGCCCATGTGATACCCGTAAAAAATTTCGTAGAGGGCGTCATAGACCATCAGATCATAGACTTCGCCCACGCCGGTAAGTTCCATGCGGTAGCCCCAACGGGCCTTGGGCATGGCCATGGGTGCCATGCTCATGTTTTCCTGGCCACCGGCTAAAACCACCTCGGCCTGGCCGGTCATGATCGATTGCGCGCCCAAGGCGATGGCCTTGAGTCCCGAACCGCAGACCTTGTTGATGGTAAAGGCGGGCGTTTCCTTGGCGATACCGGCCTGCACCATGGCCTGACGGGCGGTGTTCTGCCCTTGTCCGGCCTGGAGCACATTGCCCATGATAACTTCATCCAGGGTGATTTCCGGGGCGGCGGCATCCCAGTCGGCATACTTCTTTTCCAGGTCGAGCTGGGCTTGATCCATGAGTTTATTCGGAGCAACCGCTCGCATCTCGCTGCTTGCCGTGGGCCTGAGACCTGCTTTGCGCAGGGTCTCACGCATAACACTGGCACCCAGGGTAACAACGGAAGTGTTCTTCAGGCTCCCGCCAAAGGCTCCGACTGCTGTCCGGCATCCGCTTACAATCACAACTTCGTTCATAAACCTCTCGCTCCTTGTTTCCTGTTGGTCAGCAACCTGTTGTTACTTGTTTAAATCGCCAGTGAATACGGGCTTACGTTTTTCCAGAAAAGCGCCGGTGCCCTCTTTGGCGTCCGGGTTGGCCAGGCACAGGGCAAAGGCATCACGTTCCATGGCCAGTCCGGTCGCCAGGTCGGCATTCAGCCCCTGGGCTACGGTTTGCTTGGCGGCACGAAGTGAGGCTTTGCCTTTGGCGGCAATCGTCCGGGCGACACTGGCCACGGCCGGCTGCAACTCTTCCTGGGCGAATGTTTTATTGACCAGACCGATTTCCTTGGCCTCAGCAGCCGTCAGGTGCTTGCCGGTGAAGATCATCTCCTTGGCACGATTGGCACCGATCAGCCGTGGCAGCCGCTGGGTGCCGCCAAAACCGGGAATGATGCCCAGGGTAATTTCCGGCAGGCCGAAAATAGCCTTTTCCGACGCATAAATAAAATCACAGGCCAGCGCCATCTCGCAGCCGCCTCCCAATGCATAGCCGTTGACCGCAGCAATGACCGGTATGGCCAGCCCCTGCAGTTTGCTGATGGTATCCTGACCGATTTGGGCGAAATTTTTAGCGGCCAGTGGGGTAAGAGTGGCGATTTCGGTGATATCGGCCCCGGCGATAAATGCTTTTTCACCGGCCCCGGTGAGGATCAGGACCCGGATGGTTTCATCTTGTTTGATGCTGTCGAGGGCAGAGGAGAGTTCTTCAAGAAGAACGGTGTTGAGGGCGTTGAGGGCTTTGGGACGGTTGAAGGTGAGTGTTGCAATTCCATCGGTGCTGGTAAGTTCAATGGATGAATAGACCACCGTATCCTCCTTGTTTCAGGGTAATGGGGAATTACGTAACAGAGTCGCAGAGTATAACATAAAAAAGGCAAAAGGGGATGATGATTGTACCGAACTGAATCCCCTTTCTCATGAAAAAAAGGATCAAAAGATTCGTCAATTTTTTTCCATACCAGAGTCGCGCAGTACGCGGCAGTAGTAAAAAAGCGAGCGGACGAAAAGTGCGTAATATCTATTTCAAAAGGCTCAGGCTGTCAAACATTTTTTACGAGTTTGCGAGAAGGGGACGCGACCTGTATCGCTAGTTGATACGGGGTTTTACTGGTATTGCCGACTGGCACCCAAGTTGCGAGGTGCCACGATGTGGCATGGCCGTATTGAAGGTTTTTTTGACCGTTTTGTAAGGAATGGGATTCCAGGTACTACGGCGATGCAATGAAAAAGGAACATCTCCTTCCCCTGAGTGTGGGAGGAGATGTATCTCGATGCATGTGAGAGGCAATGCGATCGACGAGCAGAAAGGTGCCGGCAAGTACCTGCGGAAGGCCTTATTTAGGATCCAGGGCAATGATCGCTTCAACCTCAATGGCCGCGCCCAGCGGCAATGCCGCGACCTGAATCGCACTGCGAGCGGGATACGGTTCGTTGAAGTACTGGGCATATACCGCGTTGACCCGCTGGAAATGGGCGATATCGGTAAGGAAGACCGTCACTTTAACCGCGCGCTGGAGATTGGTACCGGCAGCTTCAGCCAGGGCCCCAAGGTTGCGAAAGACCAAATGCGTGTGATCCTCGATGCTGCCTTTGGGGATTTTTCCGGTTTGTGGATCGATGGGGATGCTCCCCGAAGTAAACAGCAGGGAGTCAATGGCGATAGCCTGGGAATAGGGGCCGACGGCGGCCGGTGCCTTGTCGGTGTGGATGGGAATTCTGTTCATGATGGTTCTCCTTGTTGGTGTCTGCGAAGGATTTCCTTGGACGAGAGCAGGGCGGTGGCAGCAGCGGAAACAATATTGCCTGCCACCCCGGGGCCGTCACCGGCGACAAAAAGTCCTTTGACCGCGGTTTCCAGATGGCTGTTGGTTTCGACCTGAGTGGCGAAAAATTTGATTTCCGGGGCGTATAGCAGGGTTTCGTCATTGGCCACACCGGGGATGATCTGGTTGAGCTGCTCCAGACCGTCGATCAGATTGGTGAGGATGCGTTCCGGCAGGGCCATGGCAATATCGCCGCAGACCACGTTTTTCAGCGTCGGTTCGATATAACTGTTGCGGATGCGGTTCCAGGTCGAGCGCCGGCCACGCTTGAGGTCGCCATACCGTTGGAGAATGGGTTTGCCGCCGCCGATCAGGGTGGCCAGTTTGCCGATGGATTCGCCATAGGCCTGGTTGTCTTCGACCGGATCGGTGAGCACCACCTTGGACAGGAAGGCGAAATTGGAATTGTCGGATTTCTGATCCATGAGGGCATGGCCGTTGACACAGACAAAATTCTGATAGTTTTCCAGTGCGACATAGCCGCCGAAATTGGTGCAGAAGGTGCGGGTCTGGTCATCGTATTTGGTGGTGCGGATAAAAAAGGTCGGATCGTAAATGATCCTGCAGAGATCCTGCATGATTTCGTTATGCACTTCAACCCGGACGCCGACCTCGATGCCGCGCTGCGAAACATTGATGCCGTTGCGGCCGGCAATGCCGGCGACCCATTCGGCCCCGACTCGTCCCGGCGCCAGGATCACATGGGGGGCGGAATAGGTGCCCCGCTCGGTGATGACACCGGTCACCCGGCCGTTTTCCACCACGACATCCTTCGCTACCTCGGAATGATGGATGATCACGCCTTGGTCCGCAATGTACTGGGCCATAGCACCAATGTGGCGGGGCAGGTTGTCGCTGCCGAGGTGCTTTTGCTTGATGAGGAGCAGGTCGATGCCGGATTTTCGCGCCTCTTTGCGGATATTGCGGGCCTCCGCCATATCCGTGGGGTAGATCTCCCCATCCATGCCGAAGCGGTTGAAGATGGCTTCGGTTTCGTCAATCAGCTGACAGGCCTCGGCGGTAGCGATAAACTGGGTCAGGTCGGTTTTGCCCAGCTTATGGATGAAGTTGAGCTTGCCGTCGGAAAACAGGCCTGCGCCGCCAATGCCGCACAGGATATTGCAGGGGCGGCAGTGGATGCAGCCTTTGTTGCTGATCGGGCAGCTGCGTTTCATTGGTGACTTGCCCTGTTCAATCAACAGGATTTTGAGTGAAGAATGCTCGCTGAGATAATAGGCAGCAAAAAGACCGGCAGGGCCGCCGCCGACGATAATGACATCAACGGGATGTGATTGTGCGTGGTGGGTCATAGGGCCTCATGGAAAAAGAAGGGCGGACGGACAAGTGCCCGTATCGCTCACCGTACCCTACCGGGTTTATCTGTCAATGACCGTTCACAGGGGCGAAAGATTTTTCGCCCCTACAACCATCGGGAAAGACCATCCATCAATGTCATTGTTCCCAGGGAGAGGTACGGCGGGCTATGTCCCCGACGTCCTTTCGGGGTGCAGGGCGGAGCACCAACCTTCTTATCATCCACCAAGTACTGCCCTGGTCTCTCCAAGTGTTGCTGGCAACGATCCATTAAGGGAATGTTCGTAACGATACATATCGTGATGATGTATCCGTAGGGGCGAAAAATTTTTCGCCCTTATCCCTGCATCTGCATGCTATCCGTTGTAATGTGGTTTTTTATTGGTAAAAGTGCACAATGATATAGATTTTCCATCAACCGTGGCCATCGTATAGTATAGCGTTACATGCAGTATTCGCCGGAACCTGGCCTTTGATTGCCTGTCATCTGCACGGGTTATCTTCAACACTTCTTTTTTTGCGGAGCATACCACTATGAAAAAACAGCATTATTCCGAACTCGGGCTGGTCAACACCAAGGCCATGTTTCAACAGGCAATGGAGGAGCAGTTTGCCGTGCCGGCGTACAATTTCAATAACATGGAGCAGCTGCAAGCCATCATCATCGGCTGCGCCCAGTCCGCATCGCCGGTAATCCTGCAGGTTTCCGGCAGTGCCCGCAGTTACATCGGCACCGCCTTTCTGCCCCACATGGCCGCCGCCGCCGTCGATCTGGCCAGGGAGCACGGAGCGGCCATACCTATTGCCCTGCATCTTGATCATGGTTCCAATTTCGAGTTGGCCAGGGAATGCATCGACTCCGGCTTTTCTTCGGTGATGATCGATGCCTCCCATCACTCGTTTGCCGAAAATGTCGCCCTGACGAAACAAGTGGTGGAATACGCCCATGACCACCGGGTAACGGTTGAGGCCGAACT
>JBFJXW010000166.1:0-8700 GCA_041622895.1 Desulfobulbus sp. | reverse complement strand
GGCTTCAGTTAGCCGAAGACAAAGCAGAAAGCTCCCCCAACTCGCATAACACATGAACAATACCCGACGCTTCGTTTTACTTCTGCGAAGCGTCGGGTTCCCCCCCTCTTCCTGTCCTCTTTCCCATCCGGCCAGCGCCGTGCGAATTTACAATGAACAGCGAAGAAATTTTTCGGTGTGCACTTTCGCAGCCCACACCGCTCACAGTCCCAGATCCCTGACCGCCAGAAGCATATTTTCAGTTGCTGCGCTGCACAGTCATGATCCCAAAATAAATCCAGCGAAGGGATACAGCAGGGGCGCCAAAAATCCCGACGGACTTCAGCAACCTGCTCATACCGTGTCGGCAGCGGCACGCATACCCAGGGCAAAGGCTTTCAGGTTGATATCGACAAACTGTTTTTTTGTTTTTTCCTCGATGGTTCGCTGAAAGAGGTCCGAAGACAGGGCCAGTGCCCCGCTTTGGGCAAGGGCACCCAGCATTACCATATTGAGGGCAAGCGATGAGCCGGCTTGGATTGCCAGGGCGGTGGCATCAAAGGCAATCAGTTTTTTCACGCGACTGGACATCAAGGACAGGGCCGATGCCACATCCGGATATGGGGCCTTTCCCAAGGCCACCGTATAGGGCGGCACCGGCGCAGTATTGGTGATAACCACCGAATTCGCACTGCATTTCCTGGCCGCACGAAGCGTCTCTGAGGGTTCGAAACCAAGCAGCAGATCGGTGTCACCATCTGCGATACAATAGCTCCCGCCCTCCCCCAACAGAACCATGGATTCCACAACACCGCCGCGCTGGGCCATACCGTGAAATTCCGACATGCGCACCGGCACCTGGGCGGTCAATGCCGCTTCCCCTACAACACGAGATGCCAGGATATTCCCCTGGCCGCCCACGGCAACGATCATCAGCTTCATTGTACGCATAGTTCCTCCTGTTTTACTGGCAGTATGGCGTTTTCAGGGCAGAACTGAACGCAGAACGCACAGCCTTCGCATCGGTTCGCATCAATAAAAACCTGTTGATTTTCCAGATAAAAAGCGGGACACGCCACTTTGGTGACACAGTCGCGATGATCCCGGCATTTATCTTTCTTGATGTGAAACGATTTTTTCTTCTTATAAGAAGGAAGCGTCCGTTCATGGAGTGGACAGGGTGCCTTGGCGATAAGAACCGAAACGCCTGGACATTGCGCGAATTCCCGCAGCGCCTCCACGGTCTTGCGATGGTTAAAGGGATTGACGGTGGTTACATGCCGCACCCCTAACCCCTTGACGGCAGCCTCGATGGATATGGGGTTGCGTGCAAGCTCCAGATGACCGAGATCCACCCCGGGATGCGGTTGATGGCCGGTCATGGCAGTGGTGCCGTTATCCAGTACCACCAGGGTAAAGTTATGATTATTGGAGATCGCGCTGGCCAGCGGCGAAAGACCGCTGTGAAAAAAAGTGGAATCACCGATGAACGCCACCACCTTGCGACCGGTGGCCCGTGCAAATCCTCCCGCTGTACCAATGCCGGCGCCCATGGCAATGAGAAAATCGCCCATATTCAACGGAGGCAGCAGTCCCAGGGTATAGCAGCCGATATCGGTGGGATAGAGCGCCTGGTCGCCGAACACCTCGCGAACAGCCACATACGTCGCCCGGTGCGGACATCCGGCGCACAGGTTGGGAGGGCGCGGAGGCGCCTCGGGCAGGTCCTCGGTGGCAATCGGCTGATACGCTTCAAAGGGGAGATCAAAAAAACCGGCAATCACCTTTTTCACCAGGGCTGGATCCAGCTCGTACAGGCGGGAGAAAAGTCCTTCGCCTTTGCCCTCTACCGTACGTGTCAGCCCAGCCTTCTGTGCGCTGTTGCGCACGGCTTCTTCCATGTACGGCTCACCCTCTTCAACCACTAATACTTTCTCACAGCCAGCAAGAAATTTTTGGCACATTTGCTCCGGGAACGGATGAGAAAAACCGACGCGCAGAATGCTAAACCGATCGGCAACGCCAAGTTCCTTCACGGCATCACTGACATAGCCATGACTGACGCCGTTGCAGACAATGCCCCATTTACCGTTGCCTTCGATTCGGTTCCAATAGCTTTGATCGGCAATAGCGCCTGCCTGGGTATATTTTTCGAGCAGTTGAGGATGCAGGTTACGGGAAACCGCTGGTATACACACGTAGGCAAACGGGTTTTTCTTGAAAGAACCTTTTGTTTTTCTTGGTCGCAAGTGCCCCAGGGTAACCACGCCACTGGAATGGTTGATCCGTGTGGTGGTACGCACAATGACAGGCAGCTTGAGTTCCTCCGACAGGTCAAAGGCATAGAGCGTCATTTCCTTTGCCTCCGCCACCGTGGAGGGTTCAAGAATGGGCAGACTGCTCAGTTTTCCGTAATATCGGGTGTCCTGCTCGTTCTGGCTGGAAAACATGAACGGATCGTCAGCGACCACCAGCACCAGCGGGCCGACTATTCCCGTGTAGGCCAGGGTCATCAGGGTGTCGGCAGCCACATTGACCCCCACATGCTTCATGGTGACCATAGTCTTCAATCCGCACATAGCCGCTCCTGCAGCGATCTCCAGAGCCACTTTTTCATTGGCGCTGTATTCAAAATACAAGTCCGTTTCCATGGAAATCTGAAAAAACTGCAGGGCAATTTCAGACGATGGCGTTCCGGGGTAGGCTGCCGTGAAGGCCACACCCGCCTCGAGCGCACCTCGGGCAATGGCTTCATTTCCCAGCATGAGCATCTGATCACCTAAACAATCAAACAACAACGGGTGCATAGAACTTCTCCTTCCAAAAAAAATCGATATGAACCAACTGATATCAAACACCTTAAAACCCTGCCCCTGGCCGCAGACCGCTGACACAAGAGGAGGAAAACACCACCTCGGCGAGGAGGTGGCGTACGTACGCATTCATTGCACCCAAGGAGTATACAGGACACCCTCTTGCCACCAAATCAGTTAGGGACAGATGTACCCCTCTTATCGAGCCATCCTCGCCGCATCCCTGGCTTTCAGGTAATCCTCTCGCAGCCGGTTGGTGGCGACAAGGACATCCTTCATGTACTGTTTCTCTCGGGACGAAACTACCCGCAGGCTCCAGGTGTCGTTGTTGGATCGAATTACACTGCCGGCTGGTATGTAGGTATGGGCATCGAGAGTTGCGCATATGACCAGCGCACCCATTCCAACCCAAACGGTAGGAGCCACCGTGGCACAATAGAGTGCGCTGCGCATGGCAATAAAGCAATCCGCACCGATCGTGCACGGGCCGTGGATAACCACGCCGTGGGCCACCGAGGTTCGTGGTCCAATTGTCACCGAAGTGCCGCCATGGCTGTGGATTATCACCCCATCCTGAATATTGACTTCCTCGTCAATGACGATGGGCGCCACCGTGCCATCCGGCCCGCGTTCATCGGCACGGATCACGGCCAGAGGGCCGATGAACACGTTCTTCCCTATCTGTACATTGCCGATGATCTGGGCGGATGGATCGATGAGCGCGTCCGGATGAATTTGTGGGCTATCCCCGACAAGATTGGGACGAATATTCTTAAGAGTAGAAGTCATTCTCTTTCCTCCCGTGCACGTTTTTTTTTGTTTCAGTAGGCCATCACCGGTACAGGTCTCCGTTTATCCGTTTTTCTTTTTACTCAGGCGTGACTGGCAGCACGCACCTCGGCGTCTGCGGCTTCCACTTCGGCTCGCATCCGCTCCCGATATGCCTTGAGTTCGTCACGCACATGAGCGTCAGACAAGGCCAGGATAGCCACCGCCAAGAGCGCTGCATTTTTGGCTCCTGCTTTACCGATGGCGGTGGTACCCACGGGAATACCGGCGGGCATCTGAACCATGGAGAGCAAAGAGTCCAATCCGCCTAAATCCGATGTGGTCATCGGAACACCGAGTATCGGCAACGTTGTCATCGAGGCCAGCACACCGGCAAGATGAGCAGCCTTACCGGCAGCGGCGATGATGATTTTGAGCCCTTGTGCTTCCGCTTCGGTGGCGAACGCGTAGGCGCGATCAGGGGTCCGGTGGGCAGAAATTATTCTGACCTCGTGCTCCACTCCGAAATCCTTAAGCACGGCGGCGCATTCCTTCATAACTTCATAATCAGATTTACTTCCCATAACGATCGCCACCTGGGGCGGTATTGATGCTGTTGTATGACCCATAGCAATAAACCTCCTTTTGAAATACCTGTGTGCGGCGGATGTATTCCGCGAGAGCCGCCGCCTCATTCAGCAAAAAAAAAGGCCGCCATTCGTTTATTTGAACGAATGGCGGCCCGGTATTTTTTACGCACCCCTCGCCTTTTCGGCGCGGAGTCCGCTTAAACTCTCAGACTTCTGTACAATTATTCAACCCTTCTCAAGAAATGCGTCGCGGCGCCGCTCTTTCAATTGGTTGAAGCTCACATAGAACCTATCGGTCTTTTTTTTTCAAGCAAATTATCGGATTTCAGGGCAGTCGCCGCACAATATCGGCATTGGATATTCCAGGATACCAAGAGATGTTATTGGCAGTGCCAGGTCTTCTGTGCTACCTTCCAAAGGTAGGTTTTTCCTCCTCCTTCGGCACCGTTGCGAGGGATGCTCAGTGAGCAAGCACGATACGTCGCTTTATGGGTACCTCTATGATCAACGACCGTTACCAGCGGTCGAATTGCCTTTCTTTGAATACACTTGCATAGAGGTTCTCATCATTGCACTGAACGTTGTTACTCGTACAGCACGGGAAACCTCCAGCCTTTCCGCCAAAAATGTATGCGCCCACTCTTTGTACAAGGTACCAACAACAACCACCGTGAAGACTTTGAATAGAACCAAAGGACAAATCGAAGCAAAAATCTGTGAGGCCGTTACTCAATTTGAAAAGGAATATATGGGGCGAGGCCCCTTGGAAATCAAGGCCTATATTCTTGATGACATGGTGCTGGTGCGATTGAAAAATGTGTTGACCCAGGCCGAAATCAAATTGGCTGAAGCCTCTGCCACCAAAGACGGACGCGAGTTGATCAAACGTATCCGCATCGCCCTGCTCGAACAAGGTCGCCCCCTGTTGGAATCCGCTTTGGAGGCAATCCTCGAGGTTAAAATCATCAGTCTTCATACCGACATCAGTACCGTTACCGGTGAACGTGTGATCCTTTTCTCGCTGGCAACGCCTGTCCTCTTTGCCCAAAGCGCAAGCAGATAGTGGCGGCAATTTGAGCATAGCGTTTCCTGATGCAGGCATGAGGGGTGATCGACTTATCCGTTCCCCCCCAACACGGCCATGACCAGCCCCAGGAGCACCAGAATCACCAACGCCGACAACCAATGCGTGAGACGGGACTCAATCCGTCCCATGCTCCGCCACCAATCCACCGCGTCCCAGAGTCGCCTCAGCGCGGCCAACCATGCATCGCGCCACTGCGGCAATCGTTCGCCAGCCAGATGGCGGCCATGAGCGAAAACCGGGATAATACAGCGGCTGACAAGGACCAGCACGTCGCCCGGCGGAATACGCGGCATGCGGTCTCTGGCAGGCAGCTGAGCAGCACCTGATGGCATTGCCCCGGATTGCCTGGCCCGATATACTCCCCGGAAAACGGCGGCCAACGTCAGCCCACAACCAAGCAGCACCGGCCAGAGGCTGCCCAAGACGGCCGCACGGGACCACAGCGAGGGTGCGTGGGGCGCGAACCACCAGGGCAGTACTGCCGATGCCGCAACCAACAGCGCCCATGGCCATAGAAGTCCGGCTGGCAAAAGGCGGCCAGAATCCTCTGGTTGGGCAGGATACAGCAGAAAAAGTAGCCGCCCGACCAATAACGTCGTGGCCAAGGCCGTCCAGGGCAGCAATGTGTGCACCGCCGAAACCCACGGACCGGGCACGTTAACCAGCTGCGCCTTGAGCAAACCCTTCACCACCATGCCACTCGTCAGCGGCGCGCCTGCAATCGCCAGCGCGGGCAGCCACAAGGTACACCACACCCACCGCCGCTGCACGCCGCTGCAGGCGCCGAGAACGCCGACACCAAGAAACAGCGCACCTTTGCAGAGACCATGGTGCAAAGCATACAGGGTGATGACGGCCAGAATCGCCGGGTACGCTTCAGGAGCCGCCAACCCCAGGCCCACGGCCATGGTGAGGATGCCCATCTGGCTGATGCTGGAATACGCCAGCAGGGTCTTGGGATCTTTTTGCGTCCCCCCTACCCCCGCGCCATAAAAAGCAGCAGCCAATCCCGCGATCATGAACGCCTCACCCCACTGCTGCAGCGCTACCGTTCCAAGCGGCAATAACCGCAGCCAACCCAACAACCCCGCCTTAATCATGGCGCCCGACAACACGGCACTTGCGGGAGTCGGAGCGACCGGATGGGCCAGCGGCAGCCACACGTGCAGTCCCAGCACTCCGGCCTTGATGCCGAAGCCGGCAAAGGCAAGAAGTAGGATCAGGTCGCGCGTCGCAGCCTGTGCCAATCCGTGGCGCACGGTATCGAACCCGGTGGACCCTGCAGCTGAGGCCGCCAGAACCATGGCAGCAAACAGCGCAATCTCGCCCAGGACCATCAGGATGATATAGATCCGCCCGGCGCGCAGGGCTTCGATACTGCGCTCATGAACCACCAGGCCGTAGGAGGAAAAACTCATCAGCGTAAAAAACAGATAAAAACTCAACAAGTCCTGTGCCAGAATGAGCCCCAGATTGCCTGTCATGGACAGAAGAAAATAGACAAAGAAACGAGGACGACCAAGCGGATGGGCCAGATACACCCGCGCGTACATGCCGGACAGCCACCATAGCAGGGCAACAAACAAGAGAAACAGACGATCGCTGTGGTTCACAAGGCCCAGTTCGGAACCGAGCAGCAACCAGGGCAGAGGCAATGCAATGCCCGGGGTGACGAATACAGCCAGGAAGAGCGCGGGCAGCGCCGCCCATGGCGCAAGGAAAAGCACCGCTGTTCGCGCGGCTTTGAACACCATTATCCCGGCCAAGAGTGACGGCCAGATCACAACCAGCAGCGATGCCAAGGCGGTAGCTGTTTCGTTCATGGCTAATAGAACTCCCGCGTGGCGATGAGTTTTGCCCACCCCAGGGGACTGAACGGCATGGAAGCCAGCAGCCCTGCGCCCAGGGCCATGGCGGCCGTGATCAGTGGTGGCAGCAACAACGCCCACATCGTCTCTTTGCGGCCGAAATCGCGTTCTTTCGGCCAGACATCCGGAGGTTCACCAAACCAGGCCGCATGCAGCACGGGTAGGAAATAGGCGGCGTTGAGCATGCTGCTGCCTGTCAGGACGAAGATAACCCAACCTTGACCGGCTTCCAGCGCGCCCAGGCCCAGGTACCACTTGGTGATGAAACCGGCAAGGGGCGGCGCACCGATCATGCCGAACGCCCCGACCGTAAACGCAGCCATGGTCCAGGGCATCCGCCGGCCCACGCCACCCATCTCGCTCACCTTGTGGATCCCCAGGGTATCGACCAGATTTCCGGCGCAGAAAAACAGGGTGATCTTCATGAAGCCCTGATGCACTACATGAACCACGCCACCGATGGTTGCAACAGGTCCGGCAATGGCGACACCCAAGACGATATACGAAACCTGACTGACCGTGGAAAAGGCCAATCGGCGCTTAAGGTTATCCTGAAACAGGGCGCGCAACGAGCCGTAGATAATGGTGATCGCCGCCAGCCACGCCAGGGGAGCGGTCACACCCAGTCCCGCTGCAAACTCTGCCCCGTACACGTCATAGACCACGCGCACGATACCAAACGCACCGGCTTTTACCACCGCCACCGCATGCAGCAGTGCGCTGACCGGCGCCGGGGCGACCATGGCCTGCGGCAGCCAGCCGTGCAACGGCACCAGCGCTGCTTTCACGCCCAGACCGGCGATCAACATAACGAAAATCATTTTCAGTGCTGGCCGCTGCTCGTCGCCGAGGCCGTACAGAAATCCCTTGGGCGTAAACTCAAGGGTACCGGTCACGGTATACAGCCACACGGTTCCCAGCAGCAGCAAGGCGCCGCCAAAGAGCGTGTAGGCAAGATAGGAGCGCCCGGCACGACGGGCCACGTCTGTTCCGTGATGCACGACCAGCGGATATGTAGCCAAGGTCAACAGTTCATAGAACAACAGGAAAGTGATCAGGTTGCCGGACATGGCCACGCCGACGGTGGTGGTGATGCACAAACTGAAGAAGCCGAGAAAACGGCTCCGATGCGGCGAGTCGTCCAAATGGCCGACTGCATACACCGTCGTCAGCAGCCAGAGTATTGCAGACAGGACAACATAGAGCAGCGACAGCGCGTCGGCAAGCAGCACCAGTTCAAGCTCCGGCAACAGAGCCAGCCGCACCTCATAGTGATGCCCGTTATAGACCCCCCACAGCATCCAGCCCACCAGTGCAAATTTGACCAACGCTCCGCTCAGGTTGAGGACAATGCGCAGTTGCGCCCTCTCATCCGTCAGACCGAAAATGATTAATCCAGGCAGCAGAGAGCTGGCAATCATCAACAGAGGAACCCACGCATTCCCGTTCACAGTCCTGTCCCCTTGCCCAATGGATCGCCGATGTCAACCAGTGACAACACCAGAGGTGCCATGAACCCCAGCAGGATCGCACCGAGTGCGAGCAGCAGCGCCGGCCATTCCATGCTCGCGGGCACCGCTCTCGACTTGCGCAGT
>JBFJXW010000165.1:0-8833 GCA_041622895.1 Desulfobulbus sp. | reverse complement strand
GCCCAGGATCTGAAAAAGGTGTTCATCGTCAATGCATTGGATCTCATGTACATCTGGATGTATCAGCCCCGGGCACGCAAAGCCCTGCAACAAACCGTGGCAGCTATGTCCACCGAAGAATGGCTAATCTTTTACCGCTCACAGCTGGTGCTCAAGCGACACAAAGAAATCAGCCAGGTTTTTGTCGACGGCCTGGTCGGCAAGAATTTTGCCAAGGCCCTTTCCTTTTACCTGGACCGCGCGGACACCTACCTCGACGACATGACCGAGATGGGGAAAACGCGTGACAGAATTCTCAAAAAGCAAGGTGCGCCCCCTACCGCCTAGCCCCCGCTGTTGATCATGCCGCACCTCGCGGCGTGCCGGGAAGGCCATTGTCCCTGCGGGAAATAACCCTTGGGTATCAATAGGTTGTTTCTGCGCAAGGGCAATTTTATTCTTGACAGGCCAAACCCCATAAAATATATGAGACCTTATTAATCTTATTTATCTCTTTTAGGTGCATTATGCGATTAACCCGGGCCGCCGAGTATGCCATACGCTGCCTCATTTACCTGTCGCGCCAAGGCCAGGGAAGACTGACCAGCCGCCAGGAAATTGCCAGGCAAGCGAACATCCCCGCCCATTTCCTCGCCAAGATCGCTCAGGATCTGGCCAAAGCCGGCCTGATCGAGATCCGCCAAGGCGCACGAGGCGGATTTATCCTGTGCAAAGATCCAGCTGCCATCAGCCTGCTGGAGGTAGTGGAAATCATGATTGGTGAAATATTCCTCAACGATTGTGTTGCCCGGCCGGCCAGCTGTAAGGTAAGTTACCACTGCGCTGTGCACCGTGTCTGGATTGATGCCCGCGACCAGTTGCGCGCCACCCTGCGTCAGGTCAGTTTTGATCAACTGCTCAGCGATGCCTCCTGTATTCCAGTCCACCAAGAGACACTTCTGGACACCGATGACCTGGAAGCAACCGACGCATCCGGAACCGACAGAAATGAGCCTTTTCATGAACGAACAGAGTAACAGCCAGACCGGTCTCCTGAAACGAATCTACCACTTCTACCGCGACGGCTTCCGTCAGATGACGCTGGGACGAACACTGTGGAAAATCATCTTCATCAAGCTCTTTATCATGTTTGCAGTCTTGAAATTTTTCTTCTTTCCTGATTTTCTGGCAACGAACTTCGCAACCGACAAACAACGGGCCGATTATGTGATCGAACAACTGACGCCGTCAGCCCAAGGTTATACCAACCCCGTACAAGGAGAATGATTATGATCGAAAATGTAGACCTCGGCATGGTCAACTGGGCAAGAGGACAATTTGCCCTGACCGCCATGTATCACTGGCTCTTTGTGCCGCTCACCCTGGGGCTCTCCTGGATCATCGCCTTTTACCACACGATCTATGTGAAAACCGGCAGCGAGGAATGGAAGCGTCTCACCAAATTCTGGATGAAGCTCTTCGGCATCAATTTTGCCATCGGCGTTGCCACCGGTATCATCCTGGAATTTGAGTTCGGCACCAACTGGTCCAATTATTCCTGGATGGTCGGCGATATCTTTGGCGCTCCCCTGGCCATAGAGGGCATCATTGCCTTTTTCCTGGAGGCCACCTTCTTTGCCGTTATGTTCTTTGGCTGGAATCGGGTGTCCAAGGGATTCCATCTCTTTGCCACCTGGATGGTTGCGGCCGGCTCCAGTCTGTCGGCGGTCTGGATTCTGGTGGCTAATGCCTGGATGCAATATCCGGTAGGTCAGGCGTTCAACCCGGAAACCGCTCGATTTGAGATGCAGAATTTCGCAGAAGTCGCCTTCTCGCCGTACGCAATCAACAAATTCACTCATGCCACCAGTTCGTCCATGCTGATAGGGGCCCTGTTTGTCATCTCCATCTCCTCGTGGTACCTGCTCCGCGGCCGCCATGTGCTTATGGCCAAACGTTCGATTGTCGTTGCCGCCACCCTCGGTCTTTTCGCCTCAGTGTTTACCATCTTCAACGGCGATGAATCGGCCTACGAGATCGCGCAAGTGCAGCCGATGAAACTGGCGGCCTTCGAAGGATTGTACGAAGGGCAGAAGAATGCGGGCCTGGTTGCCTTCGGCATCATCAACCGGGAGAAAAAAGTATATGACGACAGGGATGCCTTCAGCTTCCAGATTCATATTCCCGGCATGCTGTCGCTGATGGCCAACCGTTCCTTTGGTTCCTTTGTCCCCGGCATGAAAGATCTGGTGTACGGCAATGCCGAATACAACATCCTGGGTTCAGCGCAAAAAATGGATAGGGGCAAGAAGGCTGTAGCCAGTCTGGATGCCTATAAAAAAGCCAAAAAAGCAGACGACCAGGCTGCTGCTGACGTCCACCTCGCCACCTTTAACACCTACAAGGACTACCTGGGTTACGGGTATCTGCAAAAACCCGAAGAGGCGGTGCCACCGGTGGCGCTGTCCTTTAATGCCTTCCATGTCATGATTTTCCTGGGCACCCTGTTTCCTTTGATCTTCATCGGGTATCTTTATTTTTCTCTCAAAGGAACACTGGTGGAGAAAAAATGGCTGCTGGGATTCGGTACCATCACCTATATTCTCGGCATGATCGCCACCCAGGCGGGCTGGATCGTCGCCGAAGTTGGCCGTCAGCCCTGGACCATTCAGGGGCTGCTGCCGGTAACCGTGGCGCGGACGAACCTGACCACCGGCACCGTCCAGACGACCTTTTTCATGTTTCTTGTCTTGTTCACCCTGTTGCTCATCGCTGAAATCACTATCATGGTGAAACAGGTCAATATCGGTCCGGAGGAAAATTAAAATGATTGAACAACTTGATTATGCCACGCTGCAGCATCTCTGGTGGCTGCTCTGTTCCGTTGTCGGTTCGCTGTTTCTGTTCCTCACCTTTGTCCAGGGCGGCCAAAGCCTCCTATGGCAGGTGGCCAAAAGTGAAACAGAAAAAGACCTGGTCATCAACTCCCTGGGACGCAAGTGGGAACTGACCTTTACCACCCTGGTCCTGTTCGGCGGGGCGTTGTTTGCCTCCTTTCCCAAGTTCTACTCCACCTCGTTCGGCGGCGCCTATTGGGTGTGGATCCTCATCCTCTTTACCTTCATCGTCCAGGCGGTCAGTTACGAATTCCGCAAAAAACCCTGGAACATATTCGGCAGTCTGACATACGAACTGCTGCTCTTTATCAACGGCGCCGTCGGCATTCTTCTCATCGGGGCTGCGGTCGGCACCTTTTACACCGGTTCGAATTTCCAGCTCAGCGACAGCAATTTCGTCACCTGGACCCATCCGCTCCGCGGCCTGGAGGCGGCACTGAGCCCATCGATTTCCAGCCTGTTCAATATCGCCATGGGCCTGTTTCTGGTCTTCAACGCCCGAACACTCGGCGCAATGTATCTGATCAACAACCTCGAACTTGGTGAAATACCGGAGATGGAGCCCCGCCTGCGCAAGGCCTGCTGGACCAATTTTATCGTATCGCTGCCCTTTTGCCTGCTTATTGTCGGCTCACTGCTGATGATGCGCGGTTATGGCATTGTCGACGCCCAGGGGACCATAGAAATCGTCAGTTTCAAATTCCTGCGCAATCTTCTGGCCAACCCCTGGCTGATCGGATTACTGGCTGCCGGCCTGGCGCTGCTGATCACCGGCGTGTGGAAAACAGCACGAACCACGGCAACCGGAGGCATCTGGTTTGGCGGTTTAGGGACCGTCCTGGTCGGATTAACGGTTCTGCTGCTGCCGGCCTACAACAACACCTCTTTTTACCCGTCCAAAGTCGACCTGCAGTCCAGCCTGACCATCTACAATGCCTCGTCAAGCCCCTACACACTGAAGATCATGACATACGTGGCCATCGCCATACCTTTTGTCCTGGCCTATATAGCGTATGTCTGGTGGGCTATGAATCGAACAAAGATTAAAATTGAGGATACCGGCGACAAGGCTGCCTATTGACCATTTGCACCACTTGCAATCAGTCGTGAAGAGCAGATTTCGTCGTGCTCTTCGCGAATCACGCTCATTTGTTAAGGAGAACCCAATGACCATATTCTTATCCGTTACCTGGGTCGCGATATTGGCTGTGTCCTATGTTGTCGGGGTCCGACTGCTGAAGAAATTGAATCTGTATTGAATACACCAGCTGAGATCGACCGGCCGATGAACATCTAACAAACCAATGACACCCGGGGCTGTTACCCCGTTCCCAACCCGCCTTTGCAGGCACAATGCCTTGCAAAGGCGGAAAGTTTTTTCCTCCCCATAGAAGGACGCCTGCGCGCAACCAATCGGTGCCGTACCAATCCTGGGATTACCCGATTGCCCGTCCTACGCTGCATCGATTCCACGACGCACTTTTGCCAACGCTCGTTGTTTTCTTGTGCAATGAATGCCGCAAAGTAGTTTATAGTGGCACGATTGAATACGCGGTGCCGCCTTTCCCAACAGGAGACCAGCCCTCTTCAACCTGTTTTCTCTGAAAGTAATGGCCGTCCGCAAAACGAAAAAAAACGGTGTGTAGTTTGTTAACCGGAGGATGATATGAAAGGGATACGACGAGCAGTTGCAGTCTTCAGCCTATGGTGTGTATTGGGTTCTATCGCCCTTGCCGAGGGAGCAAAAACAGCAGCGCCTGATCTCTCCCAAATAAAAACACTGGACCTGCGAACAGCGCAATCCATAGCCCTTGCCGGCAACCCAGACATCGACGCCGCCCGCATGCGAATTGAACAGGCCCGGGCCAGAGTCCGGCAGGCCGCAGCCGCCTGGTGGCCGAGTCTCGACCTGTCCGCTTCCGGAACCCAACAACGTCTTTCCGACACCAGTTATCAGTATAACCAGGCACTCGCTACTCTCTATGGCAGTTCAACGGATCAGACCGTTGAGACGTATGGCACCGGCCTCCAGGCTACATGGGTGCTGTTCGACGGCTTTTACCGTACCTTCAAGGAACAGCAGGCTGCCTATGATGAACAGTCGACAGCCGCCGCCCTGGTGGACAGCCGCCGTCTGCTGGTTACCGCGATGGCAGAGGCCTTTCTCAACGCCCAGTTGGCGCAGACCAATATCGATATTTCTCAGGCGGACCAGGCCTTTTACCTCAGACAGCTGGAAGATGCCCAGAATCGGTACGACGTGGGCGCAGGCCCTTGGGGCGATGTCCTTAATATCAAGGTGCAGCTGAATTCGGCCAAGACCAGTTTGATGCTCAACCAGCGTGAATTCGAGGCCGCTGGTTATGGACTTGCAGCACTCATGGGCCTTGCCGATGCGCAGTTTCCCCGCCAGATCCGGCTGGAACCCCTCAACAAAAAAACCGTAACCAAAGGACCTTCTGCTCCCACGGAAACACTGATCAAAGAAGCCATGGCCCAGCGTCCGGATATCCGCAGACTGGAAATGATCGTCAAACAGGCGGAGGCCTCGACCGGGTTGGCCAAGGCCCCCTTTTATCCCAAACTGCAAATTGCCGGAGCGGTGGAAGGAGCGAGGGAAGACGACCCCGGATTCTCAAGCGATGATATCGGCAGCACGATTGCCCTGAATATGAGCTGGAATTTGTATGCCGGTGGCGGTGACAAAGCCCGCCTGATCGAGGCGGAACAGGCGAAAAGGGAAGCGGCCTATACCCTGGCCGGGCTGCGCAACTCGGTTGCCGCCGAGGTCCGGCAGGATATCGCTTTACTCGCCGCTGCCCAAGAGCAGGTAGCGCTGCAGCGGGACACCGTCAAACTGGTGGAGGAAAACCGCGATCTGGCAAAAAATGAATACGAGGCCGGTGAGAGTTCATTAGTCCGGCTGAATGAAGCCCAACGGGACCTGACCACCACCTATGGCCGTTTGGCGCAGGCGTTGGTCTCGTACCAGCGTGCCCTGCATCGGCTGCTCTCGGCTACCGGCAGAAATCTCGCCGACTTTGACGGCCTCCCGGCCGCGGGAAAATGATGCGCGCCGTTGGTACACTCGAACTGGTGGTGCCGGAAACAGCCATCGATGACAACGGCCACGTCAATAACGTCCAGTACGTGCAATGGATGCAGGACGCCGCCATGGCCCATTCGGCGGAACTGGGCTGGCCTCAGGAACGGTACGCACAGATTGGCAGAACCTGGATCATCCGCTCCCACACCATTGAATATCTCCATTCGGCCTATGCCGGCGATGCCATAACCGTTTATACCTGGGTATCGTCCTTGCAGAAGATCCGTTCGTTGCGCAAATATAAATTTTATCGGCCGGCGGACGACACGGTGCTGGCGACAGCGGCCACCCTGTTCATCTTCTGTGACCTGGAAAGCGGCCGGCCGGTCTCGATTCCTCAAGAAGCGCAGGCAGCGTATCAAATCGTTCGCAAGGAAGACGAGCCGTAATCCCCCTCCCTTTGCACTCCACGGAGCCCCGTGGTCACTCCGCCATCAACTGGACAAAATTGGCCTCGGTGATATCCGGAGCAGCGTAGTTCTTGAACCGGATCACCCCATTTTTATCGGCAATGATAATAGTCGGCACCCCCTGCAGCCTGTACTGCTGGGCGATCGTCCCCGAGGCATCGAAAAGCACCGGATAGGTCATCTCCGTCTGTTGCACAAAGGCCCTGGCGCGCTCAATCGAATCGTTGAACCCAACATTGACAGCAATAAAATCCATCCCCCTGCTGCGATATTTTTCAGCCAATTGATTGATTTTCGGCACCTCCGTCTTGCACGTCGGACACCAAGATGCCCAAAAAATAATCATAACCGGCCTGTTGCCGATGCTCTGCTGCAAATCCAGTGTTTGCCCATCCAGATCAACCCCCTTGAAAGGAATAAGATGCTGACCATCCTGCGCCGCCAGCAAGGAACCGGTGAACAGCATGCAACAGAGAAGAAACAACACGATCTTCACATTTTTCATATTCATACTCTTTTTCCGCGCGACTCCAAATTTCGTTGGTAAAGTGGCGGTACCCGCCTTTTCAGATCAAAAGTGCCCCGGCCTTGAGAAAAAAATACTGCGCCAGAAATAACATCAGCACGCCCATTGCTTTTTTTATGATCACCATCCAGCTTCCGGATCGCGGAATGGCAGTGAGAAAACTGGAAAAAGTCCCCACCAGCAGCAGCAACGTTCCCATCCCCAAAGAAAAAACGAAGAGCAGCAGACCGCCTGCAACAATACTCTGGGATGACGCGATATAGGCCAGCAGCGTCCCCAGTACCGGCGTGGTGCAGGGCCCGGCAACCAGAGCTGCCGAGATGCCCGCCAGAAAAATACCGACAACACCCAACTTTCGGTGCACCAGGGGCCCGGAAATCGTGGGCAGGGGAAAGACATCGAGCATGCCCAGGCCAAAGAACATGATCACGTTTCCCACCAATAAAAACGTCCAGGGACTGCTGTTTATCGTTCCGAAAAACCGACCGGTAGCGGCGGCAAACACGCCAAGGGCTGCATAGGTCAGGGCCATGCCCATAACATAGATCAGGGAAAGCAAAAAACCCCGCACCTTGGACCCGCCGATATTGGCATGACCGATTACCCCGGCGGTTATAGGAATCATGGGATAAATGCAGGGTGTCAGGCTGGCCAGGATACCGCCGACAAAAGCGATCGCCAGGGAGGACAGTAACGAAGTCTGCAGGTATACATCGAGATGACTGAGAAATGAATCCATGTTCCTTTCGGCAAAAGATGAGAGCTATTCTCAACAGTAACGCATGCTACCGCGAAGTAAAGATTAAATACGTTACACACCGTCCTTTCCCGAGCCTCGAAGGCCCAGAGCGATCAGCGATACGGCACGGTTTTTCGATAGCGACGTTCACGTGGCATCCCTGCCGATCAAGGCCGCACCGATGGCATTGCCCACCTCGCAGTATTCGGGAAAGGTGACGGTTGTCCCCAGTCGTTGGGCCACCCCAGGGAGAAAGCAGCGGGCAGCGGCGCCAATGCCGATAATCGGCAGCTTCAGGGAAAAATGCACAGAAAACAGCTCATTGTCGCGGCGATTGAGGAAAGGGGTCGATTGATCCCCCTGCCAGATCGTTCGGCCGAGGTAGCTGAGAATAATGGTTTCAATGGCGTTTTCGGTTTCAGCAACCACCCGCTGGCAAAAGGCTTCCACGGACAGCCCCATCTGTTCGGCCAGTACCGTTGCCCCGGCCCGGCTGGCTTCGCCATTACCGATTGCGAGGATGCCCAGCCCATGCAGGGCATCGGTGGGGGTGAAACCGGCCAAAACCACCTGCTGCAGAAAACACAGCCGTTCCAACCGTTTCTCCAGGGGCACGCCCCCGATCCCGGTGTGCGTCGCCAGGCTGCTCGGAGTCGCGGGGCCGTGCTCATCAAGATGACGAAGAATAGGGTCCCCCTGGATCAATTCCCGCTCCAGACCCGCTACCGGCAAAACCATGGAGGAATCGATACCTCGGTTCAACCATTGCCGGGGATCGGGCAGATCGGAGGTCATGGCCAGCGGCTGTACCCGGGACGCTTGCAGTTGAATCCGCCCGTCCGGGTGGCAGCGGATATGGCTGTCACCGCCCGCACCGGACGTATACATATCCACCGCTTCGACATGGGTCCGCCATTGGCCGATAACACACCCCTCGCTATTGAGCAGGGGTTTGCCGTCTTTGACCAGACAGACATCGGTGGTCGTCCCGCCCACATCGACGATCAGCGCCGAGGGCTGACCGCTGGACGCACCGAACCGGGCAGTAGCCGCCGGCCCGCTGGCCATGGTGATAGCCGCCTGATCGACAATCTGGTCAAGCGCCGCCCCCTTGCCGTTACCACAGATCATGGTGACCGGACAGCTGAGGCCCACTGCCAGCATTGATCGTTGTAT
>JBFJXW010000164.1:0-8844 GCA_041622895.1 Desulfobulbus sp. | reverse complement strand
CTTCCGTTTTCCTTCTGTGTTTTCATGTGGTTGCTCCTTGGTTATTGTGGATGATGGTACAAAAACCTCTTCCTCGATTCAGGGTAGAGCAAAAATGAATAGCTGCATTCTCAGCACAATATAATTCATAAAGCACAGGTGGGTATGAATATCATGGGGTGTATTCTCAGAATGTTCATCAATCAGGGGAGCCAGGCGTGCCGACTTCCGGAGCAGAAGTCCGGCTGCCTGGGGAGGGGTGATATCTGTGCGCAACCTATGTTTGCGGCAAGTGCTGTTGCAGCAGGTGTTCGAAGGTGTCCCGCATGACCGCTTTGACCGCAACCACCGAGACGGCATTCTCCTGCTCCAGGGCCATCGAGCTCACCGGGCAGCGGGCAAGTCCGCAGGGGTTGATCCGCTCATACGCCCGCACATCCGACTGGACATTCAGGCTGAATCCGTGCATGCTCACCCAGCGGCGCACGCCAACGCCGATGAAGGCGATTTTGCCGCATTCCGTCCACACGCCGGTGCTGCCCTGACGGCAGTGCCCCTCGATCCCGAAGGCTGCCAGGGTGTGGATGAGCAGTGCTTCAAGAAAATGCAGCCAGCGGTGCAGGTCGCGGCCGCGTCGTCCCAGGTTGATCAGCGGATAGCCCACCACTTGTCCCGGACCGTGCCAGGTGATGTCGCCGCCGCGATTGACCCGCTCCACGCTCAGGGCTGGATCGAGCGCATTGGCCGGATTGCCGCCCCTGCCGATGGTGTAGATCGAGGGATGTTCCAGCAGCAGCAGGGTTTCCTCTTCCGTTCCGGCGGCAATTCCGGCAGCCAGACGTTCCTGCAGGGCCCAGGCGTGGCGATAGGCCGTTACGCCGCAGTCGACAATCCGCATGGACACTGAGGCGCACGTTGTACGGGATGCATTACGTCGTGCGGGCGGAAAGATAGGCCACCATTCCGGCCAGGGTATAGAGCTTGGTGTAGTCCGACTCAGGGATTTCCACGCCGGTCTTATCGTTCAGCCCCACAAGGATCTGGAGAAAACTGTAGGAATCGATATCGAACGCCTCGCGGAAATTCTCCTTGGGGTCAAGGCTCTCGGGGTCGCATTCCGGGGCAACTTTCTTTATCTCCGCGCAGATGATCGCTTTCAATTCTTGTTCGGTCATAACTCCTCCGGAAGTTGCAGGTAACGATTGAGGGCCTCGAGAAACTGGGCGCCGCGATGACCGTCGGTGGCGCGATGATCGGCAGCCAGGGTAGCGGTGAGGCAACGGCGCACCGCGAGCATGCCCCCTTCCGCCCAGGGCCGCTCCTGAATGCGGCCAAAGCCGACCAGGGCCACCTGGGGCGGGTAAATCACGCCGTACACCGTCTTGACGCCCCGATCGCCCAGGTTGGTCATGGTAATGGTGCCATCGGTCATCTCCGAGCTCCGCAGGCGGCCGGCGCGGGTGCGCTCGATCAGATCGCCCATGACCTGCATCAGTTCCTGCAGGCCCAATGTGTCCACATGATGAATGGCCGGGGTAATCAAACCGCCCTGACGCAGGGCCAGTGCAAAGCCGATATGCAGATCGGGCTTGACCTGCAGCCGGTTATCGAGCCAGTGGCCGTTGAGCTCCGGCACATCCCGCAGGGCCTTGGCCACCGCCTTGAGCAGCAGGACAGCCGGCAGGATACGTTCCCGTATCGGCAGTTTCAGGTTTTTCTGTTCCAGCCACTGCAGCGACCGGCTCATATCGATCTCCGTATCCAGGTAGTAGTGAGGAATGTCCCGGTTGGAGCGACTCATGGCTGCTGCAATCGCCTGGCGCATGCCGTCCTGCTGCAGCGCTGTTTTTTCGCCGGCAGGTTTACCCTTCGCTTGCGATACCGGTTCAGGCGATGCCGGCGCGGGAGACGGTGGTGCGGCAGCCGGAGTCTGCTCGGCTGACTGCTGCTGTCCCGCCTGCTCCACATCGATTCGCTGGATAACGCCATGCGGACCCGACCCCTGCACCGTGGCCAGATCCACTCCCAGTTCGGCTGCCAGTCTGCGTGCCGAGGGCGAGGCGGCTATCCGTTGCGACGAGGCGGGCGGCGCCGATTCTGCGGGATCCTTCGATTCCGTCTCCATCGGCGGCTGTTCGGCCTCGGCTTGCTCCGCGGCAGGAGCCGCCGTGTCCGTTTCGCTCGCGGCTTCGTCCTCGGCAGCGCCCTCCACCGGGGTGATCATGGCCAGCACCGTTCCCACCGGCACCTCCTGGCCCGGCTGCACCAACGGCTCCCCCATGATCCCTTCCTCGAATATCTCGATCTCGAACAGCCCTTTCTGGGTTTCCACCGCAGCCACGATATCTCCGCGCCTGACGTGCGTCCCTGGTGGGACCATCCACTCAACCAGCTTGCCACTGACCATATCCGCGCCCAGGCTGGGCATGCAAAATTCACCCACGACGCACCATCCTTTTTGCTGTGGTAATAATAGTCTCAACCCGCGGCAGAGCCGCTTCCTCCATGTGTTTGGCATAGGGGATGGGCACCTCGGCGGTACAGATGCGCTCCACCGGGCCGTCCAGATCGAAAAAGCCCTTTTCCATGATCCGTGCCGATATTTCAGCCGAGATCCCCCCGCTGCGCCAGCCTTCGTCCACGATCAAAGCCCGGTGGGTCTTGGCGATGGACGCCAGATAGGTGGCATCATCCAACGGGCGCAGACTGCGCAGATCGATCACTTCGGCCTCTATTCCCTTTTTGGCCAGGATCTCTGCCGCCTCCAGGCATTTGAACAGGCTGGCGCTGTAGCTGATAAGAGTGATATCAGTCCCCGGTCTCCGTATACGGGCCTTGTCGATATCCACCGCACCGGCATTCTTGGGAAGCGTTCCCTCCATGTTGTACAGGGTATTGTTTTCAAAGATGAGCACCGGATTGGGATCTTTCAGCGCGGTCCACAGCATGCCGCGGGCATCGGCAAGCGTGGCCGGCGACAGAATGCGGATGCCGGGGATGTGGGCATACCATCCTTCCAGGGAATGGGCGTGCTGGGCCGCCAACTGCCGGCCCGCGCCGGTGGCCATGCGGATGACCAGGGGCACATTGAACAGGCCGCCGGACATGTGCAGCAGCGTAGCGGCGTTGTTGAGGATCTGATCCAGAGCCAGCAGGCTGAAGTTGACCGTCATGACCTCGACGATGGGCCGCATGCCGCCCAGGGCCGCGCCGATGCCGGCCCCTACGAAACCGGACTCGGACAGCGGGGTGTCGCGGATCCGCTCCGGGCCGAATTCCGCCAGCAGCCCCTTGGTGACCGCATAGCAGCCGCCGTAATGGCCGACATCCTCGCCCATGATAAAGACCCGTTCATCCTTGCGCAGTGCCTCGCGAATCGCCTCTTTCACCGCCTCGCGGTAGGTGGTCGTCTGTTGTGTCGTCTGCTCGCTCATGCCTCCCTCCTCTCCGAATAGACAAACCGGGTCAGGTCTTTGACCGGTTCCAGAGTACCGGCTTCGGCAAAGGCTACCGATGCTTCGACCTCGGCAGCCACATCACTCTCCAGTGCGGCCCGTTCCTCTTCGCTGAACAGACCTGCCTCGGCTAGGCGTTTGGCCAACAGCTCGATCGGGTCGCGCTGCTTCCACTGCTCCACCTCCTCCTTGCTGCGGTACAGTTCGGTATCGAACATGGAGTGCGGGCGGAAACGGTAGGTGCGGCACTCCAGCAGATAGGGTCCCTTGCCCTCATGGATATAATCGACCGCTATTTGGGTTGCCTGTTCCACGGCCGTCACATCCATTCCGTCGACAGAGGCCGAGGCAATCCCGTAACAGGCGCCCTTGCCGGCAATGTCCTGGGCGGACTGGGTGTACTTGAGCGCGGTGCCCATGGCATACAGATTGTTTTCGCAGAGAAAAAGCACCGGCACCTTCCACAGGGAAGCCAGATTGAGCGATTCGTGAAAATTGCCTTCGGCCACGGCGCCATCGCCGAAGAAAGCGCAGGTGACCCTTTTTTTGTTCTGCATCTTGTCGGCTAAAGCCAGGCCCACCGCCAAGGGCAGGCCGCCGCCGACAATGGCGTTGCCGCCGTAGAAGCGCAAAGCGGCATCGAACAGATGCATCGAGCCGCCACGGCCCCGGCAGCAGCCTTCTTGTTTGCCGTACATCTCCGCCATAATGCTGTTGGCGCTCATGCCTTTGGCCAGGGCCTGACCGTGTTCCCGGTAGGTGGCCACCACCGCATCGTCATCGGTGAGCACCGACATGACCCCCACGGCCACGGCCTCCTCGCCGATATACAGATGCAGGAAGCCGCGGATCTTCATGGCGCTGTACATCTCGGCCGATTTTTCCTCGAAACGGCGGATCAGGAGCATCTGCCGCAGTTGTCGCATTGCATGTTCTTTGTCGATAGGTGTTGTCATAACGGATCACTCCCTTCCAGGGTAGAGGTGTCGCCAATGGGAAGCCCCAGCTCCTGCGCCTTGAGCAGCCTGCGCATGATTTTACCGCTGCGGGTTTTGGGGAGATTGTCGACGAATTCGATTTCCTTGGGGGCGGCGGCGGAACCGAGCCTGGTGCGACCGAAACCGATCAGTTCCAGGCGCAATTCCTCGCTTGCCGTGACCCCTTCCTTGAGCACGATAAAGGCCTTGACCAGCTCGCCGATCATAGGTTCCGGCTTGCCGATCACTCCGGCCTCGGCAACGGCCCGGTGTTCCATCAGGGTGCTTTCCACTTCAAACGGCCCGACCATGTGGCCGGAGGTCTTGATGATATCGTCAGCCCGGCCGATGAACCAGTAATAGCCGTCCGCATCCCGCCTGGCAAGGTCGCCGGTAATGTACCAGTCGCCGATAAAGCACTTGCGGTAGCGTTCTTCTTCATGCAGGTAGGCACGAAACATGGAGGGCCACCCGCGGCGCAGGGCCAGATCGCCTTCGACCTCGGGCCCTTCGATCCGGATCCCACCCTCTTCGGTGCGGGTGACAATGGCCGCCTCGATCCCCGGCAGGGGCAGTCCCATGGAACCGGGGCGTATCTCCAGGGCGGCATAGTTGGCGATCATGATGCCGCCGGTCTCGGTCTGCCACCAGTTGTCATGGATCGGCAGGCCCAGCACACGCTGTCCCCAGAGGATCGCTTCCGGATTGAGCGGTTCACCGACGCTGTGGATCAGCCGCAGCGAGCCTAGATCAAAGCGCTGCCGCAGTTCGTCCGGAGAACGCATCAGCATGCGGATGGCGGTCGGTGCCGTGTACCACACGGTTATTTGCTGATCCTGGAGGATACGGTACCAGCGCTCCGGGTCGAACTCCGCCTCATCGACCACACTGGTGATGCCATGCAGCAGCGGCGCGATGATGCCGTAGGAAGTGCCGGTCACCCAGCCGGGATCGGCGGTACACCAGAAGATGTCGTCGCTGTGCAGATCGAGCACGTAGCGGCCGGTGAGGAAATGGGTCTGCACGGCATTATGGACATGCACCGCTCCCTTGGGCATGCCGGTGGTGCCGCTGGTGAAGTGCAGCAGGGCCATGTCCTCAGGGTCGGTGGGCGGGATGGTAAACGTATCGGAGGCACCTGCCAGCAATCGCGGCAGCGACAACACCCGCTCGTCCATATCCTCTTGCGCATCGACCAGGAGAATGTGGCGCAGATCCCGCAAACGACCCAGCAGAGGCAGCACTTTTTTGGTGTACTGGCGGACAGTGGTTATCAGCACCCGGGCATTGCCTCGCTCCAGGCGCTGGAACACCGGCTCCGGTCCGAAGGCGGCAAAAAGCGGACAGAAGACGCTGCGGTTTTTCAAGGTCCCGAAAAACACCGGATACAGCTCAGGAATACGGCCGGCCAGCCAGAAGACCCGATCGCCCCCGGCCACCTCCAACCCGCGAAGCAGATTGGCAAAGCGGTTGCTGCGCTCTTTCAAATCACCATAAGTCAGGTTGGTGACCCCGCCGTCCTTGCCCAGGAAGCGGATGGCCACCCGTTCCCTCAAGGGGCCGTCGGCATGCCGGTCAATCGCCTCATAGGCGATATTCACGCCGCCGCCGTCGGGCAGGCCGCTGAGCTCGCGGCGAACCGCCTCCCAGGAAAAGTCGGCACAGGTCGTGGCATACTCCACCAGATTGGGCTGAACCGGCATGGCGGCCACATCTTTACTGATCGGAGAAAAAAGCATAGGCACCTCCAGAAAATCAATACATACCAGGATTCAATCGGACGTGTACGATCATGGTTCTTCAATACTCCAGTATCGCTACAATAAATAAAAAATAAGCACGTTTTGAATCGAATTCCGCAAACCCTCCTTTTCTGCTCAAATCCTCACGGGCTCAGCCGCCCGCGCCGCTTCTTCTGCAACCATCGCACGATTTGATTCCGCCCCTGGCGACACCAGCCGCTAACGCGTTTCCACGGTGAACGTTTCCGCAAAACCGTCATACCATTTGCGCGGTTTCAGTATTTTCAAGGTGTGCTCTTCGTCCTCGAGCTCGACCCCTATGCCGAAAATCCCGTATTTTGCGTACATGCCGCCGCGCATCTTCTTTTCACCCAGATGCAGATTGGCCAGCACCAACAGCTTTTCACCTGCAAGCCGGGCATTCCTGAGCACGATGTCTTTGTCGTTGAGCAACACCTGGCTTTCGCCGGTTACGTCTTTGATGGTCAGCAGGTCGTTCAGCCACTGCCGATCCTGCGTCTGTTTTACGAAGAGATGAACGAGCAGACCGCTGTCGCGCAGTTGCATGGTAATCGTCGCATCCACGTCCATGGGACGCTTCCAGGTCATGCGTCCATGCTGTACATCGACCTGTCCCCACCACTGCTCGTCCCGTGTGACCTTTCCACTCTCCAAAGAGCCGTTGTCGATCCTCAGCTGGGTGCCCCTAGCATTAAACGTCATCTTCTCCAGATGCCCCTCAGTGAGACGCGTACTGATGCGCAGATTACCCTTTATCGTCTGATCCCTGACATGGACCTCGACGCCTTGCGCCAACATTTCGAGGCTGCCGCTGCCGGAAACGCCGGTCAGTCGACAGTCTGCGGTCACCGTTCCTTTTCCTGAAATGATCGAAACACCGGCATCTTTGGGCAGATACACGTTAAAGACGGCAATATCCGGAATCTCCGCCGAGGCCAAGGTAACCCTCGTGTCCAGATCCCGCAGGCCCTGCATTGAGTCGAAACGGCTGCCCACGGTGGTGATCTGAAAATCACGCCCGCTGACGTAGGGAACAGGCTCGTCAAGCCGGCGCAGGCCGAAGCGTTTCAGGGAACTCACTATCCTTCCCGTGGGCGCCCCCGGTTTGCCCTCTACTGCGGCCTTTACCATGCCGGCCCCGCTCGCCTCGTAGTTGAGAAATCGACTGGCCAGATGCGCTGACTCAATCTGCAGCGTGCTGCCGGGTGCCACCTGTCCGACCCTGAGGCGGAGATCCGCTTTGATGCGCCCGTCACCGGAAAATTCGAGTTGTTGCGGACCGTGAAGAAAGCTGTTGATGAAATCGATATTCGCTACCGAGCCCTCGAGTTTGACCACTCCGCTGACCAGAGAACCTATCCCGGGCCGGGCAGCTTGAGCTTTACGCGACACCGGCCTCGCAATCAGGCGTGCTTCCTTGATGGTGATCACCGTCCGCAAAGGTGTTTTTGCAGAGGCCGCTGCGGCCGCCTGCATCTGAATGCGGGTTCCAGAGAGGTCCAGGATACGGGTTATCAGGTCGGCCTGTTTGATCACCAGATCCAGCCCGAGTTTTCCCTTTACCGGCTGCCGCAACAGCATGCCGCTGATCTTCTCTCCAGCCAGATTGATGCTGCCCGACAATCGCTGGCCGGCATAGTTGAGACGCCCGCTGGTGCGGCCAGCACCGGATTTCAGACTGAACGGCTGCTTGCCCGGTATATAGGCGTTCAGCAGCGAGACGTCCGGCATCAGCGCATCCTGCCACTGTATTTCCAGTTTTGGTGCATTGCGCTGTTTGCGAATATCCACCGGCGGGCTGGTCGCGGTCAGCTGTAACCCTTTACCCCGCATGAACAGTTTGCCGCCCTTGACCTTGCGCACCTTCATATCCCGCAATGCCATATCCAGACGGATCTCTTCTTCGCCAGCCACCTGCCGAAACTCGGTCGACACGCCGCCGGCGCCGCTGGCGGAAAAGCCGAGAAATCGACCGACCAGCCGGTCCGACTCGACCGTCAGGGTACTGCCGGAGACCGGACGACCGTCGCTCAAACGCAGATCCGCGCGCAGGCGGCCGTCACCACCAACCTCGAAGGCATTGCGGTCGGCCAGGAAACTGTTGAGAAAGTCTATATTGGCAACCGTTCCCTCCACCTTGAGCACACCACTGATTGGCGGCTGCCCTGGAAAACGCCTCAGTTCATCCAGGGGTAACGCTGATGCAAGTTGCGCCTGCACGATGTTGATCTCCGTCCTCAGCGCCGCCGTGCCTGTACCCCCTTCCGCAGGATGCGCCGCTTGCATCTCGATTCGGGTGCCCGAAAGATCCAGACGCCGATGCGCGAGGTCGGCCTGCTTGAGGTGGAGCTCCACCCCAAGATTGCCGACCACGGATTGCTCCAAAATCGTTCCGGCAATCGCTTCTCCCGCCAGGTCAAAGGTGCCCGATACGACGTGGTCGGCATAGGCAAGCGTGCCGTTCATGCGGGCACTTCCGGAGACCAGGCTGAAGGGGAGTCCGCCGGGAAAAAACACGTTCAGCATCGCGACATCGGGCATCACGGTCTGCTGCCACTGCATGAGCACGGCAGGATCGGCGGGCCTTTCGCTCAAATTGACGGGCGGACTGGTCAGGCTCAGGTGAAAAGCCTTACCCTGCAGAAAGAGCTGATCGTGCGGCTGTGTGCG
>JBFJXW010000163.1:0-8898 GCA_041622895.1 Desulfobulbus sp. | reverse complement strand
TGTGGGAAACCGATGGAACGGTAATAAAGGTCAACAAAACAGCACTGGATTTTGCCGGATGCACTGAAGCGGAAGTACTGGAGAAACCGGCATGGGAAGGCCCATGGTGGCTGCACTCAGATGAAATTCAGAAAAAAATCCGCCACGCCTTGCATAAGGCGAAAAAGGGGGACCTCGTTCAATTTGAAACCACCCTGCACAGCAAAGACGGGCAATCGCACTATATTGATTTTTCACTCAATCCGGTAAAAGATGATCAGGAAAAGGTTATTTTGCTGATTTTCGAGGGGAGAATAATCACGGCGTTAAAGCAGGTGGAACAGGAACTGCGTGAAGCCAGGGATAGCGCTGAAGCCGCCAATAAAGCCAAGTCGCAATTTCTGGCTAACATGAGCCATGAAATCCGCACACCAATGAACGCGATTATCGGCATGACTTATTTAGCCATGCAGGTACAGGAAGAAGAAAAACGACAACGTTTTCTGCAGACAGTGCGGCATTCCGCCGAAAGTTTACTTGGACTCCTTAATGACATCCTTGATTTTTCCAAAATGGAAGCCGAGCAGCTCCAACTGAACAACCTCCCTTTCAACCTGCGCCAGGTGCTTGACGGTGTCAAATCTACCATGAGTGTGCCGATCACCGAGAAGGGACTCAACTTGCAGGTAACCATTGATGAGCGTCTGCCCACATCCATGATCGGAGACGACCTTCGTATACGACAGATTTTGCTCAATCTTGTCGGTAATGCCGTTAAGTTTACCCATTCCGGCGCTATCACCATCTCGGCTTATCTGGAAAACGAGCAACCGGCTTCCGGTGCCACCGCCGTCCATTTCACGGTCAGTGATAGCGGAATCGGAATTCCACCGGATAAAGTACAGACAATCTTCAACAGCTTTGAACAGGTTGACAATTCCTATGCCAGACAATTTGGCGGTACCGGCCTGGGGCTTTCCATCTGCAGGCAACTGGTTGCCTTGATGGAGGGCCGGATCTGGGTCGAAAGCCAGGCAGACATCGGCAGTTCGTTCCATTTTGTCATCCCCCTGCGTCCCTGTTTACCTGAAGCCATCGTAATCGACGCGCCGAATCATCACGCCTCGCAATCGACAATCAAAGGCCTGCGCATTCTCGTTGTCGATGATAATGAGGTGAATCGCGACGTGGCCAGCATGACCCTTGAACACGATCATGCGGTCACCACCGCGAGCAATGGGCTGGAAGCATTGGTTGCACTGACATCCCGGCAATTTGACGTTGTGCTGATGGATGTGCAGATGCCGGTGATGGATGGTTTACAAGCGACCACACTGATCAGGGCAGCTGAAAATGGGCACCCATTGTCCCTCGATCTGCCGAGCGATACCTTCAGATCTCTGGTGAGTCAGCTAAGCGGCAAACATCTGTTGATCGTGGCCATGACCGCCCATGCAATGGGAGGTGACCGGGAAAAGTGTCTTGCCGCCGGCATGGATGCCTACATCACCAAACCGTTCCAACCCGATCAGCTGAACGAAACACTCTGCTCCCTGGTTGCGGCTCAATCGTCAAAGGACGTGCCATCAGCAAACACCACGACGGCCAATCCCTCACCGACGCCTGCTGTAACCCAGAAGCCCCGACCAATAATACAGGCCATAGCCGAGCATCTGCAGGCAACAACCCGCATGTCGTCCGCACAGGTCGAGACAATTCTTTTCAAGGCACAAACCAGCATTACTGATACACTGGAACAGGCAAAACAGGCTCTCGAAAAAGAAGATTATTCTCGTCTCGGTAGAGCCGCCCATACCCTTAAGGGAACCTTGCTGCAATGCGGCCTTGAGGATTGGGCGGTAAAGGCGCAGGAGGTCAATGATGGTGTCAGGAACTGCCAGGAACTGCCGTATGCCGCTCTGCTGAACAGCATCGACCAAGGATTACGTGATTTGCTGACGCACCAGAACACACCCGGCGCAGGTGTACATTGATCGAAGTGTTTCGCTTCCAGATCTCTTCAGAAAGCAGCTGTTCTTTTTTTGAACGGCACGGGAGCGCTGCAATGCAAGCACCATATACCTCATGATACAACCATGTTACATCCAAACCAAACCGAGAGAAGACTATTCATCCTTATTTTCATTAGTTAGCCCTGGCGGCATCTTTTGAATTAAATAATAGCCCAGGCACAGGGCCAGGATGATTCCAGCCAGGCCGAGCAGGACCGAACCGGTATAATCCTTTAAATCAAGAATGATCACCTTGCGGGCCATGGCAATGATAGCAACGATAATGACGATCTTCGCGTGGTTGGCCGCCTGATGCAGATAGGTTTTGACGATGGTCTCCAGGAGTTCAACGCCGATCAGCACGAGCATAAACAAGCCGAATATCTCCAGGAGTTCATCGATTTCAAGCAGGAATATCGGAGGCGTTATTATATCCTTGAAAAGGATCCAACCAAGCTCCAAGGTTGCGAGCAATAAGACCAGCGCCATCAGTACCACCAGGAACTGGATGACAATGCTCTCGAACTTCTTAATG
Source organism: Desulfobulbus sp. (assembly GCA_041622895.1). Lineage (GTDB taxonomy): Bacteria > Desulfobacterota > Desulfobulbia > Desulfobulbales > Desulfobulbaceae > Desulfobulbus. Next base: position 6,372 of record JBFJXW010000163.1, on the reverse strand, counting down.
ATCTTGATCATAGCTTCTCCCCCGAAATCGGATCTTCTTCTCCGCAGCAGCACGAGACTGCGTTTTTTCTAAGACGCCTGAAAACGCTACGAAAGCTCCGGACCAATTCCAGCGATTATCAATGCAGAGCTTCCTGTCATTGAAGTACCGAACATGCTGATCGAGGCAAGGTGCAACCGGAAAAGGTGTGCGGGTTCGCTCCAATCGTATCTATTTGCACGCGCTGAGGCGAACACTCCGTGGAGCCTCGAACAACGAATCTTTGAAGGCTGCGCTGCCACTTTCCTATCGCCCTGCAATATCGCCACGCCGGCACACTCAATTTTACTCCTTTTTCTCAGGGAGCGGTGGCAACTGCGGGCGAAGGCTCTTCTTCTCTTCCAGTTCCTCTTTGAGCCAGCCGCATATAGACTATGGTCCACCCGGTTGTCGGTTCCATTGGCCGATCCTCACAAAAGACATGCACGTCTGCCTTGGTATCGATGGCGAAAAGGGGAATGGCACGATGGGCCTGCCTTTTGAGAAAATCTTGAAAACCAAAATGCGCTGAGAGCTTGGTGGAATGGATACGCCCACCCCGCGACAGGATGGAGAACAGAAAGGAATGTGTTATCTTGCTGCCGAACATGGTTCGGGAAAGCCGCCGAATTGGAAAGAGGGTTCGCTCCGACACATTTTCCCTAAGTTTGGACTGGAGGGCAAACACGTTATTGTAGCCCAGTTCCATTCGATAATGCATGGCTGCGGCCACATTGATGGTTTCATGGGAAGAGACGGCCAATACCCGGCCTATGTGGGCAAAAGAGGGGGTTCGGGCGGCGTGCTCTGAAATCGGGCTACCAAAATAGGTCGGCAAACCTTCGATTTTTGCTTTTGCAATATTGCCCCGCACGGTATCGGCAAGCAACACACTCACTCCGTTTGCTACCAACGCTTTAGCCAGGGCCCGAGCCACCGCATTGGCCCCGATCAGCAGAATTCCCTTGGGATCGGGCTCGGTCACGCGCAGCCAGCGGGCAATAGGCCGGGCAGTGGTGCTCTGCAAAAGAACCGTCGTGATTATTACAAAGAAGGTCAGGGGACTCAGCAGGTTTGCGTCGGCAAACCCTGCCTTGTCCAACTGGACCGCGAACAGGGATGAGATAGCAGCGGCAACAATACCTCGCGGCGCTATCCAGGCGAGCAGGTGCCGTTCCGGCCACGTCAATTGAGATTGCATGGTGGACACCATTACATTCAATGGCCGCGCTAAAAACTGGATAGCCAAAAACAGAAAAATGGCACGCCATCCCAGGTCGAACAACGACTGCAAATTAACGCGAGCGGCAAGCATGATAAACAGCAGGGAGATAAGGAGGATACTGATACTTTCCTTAAAATCAAGAATTCCCTGTACATCCACGCCGTTCATATTGGCCAGCCAAATGCCCATAACCGTGACCGTCACCAGGCCGGATTCCGGCTGCACGATATTTGCGGCAATGAACGAAACGATAACCAGGGACAAGGTGATTACATTGCGCAGGAAGTCAGGAATCCAGTGCAATCGCAACGCAAGCCCTAAAAGATAGCCGCTGCCCATGCCTATAAGCACCCCCACCGATACAAGTTTGGAAAAGATCAGCACGGTGTGGCTCCATGGCCAAGCTTCGGATCCGGATCCGGATCCGGATATGATGAACTCATAGACCAGAACGGCGAGAGCCGCTCCGATGGGATCAATAACGATGCCCTCCCAGCGCAGGATATTCGCTACCGCCGTAGTTGGACGCACAGTGCGCAGCATCGGCGCGATAACCGTTGGACCGGTTACCACGGTGACAGCGCCGAACAGGAAGGAAATCTCCCAAGACATACCGATAACATAACGGGAGGTAATAGCGGTGATGAGCCAGGTCGCCACCATGCCGAAAGAGACCATGTTGCGGATTACGGTCTCAAACCCCAGAATTTCCTTAAATTTAAGGGTTAAGCTGCCCTCAAAAAGAATAACGGCAACAGACAGGGAGACAAACGGAAAAAAGAAATCGCCCATGACTTGCTCGGGCTGCAGAAGGCCCAGCACCGGACCGGCCAGAATTCCGGTCAGGAGCAAAAAGAGGATAGCCGGCAGTTTGACCCGCCATGCACCCCACTGGCACAAGATACAGGCGGCAAGTAAACCCGCTATCAAAAGAAAAATAGCTTCGTGGTTCACATGATTACTCCTGCTGCGTTGCAAGGAAACAATGTTTCGCGCTGACATGTATTCCCGTCTCAGGGTGCTGCAGGAAACACATCCGTCAACGCGTGCGGTTGCCTGAATATGAAGTATGCTCTATAGCCTCCATAATCTCAACTGCTCGTTTGCCCGATGCCTTTCTTTTCTAGCGCCCCCCTTTTGGACTTGAGGTGCACGGGCTACGTTACAATCTCACATCGCAGCTTGTCCTCGGCAAGGCACACACGAATGCCTGCCCAGGTTGGCCTTCATAAAACGGATCGTTGAGTCTGATTTGTAACCGATGGCCTGATCGTCAGATACAGAGGTCCTTTTCCCGGTGCATGCAGAAAACTTGACTTTCTCCCCTCTATCCTCCATTACATAGATCATGAAGGAGCAAGAAAACATCATGCAGCCCATTTTGATTATCGATGACAGCCCGGTCATTGCCAGACTGCTGGAGGCAAGGCTTACCCGAGCCGGCTACCAGGTGGTCCAGGCAGAAAGCGGTGACAAGGCACTGGAAATCCTCAACACCCTCCAACCGGATCTCATCCTGCTTGACATTGACATGCCGGGCATCTCAGGGATTGATACCTGTCGAGCCATCAGAAGCAATGCGCGCACCGCTGACATTCCCGTTCTCTTTGTCACTGCCAGCACCGACCAGCAAGACATTATCGCCGGGTTTGATGCAGGGGGGCAAGATTACATTGTCAAGCCATCGACCAAGGAAGAACTGCTGGCCAGAGTCAAGACACATCTGGCCTTGTATCAGGCTCAGCAGGAGCTAAAAGCCAGCGCGGCAAAATACAGGGAGCTGTCTTTTCGGGATGACCTCACGGGCTTGTACAATACCCGCTATCTCTACCGAACCCTGCAGGCGCATCTGGATAGCCATCCCTCGCAATCGGTATCCGTTATCTTTATGGACATCGACTCCTTTAAATCGGTAGTCGATACCTATGGGCATCTCAATGGCAGCCGCACCATTGCCGAATTGGCTGCCGTTATCCAACCGCTTCTGCCGGAAGGCTGCTACGGGGTCAGCTATGGTGGAGACGAGTTCGTCATTGTCCTTGTCGATCACGATCGAGCAGCAGGCGCACGCGTTGCAGAACAAATCCGCAGCGCAATCGCAACCAGCTATTTTCTCACACTGCAGGGCCTTGCCATCCGAATCACCGTCAGCTGCGGGGTAGCCACCTACCCCGATGATGCCCATAACCTGATTGAGATTCTCGGCAACGCCGATCATGCCCTGTTCGAATCAAAAAGGAGAGGAAAGAATACGGTGACCACCTTTGCCGAGATGACAGCACCTCCTCACCAGTAACTCCAGGCACCCCCCTCCAGCATTTCCTCATTCGCCCCCCAGCAAGGGACACTGCATGAGGGGCGGTGAAAACTACCCTGCAAAATACAAAGCCCAAAGAACTATGGGGATAATAATGTCGGCAAAGAATACCGGTCCCACATTGCCAGAATTTCTGTTGCCGTGCTCCAGCTGGCTCTTTACGTGAACCGAAAAAGCACCCAGCAGAAAAATCGAGGTAAACACAATGGTCGCCAACCAGAATTCATCCCGAAAGAAGAAGCACAGCAAACCACAGGACCCTATGGCGAGATTGGTGAAGGCCACTTCCTTCTGGAAAGGATTGCCTGCAGGCCAGCCTATGTATGCAGCAACCCTGTCAGCAGTAAAGTAATGGCCCATAAAGGCCCACAGGCCTCCCAAACCTACCTTGATGACCAACAACCAAAGCAGCAATGCTTTCAGTATCGGGACACCGTAAATGAACCAATGACCGAGAGCGACTGTCACGGCAAGAAGAACCAGATACAATACATACATACATACAAACCTCGCTTGTAACTTCTGTGTTTCCCTCAATGCATTCTTCCAATCGAGGAGATGGGTCTCTTTTTTCAATTCCCGGCATACCGAAGAGACAGGAACCCGCTCCTCTGGTTTGCGTTATGTAACGTACTAGAAAAAGGTATTTTTACAGGGAAAAGAAAAAAGATATGATTCCAGCCATGCATGTATTGTAGCGGCACCCTGTACAATGTCAAAATGTGATACCTCCCCATAACACTTTCGAGATGCTCACTCGCAAGAGAGCCCGGACCATGCTCCTCTGCCAAGCCGTCTCGGCAGCCTTTGTTCTTGACGACACTCACACTGAAAAGGTACGTTACCGCCCATTAAAAAAAATATGACTTTTCCCTGTAATAGCGAAGGGATAAACCACCCAAGATAACTGAAAGGAGAGAACGAATGGAAGTAATGAATTCTTTGGATGCCATCGTTGCGAAAATAGGGGCTTTTGCGTGGGGACCGCCCATGTTGATTCTCCTCGTTGGCACAGGTTTCTGGTTAACTTTTGCCTTACGCGGGCTTCAGTTTACCAAACTTGGCCATGCGCTTTATCTGGCCCTGATCAAGCGCAAGGAAGAAACCGATCAACCAGGGGATATCACGCATTTCCAGGCTCTGATGACAGCCCTTTCTGCTACGGTTGGTACCGGTAATATTGCCGGAGTCGCCACCGCTATTGCCATGGGCGGACCAGGGGCGCTTTTTTGGATGTGGATCACGGGCCTCGTCGGCATGGCGACCAAATATTCAGAGGCCGTTCTTGCAGTAAAATACAGAGTGGTCGATGAAAACGGCGAGATGAACGGCGGGCCGATGTATTATATTTCTCAAGGTTTGAACATGCCCTGGCTGGGAACCATTTTTGCCATTTTTGCCGCTTTTGCGGCATTTGGCATCGGCAACATGGTACAGGCCAACTCCGTCGCCGACGCAGTGCAGGCGACCTATCATATTCCGCAATTAGTGACCGGTTTGCTGCTGATGGCCTGCACCGCGGCTGTCGTGCTCGGTGGTATCAAAATGATAGGCAAGGTCACCCAACTTCTGGTACCTTTTATGATCCTCTTTTATATAGCGGGGTCTTGCTATATCATTTTCTCCAACATCGCCGAGGTGCCGGCAGCCCTCCTTTTTATCATCAAGCAGGCATTTAATCCTACCGCAGCAGTGGGCGGCTTCACCGGCGCAACCGTCATGTTGGCCATTCGCATGGGGGTGGCCCGCGGAGTTTTTTCCAATGAATCCGGCCTGGGCAGCGCACCTATTGCTGCTGCCGCCGCCAAAACCAAGAGCCCTATCAGTCAGGCCCTGGTATCGATGACCCAGACCTTTATCGATACCATCATCGTCTGTACCATGACCGGCCTGGTACTCATCCTTACCGGCGTCTGGTCAAACGGCACGACAGGGGCGGAATTGACCACGATCGCGTATGCCGCGGGTATGCCGGGAGGAGCCCATGTGGTTACCATCGGCATAATCCTTTTCGCCTACTCTACGATTCTCGGCTGGTGCTATTATGGGGAAAAATCAATAGAGTACCTTTTTGGCGTAAAATCGATACTGCCCTATCGCATACTCTTTATTTGCTTTATCGGCGTTGGCGCCATCTCGAAACTCAGCCTGGTGTGGAACATCTCCGATACGTTAAACGGGTTGATGGCCATCCCCAACCTCATCGGTCTTCTGTTTCTGACGCCGGTGGTCGTGTCGGAAACCAAAAAATATTTTAAGAATATCTGATACCAACAAGACAACAGGGGGCAGGATCCTTTTTTCCAAGATACCCTGCCCCCTGTTCCTCTTCCTGTAACGTCGTAATCTTACCGCATCGGTTGCAAACGTTGCGACTGCGGACCTCTTCAAGGCACCGCTGTTTCCCTGGACTCACATTGACCTTACCCCGCCCGAAAACGATTCCTTTGCGCGTCATTGCTACTCGCTTCAGTCATTTCCGCCAACCACAAACAAGTGCAGTTCTCGTGGTCCATGGGCACCGTGCACCATAATCAGTTCGATATCTCCTGTCTTACTTGGTCCTGAAATCAGCGAGAGGCAGTTTGTCAACCCCTCGGCTTGTTCTGTCGGGTCCCACTTCAACAGCGTATAGAGTTCCTCGAGAGTAGCCAGCATTTGGCGCTCTTCTATGACGACAACATGGATGGACGGCACCAGAGAGACGGAACGGGCCTGCCCGGGCCTGCTTTTCAGCGCAAGGGTTGCTGTAGCCGCAACGCAATAGTCTGCCGAGGTAATCCCGATAAAGGATTTTTCGACCTGCGTCCTG
>JBFJXW010000162.1:0-8929 GCA_041622895.1 Desulfobulbus sp. | reverse complement strand
CAACCATCGCTGCAGCACCGGACACTTCTTACGCATTCACTGACCTCAAAACGCTCTCAACCCCCCCACGCTCCCTTTTATTGTTTTTCCCGCAAGGCCGGTCACGCCACCATCGCCAAATAAACACATCTAAAACAAAGCAAAACAGGGGCCATTTTTTCAATTATAATTATATTGATAATTTTCGATTATTTACAAACGAAACACTCCGCACCCTCACAGCAAGGCCATACAAATAAATCCCATTCATGTGTTTTTTTTAAAAAAATTATTACATAATTGTAAATTTGATCGCTAGCAAACTGTATGAACCTGACATCCATGGCGGCTCAAACAAAAGAAGCGTTGCAACTGTCAGAAAAATAGGAAAAGATACAACCTGGTTAGTATATCTCTCCGATGCGATCAAAAATCCTTTTCCCCAAAGGAGTCTGCGCATGCCTACTGTACAACCAGACCACCTCGTACAAGATAGACGATGGAAATCGATTGACCTGGCTATGCAGCGCCATGACTTTCGACAGGATGCTCTCATCGAAACCCTGCACGCCGCGCAGGATGCGTTTGGGTACCTGGACACCGACACCCTCAAGTATATTGCCACTCGCCTCAAAGTGCCGCCCAGCAAAATCTACGGCGTTGTCACCTTTTACAATCATTTCAACACGAAGCCAAAAGGTGCGCACACTCTGGTTGTCTGCACCGGAACGGCCTGCCACGTCAAGGGGAACGACCGTGTTCTCGCCTGGATGCAGGAGCACTACAAACTCAAACCAGGGGAAACCACGCCGGACAACCAGCTTTCACTTGTCGAGGTTCGTTGCATCGGTGCCTGCGCACTGGCACCGGTAGTGATTGCCGACGACAACATTACCGGCAAAAAGAGCTTTGAAGAATCAACTGCAATCATCAGGGAGTGGCTAGACGATGCACCGTGAAGAATTGATACGACAGGCTGAAGAACGTCAGCAGTTCCTGGACGGTTTTACGCACCACATCCTTGTCTGCGCCGGTCTGGGCTGCCTGCACAATGAAGAAATCATCAAGACCTTGCGCCAGGAAATCACCGCCAAGGGACTGGAACAACATGTCTTGGTAAGAAAGGTCGGCTGTATGGGCCTATGCGCCCTTGGGCCCATAGTTCTCATCCTGCCTGAAGAAATCTACTACCAGACCGTCACCCCCCAGGACGCACCCGAGATTATCACTGCCCTTGGAAAAAAACCGGTACAACGGCTGTTGCTGCCCTCTACGCTTCCCTTTTTCACCAAGCAGCAGAAAAATGTACTGGCCCTCTCCGGACGAATCGATCCGGAAAGCATGGGTGACTACCTGGCAGCAGGCGGCTACACCGCAGTATTTAAAGCAATTACCGAAATGCGCCCGCCGGAAATCATTCGCGCGGTCCAGGAAAGCGGTTTGCGAGGACGGGGAGGGGCTGGTTATCCCACAGGCCTGAAATGGGCGACCGTCGCCAAAGCAATGGGCGAGGTGAAATATCTCATCTGCAACGCCGACGAAGGAGATCCTGGCGCATTCATGGACCGTTCTATCCTCGAAAGCACGCCTCATGCGGTGTTGGAAGGGATGATCATTGCCGCCTATGCAGTGGGAGCCAACACCGGCTTCATCTATGTGCGAGCCGAATATCCGCTGGCCGTGAAGCGACTGAAACTTGCCATTCGAGAAGCTGAAAAAAACAACCTGCTGGGCCACGCTATCTGCGGTTCATCCTTTGACCTCAACATCAAAATACGGCTGGGCGCCGGAGCATTTGTCTGCGGCGAAGAAACCGCTCTCATTGAATCGGTTGAGGGCCGACGCGGCATTCCCCGCCCCCGACCTCCCTACCCTGCAGAAAAAGGCCTCTGGGGCGGCCCCACCCTTATCAACAATGTCGAAACCTATGCCAATATCCCATTGATTATTGAACGAGGTCCGGCCTGGTTTGCCGCTCAGGGCACTGAAAAAAGCAAAGGCACCAAAGTCTTTGCCCTGACCGGCAAGATCACCCACACCGGTCTGATCGAGGTCCCCATGGGCATGACCCTGCGCGAGATCGTCTTTGACATCGGCGGCGGTATCCCCGATGACCATGCCTTCAAGGCGATCCAGACCGGCGGCCCTTCCGGTGGCTGTATCCCAGCTGAATTTCTCGACACCCCCGTGAGCTATGAAAGCTTGAGCGCTTTAGGGTCCATTATGGGGTCGGGCGGCATGATCGTTATCGATGACACTTCAAACATGGTTGACATTGTCAAGTATTTCATAGAATTCTGCATGGGGGAATCCTGTGGAAAATGCACTCCCTGCCGTGTGGGAACTGCTCAGATTCACACACTTTTACAAAAGTTCTGCGATCATCGAGCGACCCATAACGACCTCGTTGCCCTTGAGACGCTCTGCGATCTGGTAAAAAACACCAGCCTCTGCGGCCTTGGCCAATCAGCCCCTAACCCGGTGATGAGCACCCTCAAATATTTCCGTCAGGAATATCTCGACCGCATCACAGATCCCATCCATCCCCGCCAGGAGGGCAATCAATGACCGCACAGATCCTGACCCTGACTATCAACGGCATACCTGTCAGTGGCCTGGCCCATGAAACCATCCTCCAGGTCGCACGGGAAAACGACATCCCCATCCCGACCCTCTGCTATCTGGAGGGACTTTCCCCCCTTGGCGGCTGCCGCTTGTGTATGGTTGAGATCGCCGGCAGCACGAAACTGCAGCCTGCCTGTGTCACCCGCATCCAGGAAGGCATGGAGGTAACCACGGAGAACGAGCGACTGCTCAACTACCGGCGCAAAATCGTCGAGTTACTCTTTTCCGAGCGCAATCATATCTGTGCGGTTTGTGTGTCCAACGGCCATTGCGAACTGCAGGACCTGGCCCGCGAACTTGGAATCGACCACATCGATTTCCCTTGCCGCTATCCGGCCCTACCCGTAGATGCTTCGCATAGCCGCTTTGTCCTCGACCATAACCGCTGTATTCTGTGCACCCGATGCGTGCGGGTTTGCGGCGAAATCGAAGGAGCCCATACCTGGGATGTGAAAAACCGCGGCATCCACAGCCTTATTGTTTCGGATTACGATACCCCTTGGGGCGACTCGGAAACCTGTACCGGATGCGGCAAATGTGTCCACGTCTGCCCTACCGGGGCACTGTCTGAGAAGGGTAAGTCCGTGTCCGAAATGCTGAAAAAACGGCCCGCCCTTCCCTACCTCGTTGCTAACCGGACCATGGAGCGAAGATGAAAAAACTGCAGCTTGCAACCCTCTGGCTCGACGGCTGTTCCGGCTGTCATATGTCACTGCTCGATATGGATCAACGGCTGCTCGACCTGACCGACAAAGTCGACTTTGTGTACAGCCCGCTGGTTGATATCAAAGCCTTTCCCGAGACAGTGGATGTCACCTGCATCGAAGGTGCGGTCAGCTCGGCTGAGGATGAAGAAAAACTGCGCATCGTGCGGCAGCGGACCGACCTGCTCATTGCCATGGGCGACTGCGCCGTTACCGGCAATGTTCCGGCCATGCGTAATGTTCTTGGTGCCGAAAAAATTCTGCAATCAGTTTATCAGGAACGGGAACAGCTCAATCCGCAAATTCCCGCATCGGATCTGCCAACGTTGAACGAAAAAGCCCTGCCCCTGCACTTGTTTGTCACGGTGGATCTTTTTATCCCCGGATGCCCGCCGTCTGCCGACACCCTCTATTCCGCACTCAGCGCTCTGGTCGAAGGCAGAGCCATTGACCTGCGATCAACCACCAACTTCGGCGCCTAGGAGTCCAGCCATGGAACAGCGAATCACCATCGAACCGGTCACCCGCATCGAAGGTCACGCCCGGATCAGCCTGTTTCTCAACCAGGAAGGCGCCGTTCATGATGCCCATTTCCAGGTAACTCAGATCCGGGGATTCGAAAAATTCATTGAGGGCCGACCTTTTTTCGAGATGCCCTCGCTGACGGCGCGCACCTGCGGCATCTGTCCGGTCAGTCACGAGCTGGCCTCGGCCAAGGCCTGCGATCAACTGCTTGCGGTCACTATTCCAGAGACCGCCAAGAACCTGCGCCGAATCTTTAATTTCGGCCAGATCATTCAATCCCATGCGCTCAGTTTCTTCTACCTTTCCGCCCCGGATCTGCTGCTGGGCATGGACCACCCGCCGGAAACACGCAATTTCTTCGGCCTGGCCGCAGCCGCGCCGCAATTTGCCCGTGACGGCATACGGCTTCGCCAATTCGGCCAGCAAGTCATTGAACGGCTTGCCGGACGGCGAATCCATCCCTCCTGGGTGGTTCCCGGCGGAGTCAACTCCCCCCTGCAGGAGGCATCGCGGGAATCCATCCTCAGCGAAATTCCAGAGATCAAGTCGATCGTGGTCGACCACCTGAACCGCTTTAAACAATCACTGGAACAGTACGAGGAATATGTCCGTATTTTCGCTCGATTCCCCAGCCTTTTCTTTGGTCTGACCGGTCAAGACGACAGTCTTGAACATTATGACGGCACCGTACGAATTATCGACAGCGACGGCGCCACGGTTGCCCATGACCTCACTGCCGCGGAATATGAAACCTATATCGGCGAGGCTGTGGAGCCCTGGACCTATCTCAAGTTCCCTTATTACAAACCGCTTGGCTATCCCGGCGGCATGTATCGGGTGGGTCCCCTGGCCCGGTTGAACATCGCCGCGACCTGCGGCACCGAGCTGGCCGACCAGGAACTGAACGCCTTCCGCGGCCTGGAATCGGGACCGGTGAGCAGCTCCTTTCATTACCATTATGCCCGGCTGATTGAAGTGCTGTATGCCACGGAGATGATCGAAATGCTGCTGGTCGACCCGACTATACTCGACCCTCACGTCCGGGCCGTGGCCGGGGTGAACAACCGGGAAGGATTCGGCATGACCGAGGCCCCGCGCGGCACCCTGATCCATCATTACAAGGTCAATGACGACGGACTGGTCGAGTGGGCCAACCTGATTATTGCCACCGGTCACAATAATCTGGCCATGAATAAGGGCATTCTGCAAGCCGCTCAACACTACATTAACGGCAACACCCTTCACGAGGGCCTGCTCAACCGGATTGAAGCGGTTATCCGCGCCTTTGATCCCTGCCTGGCCTGCTCCACGCATGCAGTGGGCGCCATGCCCCTGGTGATTGAATTAGTTGCCCCGGAAGGAACCGTTCTTGACCAGGTGCGCCGCTGAACAGGCTCGCAGGCCGCACCAATACAACGATCAGTCCGTTTCAATTCGCGGCGCGCCGCAGTATGAGGTTGCATTGCCAGGGACCCGGCGGTAGACTTGCATCGCTGCCGGAAAGGGCTTTTTTCGATGATACGTTTCAACAACTGACCATTCTGCCCCACGCTTATAGCCCGGGCGGAACGGGCTGTTTTCCCTGTCCGGAATCCATTTGAACCGTCAGAGGACAGGACCATGCTCAACTCCATTCTTGCCATCAGCGCAGGTGCTTCGGCCGGTGCCGTTGTACGCTGGCTGCTCGGTCGTTCGCTCAACGCTCTCTTCCCCGCCCTGCCGCCCGGCACCTTGGTTGCCAACTTACTGGGCGGCTACCTGATCGGCCTGGCCATGGCCATCTTCGCCGGCATGCCCGGCCTGGCGCCGGAATGGCGCCTTTTGATCATCACCGGTTTTCTCGGCGGACTCACTACCTTTTCCACCTTCTCTGCCGAAGTGACCACCCTGCTGCAACAAGGCCGCCTGCTGTGGGCCGGCACAGCCATTTCAATCCATGTTGCCGGCTCCCTGATCATGACCATCCTGGGCCTGGCTACCGTGGCCCTTTGCAAGCGTTTTTGAAACGGGAGGTACAGAGGATGCTCGGCTTTCAACTGACGTTTTTCACTCAACAGGATCGAAGCCACAAGGGCAAGTCGTTGGCCAAATGGCTGCTGGAAGAGGCACGGAACATTGGCATCGGCGGCGCCACCCTGATAGCTGCGTCGGAAGGATTCGGCCATGACCGTAAACTGCGATCGGTCCATTTCTTTGAGTTGACCGATCAACCGCTGGAAGTGACCATGGCGGTGAGCGAAGAGGATGCCGAACGGCTCTTTGCCCGGATCAAAGAAGCGGGGATCAATGTCTTTTATGTCAAGACGCCTATCGAATTCGGTATGACCGGGGATCGTTGAAATATGCGCGGCCTGGCCAATCTGCCCCGTACTGTCTGGCTGATTGGCCTGATCAGCCTGGTCAACGATGCCGCCTCGGAGATGCTCTACCCCCTAATTCCACTCTATCTGTCCTCGGTACTCCTGACCAGCCCCAAAGCGATGGGCCTCATTGAAGGGATAGCCGAGGCCACTGCCAGCCTGCTGAAACTTTGCTCCGGCGTGATCGTCGACCGCACCCGGTCCGCCAAGCCTTGGATCGTTTTCGGTTACACCCTGGCTGGCTTGGGCAGGCCGCTGATCGCTCTGGTTTCCAGCTGGCCGTTTTTGCTCGTCCTCCGGTTTACCGACCGGGTAGGCAAAGGGTTGCGAACCTCCCCGCGTGATGCTCTGCTGGCAGCCAGCGCCGGGCCCGAACGACGCGGTCTTGCCTTTGACCTGCATCGGGCCATGGATAATGCCGGAGCCGTTATCGGTCCGCTCGTTGCCGCGCTGCTTTTAGCTGCAGGACTGGAACTCAAAGCAATCTTTCTCTGGACCCTGGTTCCTGCCCTGCTCTGCCTGGTCCTGGCGCTTATGATCCACGAACCCAGATCGTATGCCCCCCAGGAAACGAAGCATTTTGACTGGCGCCTGCACGACATGCCCCGCGCCCTGCGCCGATATCTCGGGGTAACGGCACTCTTCACCCTGGGCAACTCCTCCAATATGTTTCTCCTGCTTCGGGCTCGGGAACTGGGAGTGGACCAGGTGCACATCCCCTTGCTCTGGGCGGCGGTATCGGCGGTGGCCATGAGTTTTTCCACCCCCTTGACGGCCCTTTCAGATCACTTCGGCCGCATCGGCCTGCTGGCCGCCGGATACCTGGCCTACGGCCTGTTCTATCTGGTATTCGGTCAACTGCAGCACAATGGACTCGTGCTGTTTGCCCTGTTCGCCTGCTACGGCCTGTTTATGGCTGCTACCGAAGGGGTGGAAAAGGCGCTGGTGGCCGATCTGGCGCCGAGCGGACGCGAGGGCACTGCTTTTGGCTGGTTCAACCTGACCAGCGGTGTCATGCTGCTTCCGGCATCGATCGTCTTTGGCTGGCTCTACCAGACCTTGCAGCCGCGAATCGCCTTTTGCTTTTCCGGCAGCTGTGCCCTGGGAGCGGCAATTCTTCTGCTTCTGTGGGTGCGCCCGGAAATAAACAAAACTTGATCTTTCATTGAGACAGCGGCCGGGACCGCCCTTCGCACCGCAAAAACACGCCGCCCTTGCATTCACCGGCATGAAAATCCTGATGGGGTTGCGGATGGCTGCCGCCTGGCCCCCTCCAACACAAGGAAGAGCGATATGGGAAATTCGAACTTTCTGAAAATACCTGGATGGTTGCGGGACATCCTGAACGATTCTTTCCGCAGGTACCTGTTCCTCGCCCTCATCCTTCTCGGTATCGGGTTGTCCCTGGTTGAGCACCGCAACAGGCAGGAGATCGCACCCCAGGAAAAAAGCATTGCCTTCTTCTTTCACCCGCAATGCCCCCATTGCCGCAAACAGAAGGCGTTTATCCCCTATCTCCAGGCCAAGTATCCGGAAATTCCCTGGACCTACTACGACACGTCGATTCCCGAAAACGTCACCGTGCTGGCCACCTACCTGGCGACAAACGGTCTCCCCCCCACAGACACCGGCGTTCCCATAACCTTTATCGGCCCTTATGTGATCGCCGGGTTTGATGCAGCAGAGACCACCGGCTTCCGCCTGGAACAGGCCCTCCTCGCCCTGGTGAACAACGATCCCTCACTGTTTCCCGAAGCCAACAACAGCAGTCGGCAGACGCTCACCCTGCCGTTCGTGGGCACCATTCATCTGGCCGACTACTCCCTGCCGGCACTCTCGGTGATCATCGGCCTGGTGGATGGGTTCAACCCCTGCGCCATGTGGGTGCTGGTCTACCTGATTTCGCTGATCCTCGGTCTCAATGACCGCCGTAGGATCTGGCTGCTGGTCGGCACCTTTGTCGCCAGCTCGGGAATACTCTATTTTCTCTTCATGACCGCCTGGCTGAACGTTTTCCTCTGGCTCGGCTACCTGCGCACCCTTACCCTGATCATCGGGCTGGGTGCCCTGGGCGCGGGCCTTCTCAATGTGCGCGAATATATACAGACCAAGGGCCAGCTGACCTGCACCATCGGCGACGCCGCCTCCAAGAGAAAGACCATGGGCCGGATCGACCGCATCGTCGATGCGCCGCTGACTTTTTTCTCGGTATGCAGCATCATTGTTCTCGCGTTTATCGTCAACTCCATCGAGTTCGCCTGCTCAGCCGCCCTGCCCGCCATCTTCACCCACACCCTGACCCTGCGCAACCTGCCGACCCTCGAATACTACGGCTACATCCTGCTGTACGATTTCTTTTTCATGCTCGACGACCTGATCATCTTCAGCCTGGCGATCCTGGCCCTGGACACCAGTATCGGCCAGCGCTACGCCGGACACTGCCGCATTGTCGGCGGGGTCGTCCTCATTCTTCTCGGCGGGGTGATGGTTTTCCAGCCTGAGTTGCTGCGATAACGGGTGCGTTGAGAGAGCACTGGAGCGTGACACCGTAAATTCAATTTGTGCTGAACAGCACGGTGGTGGTTGGTTCCCGAGCCCAACCGGTCGTGCACCGCTTCCCGTCCACCGCTGAAGAAAGCGCTGTATTTCACACCAGTTCGCAAATCTTCTGACCAACATCTCCCTAATGGCTATTTTACATATCCATTCAATCTACAATTTTTCCGTATTGCACCT
>JBFJXW010000161.1:0-8938 GCA_041622895.1 Desulfobulbus sp. | reverse complement strand
GCGGTCGCCGGGGGGGGCATTCTGGCGATCTGTATGTGGTCATCCATGTAGATGACCACGAATATTTTCAGCGAGACGGACAGACTATCTATCTTCGACTGCCAGTTTCGATGGTGCGCGCTGCCTTGGGGTGTGAGGCAGATGTTCCCACGATCCATGGCACTGCCAAACTCAAAATTCCGGCGGGAACCCAATCCGGAGAACGATTTTCTTTGCGCGGTGAAGGCGTTGCCAGTCTGCGTGGGGGCGGCAAAGGCGAAATGGTTGTCGAAGTTCAGGTGCAAACCCCTACCAAGATGACCAAGGAGCAAAAAGAACTTCTGCGCCAGTTTGACGAATTGTGCAAAGAACAGGAGGAAGAAGGGTTCTTTTCCCGACTCTTTCACGGGCATATCGGAAAGAAAAAAAAGACCCAAGGGTCTGAAAAGGTAGCCAATGGCTGAAAATCAGCAATTTACGCATTTCGATGACGCTGGGAATGCCCGTATGGTCGATGTCAGTGAAAAAGGCGAGACCGTCCGGCAGGCTATTGCTGCTGGATCAATCACCATGTCGTCGCAGATATACGATATGATCCGCCAGGGCACGGTAAAAAAAGGAGATGTTCTCGGCGTTGCACGAATAGCCGGAATCATGGCTGCAAAAAAGGTCGATCAGCTCATCCCTCTTTGTCATCCTCTGTCAATTACCAGCGCAGATATAGCATTTTCATTTAACGATGAACAATGTGCTATTGATATTGAAGCTACCGTTTCCATGACAGGTCGGACTGGGGTCGAGATGGAGGCTTTGACAGCAGTTTCCGTGACGGCGCTCACTATTTACGACATGTGTAAAGCTGTCGATAAGGCCATGGTGATATCGGATATCCGTCTGTTGCAGAAGAGCGGCGGTAAAAGCGGACTGTTTGTCAGACCCACAAGTGCATGTTATACTAAAAACAAATCATGAGAATCACCTCGTTGGAGAACCAGAATGGATGAGAAAGATTTGTCGCGGTTTAAAGAACAGCTTGAGGCACTAAAAGCCGAAATAACTACCGATGTGGAACAAACCCTGACCGAAATGACCAGTCAGGCGGGGAATATTCCTGATCCCAATGATCGGGCTACTATGGAATCTGACCGTAGTTTTGAGTTGCGTATACGGGGTAGAGAACGCAAGCTGATGGATAAGGTCGATGAGGCTCTAGGCCGTATCGAAGACGGAAGCTATGGCGTCTGTGCCGGATGTGGTGAAGAAATTGCAGTTAAAAGGCTTCAAGCTCGACCTGTTGCCAAGTATTGTATTGACTGTAAAACACGTCAGGAACAGCGTGAAAAAGAGCAGGGACGGTAATTGGTTCTATGCCTGAATTACGAAGGGATCCCATCCTCGGTCGCTGGATCATTATTGCTCAGGAACGGGGCAAGAGACCGACCGATTTTTTAATTGAAGAGTCCAAGGTGAAGGGTGGATTTTGTCCGCTCTGCCCCGGCAATGAAAAAACAACACCGGATGAGGTTCTGGTTTACGGAAGGGAGTGGGGCTATCCCAATACCGCCGGATGGAAACTGCGTGTTGTCCCAAATAAATACCCTGCTCTTGTTATTGAAGGTGATCTTGATAAACAGGGCGAGGGGCTCTATGACCGGATGAACGGTATCGGTGCTCACGAGGTCATCATTGAAAGCCCTAACCATGAGGACCGGTTTTCCCATCTGCCACCGCACGAAATGCTCCTGACTTTTCGTGCCTTTCGCGATCGTATCCGGGATTTATCCCAAGATAACCGTTTTAATTACGTGGTGGTGTTCAAGAATTTTGGCAAAGCTGCTGGCGCTTCACTTGAACATTCCCATTCTCAGTTAGTGGCCTTGCCCATACTGCCACGGATGGTCACTTCTGAACTCGAAGGCAGCCTTTCGTATTTCAAATATAAGGACCGGTGTATTTTTTGTGACATTATTCGTCAGGAAATTCAGCAAAAGGTTCGCCTTGTCTGTGAAAACGAACAATTTGTAACCGTTGCTCCCTTTGCTCCTCGTTCACCTTTTGAAATGTGGGTCCTGCCGCGTTTCCATAATTCTTCTTATATCGATCAGGATGAAGCTTCGCTGATTGGGCTGGCCGATATCTTTTCTGAAACCTTGCGACGTCTCGATATCTGCATTCCTCATGTGCCTTACAATTTCGTTTTACATACCCAGCCGTTGCGTTCAGGCCCGCTGGAGCACTATCATTGGCATTTTGAAATCGTTCCCAAATTGACCTCCATTGCCGGTTTTGAATGGGGAACCGGATTCTACATTAATCCAATGCCTCCCGAAGAGACCTGCCGGTATCTTCGCGAAGTGAATCTGTAGGAGGGTTCAGTGGAAAAAAAACGCATTTTATTGGTTGACGACGAGGAAAGCATCCAACTGCTTTATCGTGAAGAGTTTGAAGACGAAGGATACCTTGTTGATTCAGCTTACAACGGTACCGAAGCACTGGCCAAATTCCGTGAAAATCCCCCTGATTTGGTCATTCTGGATATTAATATGCCAGGCATGAACGGCATTGAAGTGCTGCGACAGATGAAGGAATTGCGCTCCGACCTACCCGTTATTCTCAGTTCGGCGTATCAAGAATATAAGCAGGATTTTGGCACCTGGGCTTCCGAAGCGTATGTTGTTAAATCCGCCAATATGGACGAACTGAAGGCGACTATTCGCAAACACCTCGCCTGAACGGTCGATTTAGCCTGCCGTCTGAAACCACTGAGTGTGACCGGCGGTACCGCCTGAAATCCAGTTATTTGCTAACATGAAAGACATCCAGAGCCTGCACGACTCACGACGGATCAATATCCGCAAAGTAGGTGTCAAAACCATTACCTATCCGATCATCGTTCTCGATAAGGAGTGTAAAACCCAGCAGACAGTGGCCAAGGTGAACATGTATGTCAACCTGCCGCATCGGTTCAAGGGGACACACATGAGTCGGTTCGTCGAAATCCTCAATCGTTTTCATGGCAAATTCAATCTCAAAACCTTTCATTTAATTCTTGAAGAAATGAAAGTCAGGCTGGAGGCTGAAGCGGCTCATTTGGAAATTGAGTTTCCTTATTTTCTTAAATCCAAACGCACAATCGAAACGCCGGGCATGGAACGATATGATTGTCGATTACACGGTTCCCTCGGCCGGCATCTGGATCTGGTCGTCGAGGTCGATGTGCCAGTGCCGTTGCACAGTCATCATCCCGGGGAACAGATTTCAGGTGCGGTTTTTTCCGGATTATGGGGTATGGTTACTGTGGCCGTACGCATGAGCCGTTTCCTCTGGATCGAAGATCTGATTGTCCTGATAGAGGAGGCAGCCTCTCCGCAGTCGACTCATGCGGGAACGGTAGAATCCATGTGCATGCGGATCAGTACTGCATTGCGGACAAACGGTGCCTTTCTCTGGTATAAAGTTATTGTGAAAAATATTGCCAGCGGGTATGCAGCATTTGCCTCTACGGAATGGCCCGAACCGTTAGAAACTGGAGTATCGGCCGTGAGCGGGTGCCGGCCGATGAGCGGAACATCGGATCTGGTGGAGCGTCTCCAATGATCATTTTCAACCAACTCAACAAGAACAGACAGCGATGAGTGAACTCCTTTTTGAAATCGGTACAGAAGAAATTCCGGCCGGGTATATTCAACCGGCGCTCAATGCTTTGGCCGCTGATGCCGGTAGCAAACTACAGGCTTTGGATCTTACCTATGACACCATCCGTACCTATGGTACCCCTCGGCGTCTGACTCTGGTAATAGGCCAGTTGCAATCACGTCAAGTAGACCGCCGTCAAGAGCATATCGGACCTTCGAAAAAAGCCGGTTTTGATGCAGAAGGTAAGCTGACTAAGGCAGCCGTTGGTTTTGCCCGTTCTCGTGGAGTTCAACCGGATGAACTGCAGGTTGTCGCCACAGCCAAGGGTGAATATCTCATGGTGGTTGAGGACGTCAAAGGGCAGGAAACAAAAGATTTGCTTCCCGCAGTATTGGAGTCGCTTATTCGTGAGTTGGTCTTTCCCAAATCTATGCGCTGGGCCGATTCCAGCATGACCTTTGCTCGCCCCATTCAATGGCTGCTTGCCCTCTATGATGGCCAAGTGATTTCCCTGAATCTTGAGGGCATACCTTGCGGCCAGACAACCCGTGGTCATCGGTTCATGGCTCCCGAGCCTTTTGAGGTTACCGGGTTTGACTCCTATTCGAATGGTCTTGCCGAGCGTTTCGTTATTGTCGATCCCGAGCAGCGAAAAACTATGGTGATTGACGAGGTGCGCCGAGCTGTGCAAGAAGATGCAGGCTATGCCGGCGCGCAACCGGTGTTGCATGAAGGCTTGCTTGATACGGTGACGAACCTGGTGGAACACCCCTATGGCGTTTGCGGTCATTTTGATAAGAAATTTCTCCAGTTACCGGGAGAAGCCTTGGTGACCTCGATGCGCGAACATCAGAAATATTTTCCGGTTGCCGGGCCGGACGGTACGCTCCTGCCGCTCTTTGTGGCCGTCAACAACACCAGGGTCGATGATCAGGCACTGACCGCCAATGGCCACGAAAGGGTTTTACGGGCTCGTCTTGAAGATGGTCTGTTTTTCTTTAATGAAGACAGGAAGAAATCTTTGGCAGACCGGTGCAATGATTTACACGGCATTGTTTTTCAGCATAAACTTGGAACGATGCAAGCAAAAAGCGAACGAATCAGGATGCTTGCAGAATTTTTGGCTACCAGGATCAACCCGCAGCTGCAAGAAGATGTTGGTCGTGCTGCACACCTGGCTAAGGCTGATCTACTGACTGCCATGGTGGGGGAATTCCCTTCGTTGCAAGGAATTATGGGCCGCGTTTATGCGCTGCACGACGGAGAAAAATCAACCATCGCCCAAGCCATTGAAGAACATTATATGCCGTTGCGTGCTGGCGGTGAAACACCACAGTCGCTCCTAGGCGCAATGGTCGGTATAGCCGATCGAATGGACACGTTGGTCGGTTGTTTTGCTATTGGTGAAAAACCCACGGGTAACAAGGATTCTTTTGGACTCAGGCGCCAGGCTATCGGCTTGATTAACATCATTCGCAGTCAGGACATCTCGCTTTCTCTTCATGAAATAGCGACCGCCGCACTCAAGGGCTATGAAGGCGTTGTTGATTCGTCTCCGGAGGTTGTTGCCGAAGTGGTAAGCTTTATCAGGCTTCGCTTTGAAAATGAGCAGATTGCCTCGGGATTGCCTCAAGAACTGGTAGAAGCGGCGACATCCGTTGGATTCGATAATCCCGCCGAATGCCTGATACGGATCGAGGCCCTTGACCAGATTCGCGGCCAGGAGAGTTTTCCGGTATTGGCTGGGTCGTTCAAACGAATCAGGAATATCATCAAGGATAACAAAACCACTGAGGTTCATGCGGAATTGTTGACCGAGCCGGCAGAACAGCAACTGTTTGCAGCATTGACCACGGTTCGTGAAAAAGCCCTGCCGCTGATTGGTGACCGTGAATATCGGGCTGCGTTATTGGAGATGCTGGAGATGAAGGTCCCCGTGGATCATTTTTTTGACAAGGTGATGGTCATGGCAGACGACCATGCCGTTCGACAAAATCGACTGAACCTGCTCACTGCGCTGGGCGATTTGGTCCTTCAAGTCGGCGATATTTCCAAGATGCACGTGGAGAAAGAGTAAGCACATTCCGCTAAATGTACCGTATTGGTCAATAACTCGTTCTGTTCATCTGACTAATTCATCAAAAAAAACGAAAAAAAGACTGTCCGTTAACGGACAGCCTTTTTTTTATGACTTTTTTTGCAGATTGAACCGGCAATCAGACTTTCTTATGGCAGGTGCCGCATTTAGCAAGTTCCGGTTTGTTTTTCTTGTGGCAATCCAGACACAAGGCATGGCCAGCGCCTTTGAAGGTATTGATTGTTGCAGGCATGGTAGACTTTTTATTGTGACAGGTCTCACATTTCTCGATTTTCTGTCCCTCAGCATAGTCGATACGTTTCCCTTCAGCATCCTTACTGTGGTGGCAGGTTTTACACTCTAATCGCGCTTGGTGAGCGCCATGGGGGAACTGCGCCGGTTTGGGTTTACTTGCCGGGTCGATAGTGGACTGCAGGGTGATCTCTGCTGGGCCTTTGTCTGCAGCAGTTGCCACACTAATCAGACAAGGTGCACAACAAAACGCTAGGATCGCTCCGTAAACCAGCATTTTTTTCATGTCACTCCTCCTTCGTTCAGTATTTTTTATCAGCTAATAACAGAATAAAAGCGCTCAATTTATAGCGTGGTTATAGGTTGTTGTCAAGTCGCGGCTATGGTCGAAGAACTGCTGCCACTCCCAACCGTGTACTGGAAGGGCATTAACTGGAACCATAGCTATGCAACCCGGAAAGGAAAAAATTAACCCCGAAATACGTAAATAAAACAGCTAGAAAACCGATAATCGCCAACCAGGCGATACGACGACCGCGCCAACCGCGCGTAAATCGCGCATGTAAGGTTGCTGCATACATGAACCAAGTGATAATCGACCACGTTTCCTTTGGATCCCAACTCCAGTAGGTACCCCAGGCCTCATTGGCCCATATGGCACCGGTGATAATACCCGCCGACAGCCACATGAAACCGAAGACAATGGTCTTATGAGTGAGATCATCAATTACTTTGAGTTCGGGCAATGAAGCAAACAGGGCTTGAGGGTTTGCTTTTTTGTTTTCTGTGGATAACTTCAACAGATACATCATTCCCAACGCTCCTGCGACCGCAAAGGCCCCATAGCCGATAAAACAGGTAACGACATGGGCGATCAGCCAGTTGGATTGGAGGGCCGGAATCAGCGGGCTAATCTGATCATCCATTCTGGTCGAGAAGGAGGCATAAGCCATCGCTACTGCTGAGCATGGCATGACAAAGGCACCCATTACCCGCGCTTTGTATCGGTACTCCAAAAAAAGATAAAAGATCGTGGTGCACCAGGCAAAAAAGACCAGAGATTCGTACATATTGGTCAACGGCGCATGGCCTATCCCTATCTGGTAGGATTCGTACCAACGTAGGCCAAGAGCCGCAGTTTGAACGATAGCCCCCCCAAGGGCCAGCAGCATACCGATCAGTCCTATGCGCTGGTTTTTGAAGATGACCAGGCCGAGATAACAGGCCGCTGCCAGCAGATAGGCTATCATGGTGATGCCGAAGAGTTGTGAACTATTCATGGTATGTCCGTCCGGCAATGCATGCCGTAGTAATGAGTATTGTTCTAGGTTACTTGTCTAACTTACTGATTAATTCGGCAAATTTATCTGAGAAGCCTACCTTATTCTTGTTGGCCTCGCCAGCGAAAAGAATCCGACTTTGTCCCTCCAGTGGCTGAACAAAAGCGTAGAGTTTGCGGTGGGAGAGGAAAAAGGCCATGAAAAGACCGACAAGCATAAGCAGACAACCGCTGTATACCAGCCAGACTCCAGGGTCTTTGGTCGCCTGCAGACCGGTTGCATAGAGCTGCCGGGCCTGGAACGAGTAGGTTCCCGTGGGACGTTCGATCATCGCTTCCTGACCGACACCTACCCAAAAGGTTGATGGTTCACCTTTGTGATCGGTGAACCAAATTTTGAGCCTCCGGGTTACCTCCCCCTGCCCTTCACGATTGATGATGCCATAACTGATATTCTCTGGCTGCCAGTTCATCTGTCTAGCGGGGGCAATGACTTCTGTATGTTCAGCGCCGGTGGCCTTTTTCTTCAGGGAGACGATATAGTCTTGATAGGGCTGATAGCTCGACTGATAAAACGTTACGCCTTTGTAGGTCAGTGGCCGGTTAACCTCGATGTCAGTGGAAAGCGCGGGCTTGCCGCCATCAATGACTGTTACCTTGGAACGGTAGGTTTTGGGCATGCCATTGGGGTAATATTCGATGGTGAAGGAGTCACAGTGCACAGAAAAGCCGAGATCAAGTCGTGTTCCGCTTTTAAATGCAATAATATGGTCGGCACTTTCGGTTTCAGGAATCATAATGGAACCTTTAAAGGCAAAGTGCGGATTACGGAGGATTTTCTTGGCAACTATCGTGGAGCCGACCGCAGCACCTGCCAATATAATCAATATTGAAACATGCACCACATAGACACCAAATCGTGTCCATGCCCCCTTTTCGGCGAAGAACAACTGGCCGCCATTCTTTTCGGTATGTCTGTATTTCCAGCCCTGTGCGTTGAACAACGATGTCACCCGTTCGGCAGCATCCGCCGATGAGCCGTTAAGGATTTTTTCCGTATGCAGTGGAAATTTTTCCAGCTGTTCGGGTTGTATTGCCAACCCGTCTTTGCGTATGGTTCGGATGACTTGGGGAATGCGTTCCAAGCTGCAGACAATCAGATTGATAGAAAAAAAACCAAGTAGGGTGAGAAACCACCATGAGTTGTACATATCGGTAATATCGAGAATATGGAGCAGGTCGGCCGTTTTTTTGCCGAATTTTTCAATATAAAACCCCTGGGGATTGTTCTGGGGAATTAAGGTGCCGATAATCGAGGTGGCGGCCAGAAGAAAGAGGAGAAACAGGGCAAGCTGCACTGAGGCGAACAGAGCGGCAATTGAATTCTTTTTCTGTGTTGTCATGGGGAATGTTTTCAATGAAGAGTTGCGGTACGGATACGTGTGTTGCTGATCCGAACAAAAAGTATGGTGAGATTTAATAGCACGGAGTACCGGAAGTCGCAACAGGCAAAGATATTACCCAAGCTTTGTACTACAATGTGGCTCCTTGGAGGAGTGTATCAACAGGGAACTGTTGCGTATCACTGCGATACTGGAATACGTGCTGTTCAGCAGGCGTTCGGTCTGCTGCATGCTGGTAATCCGGGCGATGCCCATCTGCTCACATACTGGTCGATCCAGGGTCGTCATCATCAAAATAGTAATCCGACTGGT
>JBFJXW010000160.1:0-9042 GCA_041622895.1 Desulfobulbus sp. | reverse complement strand
TCAAGATCCCTTCCGGTTCGATGCTGCCAACGCTCCAAATCGGTGACCATATTCTGGTCAGTAAATTTATTTACGGTGTCAAGATGCCTTTCACCGGGAAGACGCTGATTCCTGTTTCTGATCCCAAGTCCAACGATATCCTTGTTTTTCAGTACCCGAAAAATCCTGAGTTGGATTATATTAAGAGAGTTATCGCCGTTGCTGGAGATACTGTTGAGATCCGCGACAAAAAAATATTTATCAACGGCAAACCCTTTGTCGATGAGCACGGAGTGTTCAAAGATCCGCTTATTCTTCCAGCCGAAGTTGCTCCGCGTGATAATTTCGGGCCGGTTACCGTTCCTGCTGATAAAATTTTTGCTATGGGAGATAACCGGGATAATTCTTTTGACGGCCGTTTCTGGGGTTTTGTCGATCTCAAAGCAGTTCGTGGCAAAGCCTGGATGATTTACTGGTCGTGGGACGTGCAGCAACCTCTCTTCTCTCTGGACCGGCTTCGTTCCATTCGCTGGAGCCGGCTTGGAGATATCGTTCACTGATCCCCGGAGGGCATCATGGCTACCGGTTATTATTTCCCCCATCGTCATATCCTGGGTATTGAACAGCTTTCAAAGGAAGATATTTCCTATATCCTTGGCACCGCAGATTCGTTCAAGGAAATTTCAGACCGGCCGATCAAGAAAGTACCCACACTTCGAGGCCATACCATAATCAACCTTTTCTTCGAGCCCTCGACCCGGACCCGTTTATCCTTCGAGGTCGCTGCCAAACGGATGAGTGCCGATACCTTTAATATCAGCGCGTCCACCAGCAGTACCACCAAAGGTGAAACCCTCGTTGACACCGCCAAAAACATCTCGGCGATGCATCCGGATATTATCATTATTCGACATTCCAGTTCCGGTGCGCCGAATCTGCTCAGCCGGTATGTGAAGGCTGCGGTCATTAATGCCGGCGACGGCGCCCATGAACACCCTTCCCAGGGCTTGCTTGACCTCATGACGGTCAAGGAACACCGGGGCACATTGAGCGGACTGAAGGTTGCCATTATCGGTGATATTGCACATAGCCGGGTGGCGCACTCCGATATTGTAGGATTCACCAAAATGGGGTCCGAGGTCCATGTATACGGACCATCAACTCTAATACCCAAGGACATCAACCAACTGGGGGCCGTGGTCTGCACTTCGCTGGAGCAGGCGGTTCAAGACGCCGATGTGGTGATGACACTGCGTATCCAGCGCGAACGGCAGAATGACCCCTTGCTTCCCTCACTGCGCGAATATTCCAGGCGGTTCGGTATTTCTCGTTCCGTGCTGACCTTGGCCCGTCCCGATGCCCTGGTTATGCACCCCGGTCCGGTAAACCGTGGTGTGGAGCTGAATCCGGACGTTGCCGATGGTCCTCAATCAGTTATTCTTGATCAGGTAACCAACGGGGTGGCGGTACGCATGGCCCTGCTGTATCTGGTCATGGGTAACACCTGATGCCTGAGGCGCATGTCTTTGTCCGCTTTCCCCGAACTCTTTCCGAGGTTTGTTGCCGATGAACACGACGTGGCGAATTAAAAACGGGCGGATCATCGATCCGACAAGTAATACGGATCATATCGGGGATCTGCTCATTATCGATGGTTGTATTGCCGGGCCGGATCAGGTTGCTCCTCCAGAGGTGCCTGAAATCGATGCCTCCGGATGTTGGGTCGTTCCGGGATTGACCGATATGCACGTCCATCTCCGCGAGCCCGGTGCTGAATACAAGGAAGATATTCTCTCCGGAACCAGAGCCGCTGTTGCTGGTGGATTCACCGGCGTTGCCTGTATGCCCAATACCAGCCCGGTAAACGATTGCATGGCCGTGACCGTGATGATTCTCGCTCGAGCCGGACAGGCTGCTGCCCGAGTCTATCCTGTCGGCGCGATCAGTAAAGGCATAGAGGGCCATCAGTTGGCCGAATTAGGCGAAATGAAAGCTGCGGGAGTCGTAGCTGTTTCCGACGATGGTCATCCGGTTCGTGACAGCCAGTTGATGCGGAGGGCCCTTGAATATGCCGGCGATTTCGGCTTGATGGTCATCTCGCACAGTGAAGAGTCGGCTTTGAGTAGCGGGGTCATGAACGAGGGGGCGATGTCGACCCGGCTCGGGTTGAAAGGAATTCCCACTGCCGCTGAATCGATCATGGTGTACCGGGATATAGCGCTGGCCGAGTTTACCGGTAAGAAGGTGCATATCGCCCATGTGAGCACGGCCATGTCCATCGAATTGATCCGTTCAGCCAAGGCCCGTGGTGTGCAGGTGACCGCCGAAACAGCGCCGCACTACTTTACCCTTACTGACGAAGCGGTGGCAGGCTATGACACCAATACAAAAATGAACCCGCCCTTGCGGTCCGCAGCGGACCGGGAGGCTATCAGGCTGGCGTTAGCTGATGGCACCTTGGATGCCATTGCCACTGATCATGCACCTCACTCCATTCTTGAAAAAGAAACCGAGTTCGATACGGCGGCCAATGGCATTATCGGCCTGGAAACTGCATTGCCCTTGGCGCTGGTCCTGGTGCGCGATAAAGTGATCGATGAAAAACAGCTGGTGAAACTAATGGCGGTCAATCCGGCGACAATTCTCGGAATCCCCGCCGGTACGCTATGCTCCGGAGCTGCAGCAGATGTAACCATCATCGATCCGAAGCGCGAATTTCTCTACACCGAAGACGAAGTTGTTTCCAAAAGTCGCAATACACCTTTTTTGGGCTGGCAATTGCAGGGGCGTGCCGTGCTGACCATGGTCGGCGGTGAACTGAGGTATTCCTTGCTGACCTGAAGGTCAGGCGGCTACTGCGGGGGAGCGGTTGCGTAAGGCGCCGGATCGGTCAGTCCAGCCTCGCTGAATCCTTGCAGTCTGAGCCTGCAGGCATCGCAGCGGCCACAGGCCAGTGTGCCGACAGGGTCGTAGCAACTGTGGGTTTGGCTGTAATCCACTCCCAACTCGATTCCTCGCAGAATAATCTCTTTTTTACTCAAGTGCATCAGCGGCGCATGGAAATAAAACGGTGTGCCGGTTGTCCCTGCTTTGGTGCCCAGGTTGGCCATCTGCTCAAAGGCGCGGAGGAATTCGGGACGACAATCCGGGTAGCCGCTGTAATCTACGGCGTTGATGCCCAGGAAAATATCGGCAGCGCCCAATACCTCGGCCCAGGAAAGCGCGTGCGATAAAAAGAGGATGTTGCGACCGGGTACATAGGTGACAGGGATGTCCTGTTCCATTTCGCTGAAGGCCCGATCCTTCGGGACCTCTATGTCGCCGGTCAGGGCGGATCCGCCGATTGCATCGAGGTCAACCCGCAGGATGAGGTGCCGCCGTACCCCATTGTGGGCACAAATTTGTCCGGCTCGCTCCAGTTCAATGGTCTGGCGCTGACCATATCGAAAGCTGAGACAATTGCAGGTATATCCTTGCGATTGCGCTATTGCCAGCACCGTGGTGGAGTCGAGACCACCGCTCAGTAACACGACTGCTTGTTGTTCACTCATAGCATAGTTTCAACTTATTGAATTGAGAAAGGTATTTTTTGGGTGATGGTGATAGCATCTGGCTGGACATCGGCTCGATAAGCGAGAAATTGCACGCCCTTGCTTTGTGCCCAGGCAACGGTTTGGGCATAGACGGGGTCGATATCCGCCGCTGGCATGCATCGTTCGGCATCGCTTCGTTGAACGCAAAAGAGAACTGCGGCTCCGTATCCATTGTCTGCCAGTCTGGCCAGTTCGATGAGATGCTTGGTCCCTCTGCTTGTAACCGCATCAGGGAACAGCGCAACCTTGTTTTGGGCCAGTGAACAATTTTTCACTTCAAGGTATATCCTGCCCTGCTCGGTTTCAAGGAGGAAGTCCAGGCGACTTTTCTCGGACACAACGATTTCGGGCGTAATGGTGCGGATAGCGCCAAAGTTCTCAATAATGCCCTCTTCAAGAGCTTCTTTGACGATACCGTTGGTTCTGCCGGTGTGTACGCCAATCCAGACGCCTAGGTGCTCTACCATTTCCAGCGTCCAGGCATACTTCCTTGTTTGTACATCTGAGTGGCTGATGCGTACCGGGCTGCCTGGTTCCGAGCAACCAAGCATTGCGCCTGAATTGGGGCAGTGCACGGTGAGGGTTTGTTGATTCTCAAGCAGGACATCGGCAAGAAAACGTTTATAGCGTTGCAGTAGCTTCCCTGATTGACGGATCGGTGGCAAGAGCATAGCAGATTTTGTTGCAAACGGAAGGTTTTGTCGTGGCGATAGGTTTTTGGGGGAAATTGGTACGAAAAATCTAATGTGCCCTCAGTGTGAGGGTGGTAATTCCTTTTGAACTCATGTATCGTACACCGTATTTGAACCTACTTGAAATAGGTACCCTTGTATATTAGAGAAAACTTTTACTGTCACTAGAAGGGGGATGCTTTCGGTTCCTTCTTTTTCACTGTCGTATGCTTTTTTAGAAAAACGTATATATTTTTTCGCTGAAAAGTCCGGTGCGCAAGGTCTTATTCTTTTCGGCATATAACAATTTCTTTCCCATAATCCAATCGTAAAGGAGAATGCTAGAATGAAACTCGGGCTTAATGGTCTTGGACGAATCGGAAAATTGTCGTTATGGCATCATGTCTCCCGCCAGTTCTTTTCTGAAATCGTAGTTAATTTGGGCAGAAATGTCGGTACCGGGCTTGAGGATATCGCCGCTGCGATTGAGAAAGACTCCACCTATGGTCGACTCAGCAGATATCTCCATGGATACAAGGGCGGACGGGTAATAGAGAACCTGGACGAGGCGAACGGTACCATGACCATCAACGGCACGCCGGTGACTATTCTCCGCAAGGCAAGAAACCCAAAAGATATTGATTGGCAATCCAACCAGGTACGGTTGGTAGTGGATACCACTGGCGCGTTCAAGGATCCGACCGCTGATGCTTCCGAGGGACGAGGTGCCGTACGGGGGCACTTGCAGGCCGGGGCTGAAAAGGTTCTGGTTTCCGCACCTTTCAAGATTCAGGCCAAAGGGCTCGATATGCCTGCTGATGCGGTGACCACGGTGATGGGTATCAATGACGACGATTACGATCCGGCTCGTCATAATATTATTTCCGCGGCCTCCTGTACCACCACCTGTCTTTCCTATATGATCAAGCCGCTGCTCGACCATTTTGGTGCGGATCGAATGCTCTCGGCTTCCATGGTAACGGTACATGCCGCCACTGGCAGCCAACAGGTATTGGATCGGCTGCCGGGAACCGGCGCTACAGATTTACGAAAAAATCGTTCTATTCTTAACAATATCATTCTGACAACCACTGGAGCGGCCAAGGCCTTGGGGCTGGTGATTCCGGAAATGAAATCCATTGGCTTCATTGCCGAATCCGTGCGCATTCCAACGACAACCGGTTCTCTGATCGTGCTGGTGCTCAATCTGCAGGATGACCTGGAAAATCCGATTAAACGCTCGTTGCTCAACTCCATCTATGAGGAGTATGGAAAAACAAGCCCGTACTTGATTTATTCCACCGAACAAAACGTCTCTTCCGATATCATCGGTCTGCCGAAGGCTGCAGTGGTTATCGAGTCATCAGAAACCCATACCAGGACAGCTTCGATCAGGGTGAATCTGCAAAATCTGAAGAATTTTACCTTTGATGCCCAGAACACTCCGCCCATTCTGGATGTTCCGATTACCCAGGCCGTCATCTACGGCTGGTATGATAACGAACTGGGCAGCTATACGAATATGCTGGGTGAGTTGACGGCCTCCGTGGCCGAACGAATGGTGTGATCATTCAACCCCTGCAGGTAGCCGATCTCCCCGCAGTGGCGCGCATTGAGCAGCGGTCGATGGCCGACCCCTGGACTGAGCAACAGCTCGTTGCCGAGTTACAGGCCGGCAACGGCGTGAGTTTTGTTGCCGAAGAAGATGGACGGGTTTGCGGTTACGCCTTTTTCAGAACCTGTGCTCCGGAAAGTGAATTGCTTCGGCTGGCTGTTGACCCAGGCATGCGGCGCAACGGCATCGGCGAAGCTTTATTGAGGCATGCTTTGTACAGCTTTTTCCGACAAGGATATACAACTTGTTTTCTTGAGGTACGGAGTTCAAATGTCGGGGCACGCCGATTGTATGAGAAAATAGGCTTTTTTCAGGCAGGGATACGGAAAAAATACTACAGGCAACCGATTGAAGATGCGGTGCTCTTGTGCAGAAATTTTTCTGACATGACGGAGGGAATCTTTGAAGACCTTAAAAGATATTGAGCTGACAGGTAAAAGAGTGCTCGTTCGTGTGGATTTTAATGTGCCCATGAATGAGAATGGAGAGGTTGCTGATGATCTGCGGATTCGAAGCGTTCTGCCTACGCTGGAGTATCTAGTCGCCCAACGGGCACGGGTGATCATCGCTACCCACATGGGGCGACCGAAAGGACAACGGGTTGAAAAATATTCCCTTGCTCCTGTTGCGGCCCATGCGGCAAAAGTGCTGGGACAGCCGGTGCCGCTTGCACCCGATTGCATCGGCCCAACTGTTACTGCGGCGGTTGAATCGTTGCGTGAAGGGGAAATCCTGATGCTGGAAAATCTTCGATTCCATCCAGAGGAGGAGAAAAACGACCCGGAATTTTCCCGGCAACTGGCTTCGGTTGCTGATGTCTTTGTTAATGATGCCTTTGCTGTTTCCCACCGGGCCCATGCCTCAGTAGTAGGGGTTGCTGCTCATGTCGCAGTGAAAGCCGCTGGTTTTCTCCTGCAAAAAGAGCTTGAGTATTTTCATCGGTCCATTGATACTCCACAGCGGCCTTTGGTAGCTATTGTCGGCGGAGCCAAGGTCTCGGGCAAGCTCCAGGCACTGGAGAATATGCTTGACCGGGTGGACAGCATGATTATTGGCGGTGCCATGGCCAATACCTTTTTGAAAAGTCAAGGGTTTGATGTCGGGGCCTCCAAAGTTGAGGATGATCTGCTTGCCAATGCCACGGATCTGTTGCGCCGGGCTCGGGAAAAAAAAGTTAAGATATATTTGCCGGTCGACGTTATTGCTGCTGATCAATTCGCTCCCGATGCCGTTTGCAAGCAGGTGACCATTCAGGATATTCCTGCACATTGGATGGCTCTTGACATCGGTCCCGCTTCGGTGATTTGTTTCAATGAAGTGTTGGCTGGGGCGAAAACGATTGTCTGGAATGGCCCTATGGGTGCTTTTGAAATGGATGCCTTTGCACGGGGTACCATGGCTCTCGCCCATACCGTTGCTAATAGCCATGCACTGAGCGTTACCGGCGGCGGAGATTCCAATGCGGCAATCACTCTTTCCGGTGAGGCGAATAATATATCGTATATGTCGACGGGTGGCGGAGCGTTTCTTATGCTGATGGAGGGGAAAGAGTTGCCAGGCGTCAAGGCTTTGGATTGAGAGTGAAGAATGATCGGTCGTTCAATCAGGCCAACTGGGACTATCTATCATAATACAAGGAGAATTCCATGAGCAGGCGTCCATTAATTGCAGGAAACTGGAAAATGCACCTGACGCTGGGTGAAGCGGTCCAATTGGCTCGTGCAGTGGCACGAGCCGGCAGTGAATGCACGGATCGAGATATCATGATCGCGCCTTCGTTTACTTCGCTGGCTGCGGTTGCCGCTGCTATGAAGGGCACCAATATTACGGTAGGGGCGCAAAACATTGCCTGGGAAAAAGAGGGAGCGTTTACCGGGGAAATTTCGTCGCTTATGCTACAGGATATCGGGATTAACATGGCTATCATCGGCCATTCCGAGCGGCGGCAGATTTTTGGCGAGGATAACAATATGATCAACCGCCGCCTTCGAGCCGCTCTCGATGCTGATATTGCCCCTGTATTATGCATAGGCGAAACTTTGGAGAACCGTGAGGATGGGGCGACCTTTATCGTTCTTGAGAAGCAGTTGCGCGAAGGGCTGGACGCGGTAAGCGAGGCGCAGATTTTGTCGGTGGACGTGGCCTATGAGCCGGTATGGGCGATAGGCACAGGAAAAACCGCCACTAAAGAGCAGGCTCAGGAAGTGCATCATTTTTTACGAGGCTTGCTTGGAGATTTATACGAAAAAAATATTGCCAACTCTGTACGGATACTGTATGGTGGCTCGGTTAAACCTGAAAATATTGATGAACTCATGGCGCAGCCTGATATTGACGGTGCGCTTGTCGGCGGTGCAGCGTTAAACGCTCAATCGTTCGAACGGATAATTTGTTTTAAATGACAACCCTACTTATAGTACTCCATATTGTCGTTAGTTTGTTTCTCATTTGTATTGTGCTGTTGCAGCATGGTAAGGGTGCAGACGTGGGGGCAACTTTTGGCGGGTCCAGTCAGTCGGTTTTTGGTAGCGAAGGACCCGTGCCGCTGCTGAATAAGGTAACGACCTTGGCAGCCATCATTTTTATGGGCACTTCTGTTGCTTTGGCGTACCTCTCGACCAGTAAAAGTACTGGTTCGGTGATGAGTGAGGTTGGTGTCCAGGAGCAACAGCTTCCGGCACAGCAGGCACCAGTAACAGTGCCCATGCCTGCAACCGAGGTTCCTGATGCGGGACAGAAGACTAAAGCTGTTGGAGAGCCAAAAACCAAATAAAATAAGATTGCCGAAGTGGTGGAATTGGTAGACACGCTATCTTGAGGGGGTAGTGGCCCACGGTCGTGCGAGTTCGAGTCTCGCCTTCGGCACCAAACGAAAATAAGTCGTTGAAATAACTAGCTTTTAACGACGTCATTGACAGCGTTACACAAAATGCTACACAATCGGAGGTGGCTGAGTGAACGCTGTTTTTGTTTCTAACATACCAATCAACAAACATGACAACACATAACTAACCTCATCCATCAAAAAAAAATCTCTTCATTGCACACTTTTTGTCTACTTAGTTGTACAGTTTGAAGTGTGTTCAATATATCAGATGACATTTGCAACAATTGTCGCATGGTCCAATTCTAGTCCTCACTTCCAATGTCTATCTTCAATTGAGACACACAAGATGCCGCACGG
>JBFJXW010000159.1:0-9057 GCA_041622895.1 Desulfobulbus sp. | reverse complement strand
GACTGTCACGGTGATCTCTATTCCGCCAATATCTGTCTGGCCGACAAGGTGTATATCTATGACTGCATTGAATTCAATCAGCGGTTTCGTTACTGCGATGTTGCCAGTGATGTGGCCTTTTTAGCTATGGACTTGGATTTCTACGGACTGGACGATCTGGCCAGCCGCTTTATCGATGGTTTTTGTCAAAAGACAGCGGATCCCGGTTTGAAAGCCATGCTCAATTTTTATAAATGCTATCGGGCGTATGTCCGAGGTAAGATCGGCCTCTTCACGGCGAATGATCCGGCGGTTGATTCCACGATCAAGACTACCTGCGTAGACAATGCCGCTCAGTACTTTATCCTGGCGCAACGGTATGCCGCTCTGTGAGTCGATATCCGGTTTTTCCCGAGCTGCCATGAAAACGATTGTCGTATTTTTTGGAATGACGGCATCAGGAAAATCAACCCTCGGAAAGGCCTGGGCAGCAAGGTGTCAGGCGACCTATCATAACACCGATCGGGTGCGTAAAGAATTGGCCGGGTTGCAGCCCACGGACCGGCGTCCGGATCAGGTTTTCCACGGCATCTATTCTGCTGCTTTTACTGCGCAAACCTATCAGGCCATGCTTGAACGAGCGCGCAATGATTTTGCTGCGGGATACGAGGTGGTTGTGTTGGATGGGTCGTACAGTAAACGAAGGGATCGTGATCAGGTTAGGCAGTTAGCTGAAGAAGTGGAAGCGCGGTGTCTGTTTATTTTCTGCACCTGCTCGGATATCGAGGTGCGACGACGGCTCGAAGAGCGGGCCCGTGATCCCGAGGCCGTTTCCGATGGCCGCTGGGATATCTATCTGCATCAGAAAAAAACGTTTGAACTGCCGGATGCATCCGAAGAAGGGGAATGCATCCGGCTCAACACGGAACAGCCTATTGAAGACATGCTGCAATGGCTGGCGGCGGTCCCCTTTATAAAAATGTGAGCCGCCGCTGGAAAGAAGTTGTTATTGGGCGTCCATCTGGCCTGCGCTATCCTTGTTTGGAAAAGTAGAGTTAGCCCCTTGGGCGCTTCCATCTTCTCTATCAGCCGGCGTAGTGGTCATGAACTCAGGCAACCATTTGCTCATGCCCCAAGCCGGCGCTTTACCAGCCTCCAGGTGCTCCAGAAGTGTTTTTGCCTGGGGGGCGATGGCGGCATCCGGGTACATGGCCAACAGATATTTCAGCCGATGCTTTGCTTGGTCATAATGATCGGTTCGTACATAAAAAACCGCTACGTAATATTCATGGTTAACGAGGAATTCTTTGGCATCCCGGATCTTTGTCTGCGCTTCTCTGGCATAAGGTGACTGCGGATAGGCATGCAGCAGACGCGTAAAAGATTTGATGGCATTCTCGGCTCTTGAAGTGTCTCGATCGATACGATCAATACCTCTGTAATCGCACATACCTACTTGAAACATGACATAGGGTATGGCTTCGTTGGTGGGATGCCGTTCTTCGAATTCCTTGTAAAGGGTTTTGGCCTCGATGTACTGCTTGTTGTAGTAATGGGCATCCGCGGATTTTAACTCGGCCAGCATCGCCTGTGCGCTAAATGGATGCTCATCAAGGATGGTTTTAAAAGCCTTATTGGCAGCACTGTAATTGCCGACATTATAGGCATCCATTCCCTGCACGATCAGGGTTTCCGGAGGAAGTGATTTCGGATCTTCCTCTTCGCCGAAGGTGACCTTGCTGAACATGCCATCAAAGGTAGCACAGCTTGACAGCGTAAGCGCCGTCAGCAGCAGGAAAATGAGCACAAGACATGGGGTGCCGCGGTACGACAGGATACGCTGAGACATGGTATAGTCCTCTATTCGCTACAGTTAAGAGGTTGATCCGGCGCTTGGTTGCCGAGATAATGTTCGGCGGACAGTTCGGCGACGGCCCCTTCTCCGGCAGCATTGATGATTTGTCGGGATCGTTTACTGCGGAGGTCTCCAGCGGCATAGACGCCTGGGAGGGTTGTCGCCATTTCCTGGTCGGTGACGATGAAGCCGGTTTCATCGGTCTCCAGCTGATCGAGAGGCAGTATTTCGTTGTTGGGAACAATGCCGATCAGAATAAAGATGCCGGTTACTTTCAGGGTGGATTCGTCATCGTTATAATGTCTCAGAAGTAGTTCCTCAACACCGCTCTTGCTGCCGATGATTTTCTTGACCTGAGTATTCCAGAGAAAATCGATCTTTTCGTTGCAGAAAGCTTTCTCCTGCAGAATTTTGGTGGCTCGCAGTTCCCCCCGGCGGTGGATGACTGTGACCTTGGATGCAAATTTTGTTAAATGCAGAGCATCTTGAATGGCAGTGTTACCCCCACCGACAACGGCGATTTCCTGATTGCGGTAAAAAGGGCCGTCGCAGGTGGCACAGTAGGAAACACCGCGGCCGGAGAACTCGAATTCCCCGGGGATATCGAGCTTGCGGGGTTTTGCACCGGTGCAGAGGATGATCGTTTCGGCAGAGAGCACTTCGCCGTTTTCCAAGGTAACTGTTTTAACGTTATCCTTAAGGTCTAGGGAACTGATGGTGGCATATTTTTTTTCCAGGCCGAAACGGTCGGCATGAGCGGTCATCTTGTCCATCAGGTCGAACCCGGTCACTCCATCCACAAACCCCGGATAATTGTCGACCCAATCCGTCACAAGAACCTGACCACCGGTTGCCCCTTTTTCGATGAGCAGAACCTTAAGACGACCGCGAGCGGCATACAACCCTGCTGTCAGGCCTGCCGGTCCGCCGCCGACGATTATCAGCTGATACTGTGCCTGTTGCATGGGGTTCCTGCCAAAAAGAAGGCACGGTTTTTTGTGTATGACAAAAAAAACCGTGCCGAAGATGGAAGTGTCAGATGGCTTTATTGATAAGGTCCTGCAGTTGTGACTTGCCAACGGCACCGGTGATCTGGTCTACAACCTCTCCGCCTTTGAAAAGAATAAGGGTCGGAATGGCACGGATACCAAATTTACCAGGAGTGGCAGGATTATCGTCCACGTTCATTTTAACGATAACGACCTTGCCGTCAAACTCAGCGGCAAGCTCATCAATGACGGGGCCAATAGCCTTACAAGGCCCACACCACGGTGCCCAGAAATCCACAAGGCAGGGGAGAGGATTCCCGATAACCTTACTATCGAACTCGCTGTCGGATATATGCATTACGTTGTCACTTGCCATCTCAATTCTCCTTTTGAACAGCCATCGAAAAATACCCAGTGAAAAATTGATGAATTTTCGATGGTTATGTGTTGGTTGGCTGCATCGGCAGGCATTCTACCTTGCACGTCGATTAGTGACAAGAAAAAATTGACATCTTTCAACATGTGTCAAGTACGCCGTCCCAGGTTTTCTTTTTTTTACTTTTGACATCGGAAAAACGTCCGTGCTATATAGAACGGTCATCGTTCCGTCGGTATCGGAATCCTCTTTGTCATTTTTCTTACAGGCTACCAGATGAAAACAGATCGATCAGCACAGCTTTTTGCTCAAGCGAAAACTCTCATTCCCGGTGGCGTTAATTCGCCGGTCAGGGCATGCCGGTCAGTCGGCTGTAATCCACTGTTTATAAAAAAGGCAGCAGGGTGCATGATAACCGATGTGGATGACAATACCTTTATTGATTTTGTCGGCTCCTGGGGACCGATGATTCTCGGGCATGCCCATCCGGAGGTGGTGGCAGCCATCCAAAAGGCAGCTACGGACGGCACCAGTTTTGGGGCTCCTTCACCTTTGGAAGTGGAATTGGCAGCTATGGTCTGCGATGCAGTGCCTTCGCTGGAGAAAGTGCGGTTCGTCAATTCCGGGACCGAGGCGACCATGAGCGCCGTTCGTCTAGCCAGGGGATATACTGGCAGAAAAGTGGTTGTGAAATTCGACGGATGCTATCACGGACATGCCGACTCGTTTCTGGTTAAGGCCGGTTCAGGTGTTATTACCCTTGGTATACCGGGCAGTCCTGGCGTACCTGATGATATCGTAAAAAATACCCTCTCCATTCCCTATAACAATGTATCGGTTCTGGAACAGACCCTGCGGGACGAATCGCTGGATATCGCCTGTGTGATTGTCGAGCCGGTTGCAGGCAATATGGGCGTGGTTGTTCCCACGCCGAGTTTCCTTGCAAAGCTCAGGGAGTTGACCCGTGAACTCGGGATTGTGCTGATTTTTGACGAGGTCATTACCGGGTTTCGACTTGCTCTGGGTGGCGCTCAGGAACGTTTTGGCATCACGCCGGATCTGACCTGCCTCGGGAAAATCATTGGTGGTGGCCTGCCTGTTGGGGCCTACGGCGGCAAACGGGAGATAATGGATATGGTGGCCCCGGATGGGCCCGTATACCAAGCAGGTACCCTTTCCGGTAATCCATTGGCCATGGCTGCGGGCTTGGCCATGCTTAAGATTGTCAACCAGCCCGGGTTTTATACCGATCTGGAAGAAAAGAGCGCCTGGTTCGGCGCTGAGTTTGAAAGGATTGCGGCCGCAGCCCCGGTACCTCTCGTCATCAACCGCATCGGTTCCATGATGACCTGCTTTTTCACTGCTGGTCCGGTTACGGATTTCGAGTCGGCAATGCAAGCCGATGTAACACTTTACGGCCAGTACTATCGGGATATGCAGGCTGGTGGCATCTGGTTGGCGCCTTCACAGTTCGAGGCTGTGTTCGTCTCCGCTGCACATGACCGAGCCCATTTGGAAAAAGCCCTGAATATGACTGAATCGTCATTCAAAAAATTGATGGTTTAATTAAAAAAATATTGCGTTTGCCGGTTGCGCATGATACCTGTACCTTCGTCTGTCACATCCGGCAGGCGAAGAGGAGGTGAAGGATGTCTGAAGAACGGAGGGAAATGTTCAGGCAATTGGCTGTTTACAGCCATGTAGGTATGACCTTCGTCTTTTCCATCTTGATCGGATTTGGTATTGGATGGGCACTTGATAATAAGGTTTTTGACGGAAAAACAGCTCCTTACCTGACTTTTGTTTTTTTAGGTTTTGGTATCCTAGCCGGTTTTAAAAGCCTTTGGGAACTGACCAGGAAGATCAAGGATGAATAAACAATGCAAGACAGCGGGTATCGACGCTGCTGTTTCTGATAGTCCGATTGTTCGGCGTGTAATGGTCTTCAGCGGACTGCTGTTGCTTTTACTGACCGCAGGCGGCTGGTATTGGAGTGGCTGGCTTTTTGCCCGTTCCATCCTGATGGGCGGGTTATTAGTCAACGGTAGTCTTTGGCTGCTGAAAAAAGATACTCAGCGGTTAATGCAACGCACCGAAGATGCCGAAGGAGAGAGTAAAACAACTTTCGGCTTTGAAAAAACTCGTTTTTTTCTGAGGTGTTACGCACGGTTGGCAGTACTTGGTTTGCTTTTATTTGTGTTAGCCTCACAGGTTGCGATCGACGTGATCGGATTAATCATGGGGCTGACCACCGTTATGTTCAGTGTTGTCATTATCGGCTTGAGCACAGGAAAATGCTGGTTGCCGAGCAAAGTTTGAGGAGAGTGTAGGTCATGGAACATCCGATATTATTCATTTCATTGATTCTGGAAGCTTTAGGATTGCCGGTACCCCATACTCCGGTAGGCCATACCCTCCTGGAAAAGCTATGTGAACCGTATATGACCTATACGTGGATGGTCATGGCTTTCCTGATCATTGTGCCGAAACTGACCATGGGTAAATTGGAAATGGTGCCGGGGAGTGGTCAGAATTTCTGGGAAGTTATGATTGGTGGCCTGATGGATTTTTTCACTGAGAATCTTGGTGAAAAGGGCGCGAAGATGCTTTTCCCCATGATGGCAACTTTTTTCTTCTATATCATTATCGCCAACATGATTGGACTAATTCCTGGATTCATGTCCCCCACCTCTAATCTCAACATCACGTTAGCAATGACCCTGATAGTCTGGGTGACGCATCATGTGCTGGGATTCAAATATCATGGACTGGGTTATTACAAACATTTCATGGGACCCAGCAAAGCCTTGGCCCCGTTCATGTTTATACTTGAGATAATCAGTAACTTTGCTCGAATGATTTCACTTTCCATGCGTCTTTTCGGAAATATCCTTGCCAAGGAAGTTTTGCTGGCCGTACTCTTTATGCTGGCTGGAGCTTTCTTTGCACCACTGCCTATCCTTTGTCTTGGTGTGCTGGTTTCGGTTATTCAGGCGGTGGTTTTTGTCCTGCTTGCGCTTCTGTATTGCGCAGGTTCCATGGAGCATGCTCATTAATTTGTTTTTTAAGGTTTCCGTTCAACGGAGAAGAAGGCCAACTTTATATAACTTAAGTACGGAGGAACAGAACAATGGATAAACTTAGTCTTGCCTTGATTTGTATCGGCGCAGGTCTCAGCATCGGTCTTGCCGGTTTCGGCGCAGGTATCGGTATGGGTAACGGTTTGCGTGGTGCCTGTGAAGGCGTTGCCCGTAACCCTGAAGCAAAAGGTGCCATCACTACCACCATGATTCTTGGTATGGCTCTTTGCGAGTCCATCGCCATTTATGGTTTGGTTATCGCCTTCATCCTGCTGTATGCCAACCCCTTCAAGGCTGCACTCGGTCTGTAATCCAGATCGAAAAAGGAACTAGGAAGGGCTGCGGCTACTGCCGTAGCCCTTTTTTTATTGGTATCAACCAAAATGTCCACCTGCGTTATCGATCCTCAAAGAAATAAGGGCGAACCACAGTTGCCCATTTCTGGAATTCTGGCCGTCAATCCTTCGGACAGTTCTTCTTTTTCTGCTCTTGCACAACGATTTCATCTACAACGGCATTTTTTGTTTCATTCCAGTTTATACTGCAATAAAAATTTATTCCTTGCCGGTCCAGCCATAGGGGCACCCATGGCCACTATCTGCCTTGAAAAAATTATAGCCTTAGGCGCAACCGATATTATCTTGTACGGATGGTGCGGATCTCTTTCCCCCTCTCTTCGCATGGGTGATGTGTTCTTGCCGACGAGTGCTCTCAGCGAGGAGGGAACCAGTTCTCATTACTCCCAATCAGCAACGACATTTGATGACTCTCTGTCTGTTGCTTTACGTGAAAAATTGACAGCTCAAGGTCATAATCCGAAACAAGGGCCTATCTGGACTACCGATGCCGTCTATCGAGAAACAAGGGAAAAAGTACGCCGATACAGCAGTGATGGCATCTTGGCGGTCGATATGGAATATTCAGCACTTCGCGCCGTTGCCAGTTTCCGTCAGGTACGCTTAGCCGCGGTTATGCTAGTTTCGGACGAATTATATCACGCGGAATGGACACCTCGATTTGTCGATAAATCCTTTCGTGCCGTTTCAAAACAATTACTGGCAAAACTCTGTGCCTTAATTTCGACCCAAGAGGTTGTATCAACATGAAAACGTTATATTTGGTCAGCTTGGGCTGTCCGAAAAATCTGGTTGACTCCGAAGTGATGCTCGCTGCACTCGAACAGGCCGGGTACACTGTTGTTGAACAACCGGAAGATGCCACGCTTTTGCTGGTCAATACCAGTGGCTTTATACGTCCGGCAGTGGAAGAAGCTATTGATACAATACTGGAATTGGCAGCGTACAAAGAAGAGGATCCAGAAAAAAAACTGGTGGTGACCGGCTGCATGGTGCAGCGTTACGGTGAAGGATTACTCGAAGAGTTACCAGAGATAGATCTCTTCGTGGGACTCGATGATTTTCATCGTATTGAGCAGCTGGTCCCAAATACCTCATCACCAGCCCGGATTGTGACCAAGCCCGGTTCTGCAACCTACTTGATGGACCGTTACGTACCACGGAGGGTTTCAACACCATTTTTTCGTTCGTATCTCAAAGTAACCGAAGGATGTGATAACCGCTGCGCTTATTGCATGATTCCATCGATTCGTGGTCGGCTGCGCAGTCGCACAGTGGAAGATTTGATCGCTGAAGCATCCAGTCTCGAACAATCGGGCGTCAAAGAATTGTCATTGATTGCCCAGGATCTCACTGCCTATGGCAATGATTTGGGTAGCGGGATTGATCTGGTACGATTGTTAGAGGCTCTTCTCCAACATACCGCTATCCCCTGGTTTCGTCTTTTATATCTCTACCCTACAAGTAATCCGGATACGTTGTTGGAGTTGATGGCCCGTCAACCGCGTATCCTGCCCTATCTTGATATCCCTTTTCAGCACGTGAGTGGTCGGGTGCTGAAAAGGATGAATCGTCACTATGATCAGGCTGTTCTGGATACTCTGATACAACGAATCAGGCACTTTATCCCTGATTGCGCGATCCGGACCACTATGCTCATCGGTTTTCCTGGAGAAACGGACACCGATGTGGCTTTATTGATCAACTCCCTGGAAAAATGGCAACTTGATCACGTTGGTGTTTTCCAGTACCAGGACGAAGAAGGGAGTGAAGCCGCAGGGTTGGCCAATAAGATTTCGGAAGCTGAAAAATCGGCACGGTATGATCGGGTAATGGAGGCGCAGGCTAATATCAGTTCTCAACGGCAGCAACGATTTGTCGGTAGGATCGAGCCGGTACTTGTTGAAGGTCTCAGTGGGGAAAGTGACCTGTTGTTGGAAGGACGAAGCCGTTTTCAGGCGGCGGATATTGATGGTTGCGTATATATCACTTCAGGGCAGGTCAGCCCAGGTGATATCGTACCTGTGCGTATCACAGAGGCGCACACCTATGATCTGGTTGGTGAAGTAGTAGACGGAAAGGAGAACAATGAACTTGCAGGTGGCGATTAATTGTCGCTGATTTTGTTGACCTGCTCCCTCAAATCTTTACCGACCTTGAAAAAGGGGAGTTTTTTAGGTTTGACCTTTATTTTTTCGCCGGTTTTCGGATTACGTCCTGTGTATGATTCGTACTCTTTGACAACAAAACTACCAAATCCCCGGATTTCTATTGATTCACCCCTGGCGAGTGCATCGCTCATTGTTTCGATGATCGTATTGGTTATCGAGGCAGCTTCGCGTATGGGAATATTCATCGCTTCGGCCAAGGCTTCAATCAATTCGGATTTGTTCATATTGGTCTCTCCCTGCAAGATTCTCTT
>JBFJXW010000158.1:0-9087 GCA_041622895.1 Desulfobulbus sp. | reverse complement strand
GGATCTGTTCACCCTCGGTAATTTCCAGAGAAGTCGCATTCTGGTCGCCCTGATAGAAATAGGGCCAGGTGGTCGAGTCTGCGGGGTTATACAGCGCCGGATCATACGCCGGGTTCTCGACAAAGGGTTTGCGGTCTTCTTGGTAGCCGGCAAAGAGGTATTTACCGTCCACCGCTCCATTGGCGGTATCCAGCAATTCCTGGCGGAGTTGTGAGAGTTCGTCGGCCAGAATGGTACGGTCCGAATTATTCAATGAGCCATTGATGGCATTGGTCATGATCTCCTTGGCCCGCT
Organism: Desulfobulbus sp.; assembly: GCA_041622895.1. Taxonomy (GTDB): domain Bacteria; phylum Desulfobacterota; class Desulfobulbia; order Desulfobulbales; family Desulfobulbaceae; genus Desulfobulbus. The sequence continues at coordinate 8,793 of JBFJXW010000158.1, read as the reverse complement.
GCATGATATTTTCCACGTGCTCGAGGCTGCCGTCGGTTGCCTGCATGGTGTCAAGCGATTTGCCCATGGTCTCCAAATAGCGGTCAATGTTGGACAACTGCTTGCGGGTGTTGAGCACCGGCCGGATGGCGGCCGGATCATCGGAAGGTTTATTGAGTTTCTTGCCGGTTGCTCCGATGTTGCGCAGTTCTTCCAGCTGCTTTGAAACGTCGTTGAGACGCGAGCCGAGCATTCCGTAGGTTGTACCCATTGTGGCTTTCATGGCTTATCCCTTGAGCTGGAGCAGTGCATTCATCATTTCATCGACCGTGGAGAGAAATTTGGCTGATGATTCAAAGCCGCGTTGATACTGAATAAGGTCGATCATTTCTTCTTCCAGTGAAACACCGGAGTAGCCGTCGCGAAGACTTTGCAGCTGCACGGTGGCATCTTTCGCGCCGGTCAGCGCCATATCGTTGCGTGCAGCCTCGATGCCGACCGTGGCCACCATTTTGCTGAAAAAATTGTCAAAGGTGTCGTTGGTGCCACTGACTCTATGGGTAACTTCCAACTGGGCAATGCGCAGTGCATTTTCATTATCCCCGGGAGCAGCCGTGCTCTGTCCGGCAGCGGCCACATAGCGGGTATCGGTGAATGCCATGGTGACGTGACGGCTGGCATTGGCGACCACCGGCGGACCGGTCAGGTCGTTAAAAAAAAGCTGGCCGGTGGCAGGCAGTCCGGTGGTCGGATCCGTGAACCAGCCGCCGCTGTGGACCGTATTGACCGCACTGGTGAGGTCAACGGCCAGGGTGTCGAGATCGCTGCGCAGATCGGCAATGAAGACATCGCGCATGTCAAACATTCCCTTGAAGGTGCCTCCGAGATTGTCGAGCGATACATCCATGGTGGTGCCGAAAATTCCGACCTGCAGATTGACATTCGTACCATTGGTGACCGTCTTGATGGTCATGGCCTGGTTGCCTTGCACCAGGGGCACTCCTCCGGGCAACTGGACGCAGAGCATGTTCCGGTTGTCGGTATAGGTTTTGATGCCGAGGGTTTCAGAAAGATCCTGGACGATAAGGTCGCGCTGGTCGCGGGCAGCATTGGCGCTTTGTCCCGATATTTCGATCTGGCTGATCCGGTCGTTGAGTCTGGCGATTTCCGATATTTTTTCGTTCAGCGTTTCGACGGTACCGATAATTTCGGTGTTCATGTTCTGCACCACCGTGTCCACTTCAGCGGTGATCTTGCGGAAGGCGTCACCCAGGAGTTGCCCGCGCTGGATGACTATATCACGTTCAACCTCGCCACTGGGGTTGGCGGAAAGCTCCTGCCAGGCGTCAAAGAATTCGTTGACCTGTGAGGCCAGATTGTCTTCCGAGACATTGAAGATGCGCTCCAGCTCGGTCAATGATCCCGAGCGGCCCATTTCTTCGCCGTAATCGATGGATTTTTCCTGGAGCTGTCGATTGATGAAGACGCTGTAGTCGCGGCTGACATCGGAAACCGTCACTCCTTGACCGACAAAAAAATCGCCGAAATTGACCGCGGGGATCTGCGTCAGCTCGGCGCGCTGCCGTGAATAGCCTTTGGTGTTGACATTGGCAATGTTGTTGCCGACTATCTCAATTGATTTCTGATTGGTCAGCAGGCTGGTTTTGCCGGCATTCAGTGCGTTGAGAAGACTTGTCATGGAGCAGTCGTATCCCTAGTGATTTTCGGATGGCGGTGATGGAAAACAGCGCAAGGAAAATGTGCTGCAATAGTGAGGGGGCTCCAACACCACGGTGACATATTGTTACCTTAGAAACCTATCGGCACAATGGCGTGCTAAGTTTAGCCTGACCCGTGAAAAAAAGGGGGATAGAGACAGGAAAAGAAACGATAAAACGGGAGGAAAGGGGAGGGTGGAGAAGGATAGAGGGGGGTGCGGGATGAGCAGTCGAGAGAAACGGCAGGGCAGAATGAGGAGCGATCAGATCCTGCCGGAGAGCAGACGGCCGTTAATCGTGGAATTGTGTGAAAGACCTCGCTGGCTGTAGGTGACCGGCACCGTTTTGCGGCCGAAAAATTCCATGGTATCCCGGATCCAGTTCAGGGTTTCCCGGAAGAGGAAGGCGTTGCGCCGATTTTCCTGTTGGATTTCCCTGGCATAGTGCTGATCATCAGGATGCAGGCTTTCAACGGCATTGAGAGCCTGCATAATGGCCTCTTTCCGTTTGATGTCGACGAGCATCGCCGCCATATCCAAGGCTTTGGCATGATCACGTTCTGCACGGATGGTATCGCGCAGCTGAAACAATAATTCACGGACAGTGTCACGATCCATACACATCACCCCTCTACCAGGAACTTCAGCAGGCTGGAAGCGACCTTGTTCAGATCAGGTTCATATTGTCCGCTGGACACCTGTGCTTTCAATTCCTGCACACGTGCAGCCCGTTCGGGATCTTCCGCCTTTTCAGCAGCTTGCGCAGAAGTGGCTCCCTGCAGAGCAGACGAGAAGGATGCGCCTTCCTTGCCTTCGGTTTGCGCCGATTTCTGCGTTTCACCGGTACGGCTAACTTTGTTAACACCACCGATCTGCCCCATGCCTCGTACTCCAAAAAATTCCACGGTCATCACGTTCACCTGTACAAAAGTTTATCAGACCACAGCCTTAGATTCCGCCACCCACGCATCCAATTTGTTCATCACCGCATCGTAGGTCGCATAGGAAATGTCGGGTAACCAATCGCCAAAAGCTTTTTTTGCTTCAGCAAAACCCTTGTCGACACCTTCCTTGATGGCATCAATGCGTGATGAATCGCCCCCGGCTATTCCTCGTGCGAACTGGAAAATCCGGTCGGATGTCTGTTGAACACCAACGTATCCATCGTCGCTGACGAGTTCCTGAGCTTCCTCAGGGGACAGGGCAGCGATGTCGGTCTGACTGCTGCCAGAGCCTATCTTGGTGTCTATGCCTTGTTCTTTTAGCAGGTTGGCTACCAGGTTCTGTAGCACCCCGTACCGTGTCGCATCTCCTGTGTTCCTGTGCATGTTGCCGGAGTAGGTAACGGTTAAGGCCGACTCGCCCTGCAAACTGATTGTATCCGAAGATCTCGTTTGCGTACCATCTTCACGGTTGCTGGAAAGTATGGAAGCCTCCAGGCTGTACCCTCGTGAGATGGAAAGCGTGCCGCGAATCTGGTTATGACTGATACTGTTCATTTTTTTCTGCCTCCCTGCAGTGTTTGCGGCCCATCCTGGTCCGTCTGCAACAGGAGCTTTTCTTCCTGTTACCTCTTTATCGGCACAGGGTGAATAAAACTTTACAGAAAAAAATTATTTTTTTTAAAAAAAAAGAGGGAGGGGTTACTTCGAGGAGGGGAGCATTTTTTCCATTTGACGGTACATCTGATCGGCAAGTCCAATGCTTTGTTTTTGGGACATGGTCGTAGCTATTTCTTGGTCGAGCATATCTTGAAACATTTCTGTGGCGTTGTCTTTTTCGAACAATCCACCCTCAGGAATGGTTTTGCGCATGGCTTTAAATAACGATTGTACGAAAATGGCTTCAAAGTCCTGACAGGATTTTTTCAGCGACTCCCTGTCCTTTTGGGTGCGAGTGGCGTCAGGAGTTTTTTGGGCAGCAGAAAGGATCTGCGCGGGATCAAACGATGTTTTCATGACCATATTCTCCACATAGAGGGTAATCCGTGGACGGAATTAAAGAATGACAAGTTCACCTTGCAAGGCACCGGCCGCCTTGATGGCTTGAAAAATGGCGATCAGGTCACGCGGAGTGGCGCCAATGGCATTAAGTGCTCTTGCAATTTCACCAATATTGACGCCCATTTGCAGTACCACCAAATTCCCCGGGTCCTCAGTCACCTTGATGCTTGTTTGCGGGGCGACCACCGTTTCGCCGGCGGACAGCGGGTTGGGCTGGGATACCCGCAGGGATTCGGAGATGACCAGATTGAGGTTGCCGTGCGATACCGCCACGGTGGCAATACGTACATCCTGCCCCATGACAATGGTGCCGGTGCGTTCGTTCACGACAATGCGCGCCGGTCTGTCCGGTTCGACCTCAATACTTTCCAGATCGGCGATGAAGGTCACCAGATCACCGGTGTAATTGCCGGGTTTCAGAATCTTAACGGACCGGGAATCCAGGGAGCGGGCGGTGCCGTTCCCGAAATGACTGTTGATTGCTTCGGTCATTCGCGCCGCCGTAGTGAAATCGGTTTCCCGTAATTGATACATCAAATGGCCAGAAGCGGGCAGGTCATAGTTGACGGCCCGCTCGATAATGGCGCCGCGGGTAATTCTGCCCGAGGTCGGGAAATTTTTCTGCGCTTTGGCAGCCTTGCCGCCGAAGGAGATGCCGCCGATAGCCAATGGTCCCTGAGCCACGGCGTAGGTGTTGCCGTCCGGTCCTTTCAACGGCGTCATTAAAAGCGTGCCGCCGGAAAGGCTGGTGGCATCGCCGATGGAAGAAACCATGATGTCGATATTCGATCCGGGGCGGGCAAAAGGCGGCAACTGGGCCGTTACCATCACCGTCGCCACATTTTTGGTTTTCATCTGCTTGAAAACATCTGCGGTCAGGCCCATGCCCATGCGTTTGATCATATTGACCATGGCCTGTTTGGTGAACACCGATTTTTTGATATCGTCACCCGTACCGTTCAAGCCGATAACCAGACCGTAGCCCATCAATTGATTTTCGCGCACGCCTTCGATGTCGGCAAGGTCCTTGATGCGAGTCGCTTGCGCCTGCGGACAGCACAGCAGAAGAAACCCGAGCAGGATACAGCTGGTCACAATGATACTGGATCGACGTTCCATAATAAATGCTCAGAAAATACTCAGAATGGCCAGGTGTTATCCAGAATGCGCATCAGCCAGCCTGGCTTTTGTTTGTCGGAAATCGAACCCTTGCCGGTATAGGTAATTTGTGCGTAGAGGATGTTTCCTGAATCTATGGTGTTATCAGCGGTAATATCGTAGGGACGGACAATGCCGGTCAGATAGATAATCTGATTTTCATTGTTAACCGTCACTGATTTTCCACCCCGGATTTTCAGATTGCCGTTGGGGTAGACTTGGACCACCTGGGTCGTCAGCGTGGCGACCAGATTTTCCGAACGGGTGGTTTTGCCGCCGCCGGAAAATGCATTTTCAAAGTTTGCTTCAACCAGGGAAGACGGGGTGATATTATTTTTTTCAGCGGTTCGTTCCAGTCCGAATAGGCTGGAAATACCGGCGGACATGCTGGACGATCGGTCGGTATCGGTGGTGGCCTGTTTAGAGGCGCTCGCCTGCTCTTCAATGGTTACGGTAACGATATCACCTACTCGCCGTGCCTTGATATCGGCCAGCCAGTTCCCCTCGTCCCCGTTCCACAGGGTCCCCGGGGATTGCGGTTGCGGATCAGCGACTACCGGTTCTTCAAGCGGTTGAGAAAGGGGACTGACTTCATTGTTTTTACCACCGCAACCGGTCAGCAGCATCGCAGTGAACAACAGACAGAAAAATACTTTGATTGGTCGCAACCCGGTATGCAGGCGTGAAGGGAGAGCGGGAGAGATGTCGTGCATGATTAAAACTCCACGGAAACGATGCCAGGGCCATCAACCTGACAATACACTACTTTGTTGGAACTGATATTTTTGACTCGGATGGTCTCGCCCAATCGTCCATCAGTTTTGGCGATACCGCTGGCAGAGAGCTGCAGCATCCCTTTACGGGCAAAAATCTTGACCATTTCCCCGTCCTTGATGATTGAGGGAGGAACAACATGATTCTTTTCTATTACCTCACCCTTTGAGACGGTTCGGTCCATCTGCATGCCGAGGAGTTGATCTTTGGCTAGAAACGGTTTGTCGAGTCCGCTGAGGCTTTGTCGCCTCATGGCAATTTTCCCCTCTGTGATCTGGTCTCCCTTGTGCAGGGGAATCGCTGCCGTGGCCACATTGGTTATGGCTTCCAGTTTCCCTCGAACAAGGCAATTGCCGGCAGGTTTGTCATCCACGGTAAAAAAAATAGAAAAGCTGGAGCTGCTCATAAGGTCCGCGCGTGAAGGGGTTACTTTCCAGCGCAGGGTACCGAAAGGCAGTGTCAGTTGTTCCGGTGACCGTAATACGGTGAAACGGATCTCCCCTTTGGGAAGGCTTGCACTGTTCTCTTTCAAATAATCAGCAATTATCTGTTGCAGCTGTTGTTGGCTGATACGGGTGCCTTTGCGTTGTACCGTTATAGAGGGGCTGCCCTGCCAGTCCACATCGGCAACTTCCGGCCTGTTGCGCAGCGAGGTGATGACGGAAACCGTGTAAAGTTCTTTTGCAGCCCCGGGTGCCGGGGCCGATGCCACGGGAAGCCGCCCGATTTTTTCAGCCTCGCTGCCGGCTGGTTGAATGGTGGCGATGTCCGCCAAGACGATGCGTGGACCGATAACGCTGGCGTTGGCCTGGAAACGTACCGATATCTGAGCGACAGCCTCCAGGGAAAAGGCGAACAAAGAAACGAAAATGAATAATGGTACCCAGTAGTTCAACGAGTTACACCATATTGGTTGTTGTCTGCATCATCTCGTCCGAGGACGTAATCACTTTGGAATTGATTTCAAAGGCCCGCTGCGCAGTGATCATATGGGTCAGTTCTTCAACCAGATTGACATTGGAATTTTCCACATAGCCTTGCAGCAGCGTACCGATGCCGTCACTGCCGGGGGTACCGAGGACTGCGGTGCCGGAGGCCTCGGTTTCGCGGAACAAATTGCGGCCAATGGCGATCAGTCCGGCTTCGTTGATAAAATCAGCCAGGTCAATGTTGCCGAGCTCAGTGGAGATTGTATCGTCACCGAGAATAGCGCTGACCACGCCGGTTTCACTGATGGTGATCTCCCGGGCGTCTTCAGGAATGACGATTTCGGGATCTAACGGGTAGCCGTCGGAGGTGGTCAGGCGGCCGTCGCCGTCGAGCTTGAGACTGCCGGCTCGGGTGTAGGCGATATTGTCATCGGGCATCGTCACCTGGTAAAATCCAGCGCCTTCGATGGCGACATCCAGAGGATTTTCGGTCTGGATGATGTCGCCTTCGGTGAACACTTTGGTTATCGCTGCGGGTTTGACCCCCAACCCAACCTGGATACCGGTGGGTGATTTGGTGTCGGCTGAAGTGGGGCTGCCGGGAACTTTCATGATCTGGTAAAGCAGATCCTGGAAATCTGCCCGGCTCTTTTTGAAGCCGCCAGTGGAAACGTTGGCCAGGTTGTTGGCAATGACGTCCATGTTCAAGTTTTGGGCGGACATGCCGGATGTTGCTGTCCAGAGTGAGCGCATAGTATCCTCTTGAGCGTGCTAGTATCTATGGTGGCAGGGATGGTTCGCTTGGTTAGCCGACCGAGCCGAGTTCATCGAGTTTGTCACCGAGTTTGGAATAACTCTCGATGGCTTTGTGGTGTGCCTCAAAGGATCTTTGGGCGGCGATCATGGCTACCATCTCCTCCATCATATTGACATTGGAGGTTTCCAGGCTCCCCTGGACGACCTGAGAGGTTTCCAGTGCCTGGTCCGTCTCACCGTCTTCCAGTTTGTAGAGGGAATCGCCTGTTTTACGCAACTTTGCCGGGTCGCTGACGTTGAAGACCTGGATCTTGCCTTCGGCCGGCGCGCCGTTAACAGAGATGTCGCCGGTATCGGCAATGACGATATCCTTGCCGGCGGTGGTATCGATCTGCAGCGGTTCATTGGCCGCTCCGAGAACAGCGAACCCGTTGTCCGTTGTGATCAAACCGTTTTCATTGATCATCAACCGCCCGGCCCGAGTGTAGAAAAACTCATTGTTTTTCTGGACCTTGAAAAAGCCTTCGCCCTCGATGGCGACATCCAGCGACCTTCCTGTAGGCTGCATGCCGCCCTGGCTGAAATCGGTGCCGATGTTGCGTATTCTTGCAAAGTTGATTCCTCCTGCATCGGTTGATTGTTGTGTCCCGCGCAGGATGGCTTCAAAACTGATACGGTCTTTCTTGAAGCCGGTGGTGCTGGCATTGGCCAGATTGGAGGCGATATTGCCCATGGCCTGTTCTTTCGCTATCGCTCCACTGAGTGCACTGTATTTTCCTGAGACCATGCTGCTCCACGTTGTTTTTACTGATCTTAGAACAATCGTCTTCTTTGTTGTCGGTCGAAGGCGGCACTTTCTTAACCTTAAAATGCGACAGGAGGTGCGTGGATGTTCTAGCGATCGAGCTTGGCCATATTGCACAAGCTGAGCAACTGGCCTGCTTCGACACGAGAAATGTCAAGGATAGAGGCTATCTCTTCGGCATCCATGCCCTGTGAGGCCAGTTTGCTTAGTATCTTGTATTTTTCCGGCGGCTGTTTGTTGATTTTGGCCATATTCTGCAGGCGGGGACCCTGCAATTCAGTGGTCAGGCTTGCTGTTTTCAAGGTCATGCTGAAGGCTTCCCGTGCGGTCGTGTCGTCATCATCCTTGAGCGCCATATCGATTTTGCGCTGCAGAGCCTGGATCCGTTGGCTCTCTTGGGTTCTAATAGCTTTTTGACGCTTGAACAGGAGAAAAGATGCGGTCAAAAAAAAGCCGGCAACACCAATGCTGCTGTAGCAAAGCAGAGTGAGGGAGGAAGTCATGGAAACCTCTTGTCGTCGGCCCTGTTGATCAGGGTTCGTAGAGTTCGGAGTTGATCAGTTTGACGCGCAGTTTGAGCAGAGCCTGGCTGTGCAATTGGGACACTCGACCCTCGGAAACACTGAGTACTTCCGCTATTTCCTTTTGGGTTAGTTCTTCGTAATAGTACAG
>JBFJXW010000157.1:0-9100 GCA_041622895.1 Desulfobulbus sp. | reverse complement strand
CATGGAGTATCTGAACTGGTGCAACCGTTGCAGACCCCACTCCAGATTAGATAAAAAAACACCTGACGAAGCGTATGCCGTGATGCTGCCGACGGTTGAACAGGCAGCTTGAAACAAGCAGAATTCCCACTTTAAAAAAACAAGCCCCTGTTCAAACAAGTGGGGCCACCTCTCTGTACACTTTCTAACTTTTGTGAGGTGATGGCACTTTCATCCAACTCGAACATCAGGGATATTAATTTTTTATACATCTAACTGAAAACATGTATTTTTTTGACAAAGTACTACGGTATATCTCACCCTTATGCCAATTCCAACATGAGTGTGCAAATGTTCTATTATAAGCTTTATCTTCTGTTGCTTCGCTACTTGTCCAAAATTCAGTATACATTCCTTGAGTAAAATACCAATGTTTCCATTTTATTCCAGCCGGTCTTACAAAAAAATTATGTTTATTTACTTGTGATTGATCAAGTTTACTAAACATTGTATCAGGATGAGATTCTTTAAGAGAAATACCAATATTATCCCCCCTCCATCCTTTTTTATTTAAATCCTCTTCAGGCATACCAATAGTTTTTTCTAACTCTTTCCAATCATCATCTGTTGCCACTCTCCACCCAACAGGACAAATATTTCTTGTGTTAGACACATCATGCCAATCATATAATCTGCCATATTTTAAGAGATTTTTTTCTTCATCATCTGGAATAAATGCTGTTTTTATTTTTGAGCCATCTTGAAATTTTGTGCTCCTAAGGTTTTCTGCGAGCCAGATCTGTTTCCCAATTTGTACAGTACGATATGTGTTTCCTTCTATATCTTGAACACTATCTTTTAACTTATTCAACTCGTTATTTATATCTTCAGCAGATAAAACAGTAGAAAACAACATACAATCTCCTATGCTTGAAATTATTTTTTTCATTACATTTATTCCAAAATTTACCTTAAACCCACAGCGAAAATTTCTCTTTTTAAGTCGAACTACAACGACCAGCTCAGGGACGTTTTCTGCTCAGAGAGCGTCCAGAGCCTGATGGCCATTTCCTGGTTCAGGGCCAGCTCATCTAACGGACAATCGCCGACAGGGCCGACCGTATCTGCTCTTTTTGTCGGGCCATACAAGGCTTCCGGCTTCAACCCGTCCTCCGTTGCGCACATAACTTCGGGCCAGGAGCCTTTCTCGGCTGATTGTGCGATAAAACAAGAGAGTACGGACCAGAGAATTTTATTGAAGGTACTCGCCGTGTCTTTCAACAGATTCGTTCGTGACGCGCCAGGATGGCAGATCTGAACCTGAACACTCTTGTTTGCAACTTTAATTCGGCGTTGCAACTCGTAGGCGAACATCATCTGCGCCAGTTTACTCTGGGCGTAGGAGTTCCAGGCGGTGTACTTCTTGTCGAAATTAAGGTCTTCAAATTGTATTTTCTTCAACCCCATCTTATATGCGTTGCTACCGACGACCACGATGCGCCCCTCTGATTCTTCGATTCGCTCGAAGAGTAATCCACACAGGAGGAAATGACCGAGGTGATTCACCCCAAGCTGGCTTTCAAACCCGTCCACGGTGATCTCCTGTTTTGCCACCTGTGCGATGGCTGCGTTGCAGATGAGCGCGTCGATTCGGGGAACCTTCTCCCTTACCTCTGCCACCGCTTCTCGCACGGAATCAAACACCGCAAGATCCATGCGCACAAAAGTCACGTCAGCATCACTCCCAAATTCATGTTTCAGGCTTGCGATGGCGGCGGCTGATTTATCGGCGTTGCGGTTCATCATTACCACTTTTGCCCCTTTGGAAAGAAACACCCTTGTTGCCTCAAATCCTGCACCGGCGTTGGCACCGGTAATGACGTATGTTTTGCCTGCAAGAGAGCCGAGCTGCTCCGGTGTCCAGCCCTTTGATCCACATTGTTTTTTGATAGTCATTGTTCAAACTCCTTATTTTTCCTTTTTTTGCGTGCTTAGTTGATGTGCCGCTTGAAAATTCGTGTTTTCAATTTTCACCAGAGACAGAGGTTTGCCTCGTTTGAAACCACTATAGCTCTCACATTTTGATATAGATAGGCGACATAATCTCAAAAACATGCCTAATTGTATCATCGTGTTGAATTATGCGTTTAGTAGTGCTACGTTGACGGCATGAGCAAACAACAGATAAAACAGATCATTGAAAACAGGGTCAGCTGGGCTGGCATGGTGGAAACCGGCGTGAAGGGGGTAAAACTCTTCCAGGTTACCGAGTCACTTCGCTGCGCCCCTGCGGTGTACGAACCCACCGTGGTGGCCATCGTGAACGGGACAAAAGAAGCTATATTAGATGGTAAGAGATATGTGTACGACAGCAGTAAGTACATGTGCTGCACCATGTCAATGCCGGTGGAGGCGGGAACACCCGCAGCATCAAAGGACAATCCTCTCCTGGGAGTCTATATTTCCCTGGATACAAAAGTGATGACCGAACTGGCAATTGAGATGGAAAACGCCACTGGTGCCATACGAAAACCCAAGGGGGGCTCGCTCCCGCAGGGGTTGACTCTCGCTCGCTGGGACGACACCTTCACTGAAGCGCTGCTCAGGCTGCTGCAGGTGTGTGATAACCCAGCGGATACGGCGATACTTGGGCCCGGTCGGCTTCGGGAAGTGTACTACGCTGTATTAAAGGGTGATGCTGGGGATTCTGCTAGACGCGCATTTGGCGTGGGCAATGAAATCGCCCGGGCAATTGAGTATTTATCTTCCCGCCTGAACAAAGCAGTTACTATTGACGATATAGCCGCCCAGGTTGGGATGAGCCGGGCTGTGCTCCACCGCAAATTCAAGCAGGCGACCACTATGTCACCCATCCAGTTTGTGAAATCTATGCGGCTGAATAACGCCGCCATGAAGATTGTCGGAGGAATGAATGTGAACGAAGCGGCAATGGAGGTCGGCTACGTGAGTTCTTCTCAATTCAGCCGGGAGTTTAAACGATTGTATGGGCAGGCTCCCAGACAGTGGAGCCAATCCATGCAACTACCTGCGGGGATAACGTGACGAGCGGCCCAGTTTTTTGATCACCTTCAATGATCTCTGTTCCAGGGAAACCAAAATTTTCCATTTGTTTCGTTACAGTCCTGGACTCGCAGCCGTTAGCGCGTTTACTCGCCGCTGTTGCCGACGTTATTATAGCCATTTCGAAGGTCTTAGTATTCCACCAACGCTTCAAGTTTAAACTACTACTGTTCCACCAAGACACGCACAGGCTGGCGTTGTGGCGTGCCTTGGAATACCTGTTCTCGCCATAAGATGCGGCCAGAGTCAAATTCGAGCGAACAAATGTTGCTTTGCGCCTTGCCCGGTATCGAAAAGGGTGTCATCATTTATCAATGAAAATTCTCCACCTTATCAGTCAACATCCCGAGAGCACCGGCAGCGGTATTTATGTTCAAAATGTTATCCGCCAGGCTAACGCTGCAGGCCATCAAAATTTTCTTGTTGCCGGGATCTCAGGCAACAGGTTTCCGAAACTCGACTGCATTCAAAGTTCATCCTGCCGTTTCGTCTGCTTCAACCAGGGCGCGCTCGATTACCCCATTCCCGGCATGAGCGACGTCATGCCCTACCCCAGTTCCATCTTCGGAACGCTTTCGCCTGCGCAGATAGAGCGATATGAACAGAGCTTTGCACAGGTTATCGAACGTGCGGTTGATGCCTTTGATCCCGATATCATCCACAGCCATCATCTTTGGCTCGCCAGTGCAGTCGCCCGAAAACACTTTGCCACTATTCCAATGGTGACATCATGCCACTCTACTGATCTCCGTCAGTTCCTGCAGTGTCCCCATCTCAGAAAGAGAATCCTGCCGCATTGCCAAACAATTGACAGAATCCTTGCTCTCAGCAGAAGCCAGGCAAATCAGATCAGCCAACTCTATGCCATCCCCTCGCACCGAATCGATATCGTCGGAGGCGGTTTTGATGACACGATTTTTACCTTGCAGCAAAAGGGCACATCTTCTCAGGTACAGCTCCTCTACGCGGGCAAACTCAGTTTTTCCAAAGGAGTAGACCTTCTGTTACAGACTTTTCTATCAATACATAATGGAAACATCCATCTCCACCTTGCTGGATCGGGAACAGGGGAAGAAGAACGGCACTGTTTGGATCTGGCGGAGCAAGCGGGGGCTTCAGTGACTGTTCATGGCCGGATACATCAGCAGGAACTGGCCCGGTTGATGGGCAGGTGCCATGTTTTCATCCTGCCATCCTTGTATGAAGGATTACCGTTAGTTCTACTCGAGGCACTGGCCTCGGGCTGCCGCATCATCACGACCGATCTCACCGGTTGCAAGGAATTGCTAGGCAATGCGGAATCTGATCTTGTCGAATTCATTGAACTACCGGTCATGCAACAGATAGATCGCCCCGAACCGGAAGATGTGCCCCTGATCGAAAAGCGTTTGCGCACGGCAATACACTCCATGGTGGCCAGGGTGCTGGTGTCACCCTCTCCTGATCCGGAAAAAATCGAAAAAATCACCGCTGCGTTTGGCTGGAGTGCGGTTTTCAGAAAAATCAATAAGGTCTACGAGAACGTGCTCAGCAGCTGATTGCCACTGCGGCTATGTCATCGTGGGTCTTGAAGCGAGGGTATGTACGGCAACCCGGATCCTGCCGTTGTAGATGCCGCACATAATCGCGGACAGCCCGAAGGTTGCCCTGACGATAGATATCGACAAAGGATTGCCAGTCATGCTCTGCCAGCGGATTCTCCCGGGGGATATGGAGCCCATCGGTAAAGAGCAGGATATCGCTGACACCGGCAAGATCTTCATACCCGTGGCGGATAAAATCCAGCGCCTCGGGTTCACCGTTCAACACGCCATAACTGATGTTCATTTCCATGCGAACTTTGAGAATCTGGTCGGCCAGGACTTGCTGAATTTCGGCACCTGGTGCGACCTGCATTTCCTTCCACAACTGGAGTGTTTCCCGGTCAATGTCGATGTCCGGGGTAATTACTTCGTAGGTCCCGTCTTTCAAGACAAACAAAATGAGGGCGTCACCGGTCTGACAATATTCGAGTTGATTCCCGGTCAAACGCACGACTGCAAAGCTGGTGGACCAGAGTTTGTGCCGTTCGTGCAGATCGACACTATCATGTACCTGCATTCTTTGAATACGGTGATTTGCCTTTTGAGCAAGTCGGTCAAGCGAGTATCCGTTATCCTGAAACGACTCGGCAGCCGTTCGTGCGGCAAGCAAGCCCCCGGTCAGCCCTTCCTGGAAACGACGCTCGTGCAAACTTGTCGCCCCATCGAATACGCCGAAAAGATTCCCTTCCTCAATGAGGACATCCTCATTGATTTCACCGCTGCCTTTTTCCAAAATCGACCTTACCGTGGGTTTATGAAGAGGTCGGTTAAGATTTGCGAATGCTCGTTGTTCGGTAGATAAGTACATAAATAGTATATATTCTGGATAAAAATGGTGTTCTTCGCTGATAAAAGTGCAAAGAATATAATTTTAAATGAAAAATATTACCAATATGTAATTTTGATGAAAAAACCGCTCGTATTGGTTTTTTCTATAACGAAACAGTTCCGTGCGCTGCGGGTAAAAGCTGGCAACCATGCTCGAGATTGTAACAACTCCAGATAAAGAACAATGGAATCTTTACGCCGGCGAACATGGTGCGGCAAAATTTTCCCATCTTTTCGATTGGGGCGAGAGCCTTGCTGCAACCTACTCCCTGTCACTCTTCCGGCTGGCCGCGATACACACCACAACGCACCGAATCAGCGGTATCCTTCCTCTTGTGCTGTTCAACCCACCGGGCAAAGCAATCCGCTTGATCTCACTGCCATACACTGATGCGGCGGGCATGCTGACAAACGATGGGGAAAGTGGTCGGCAGCTCCTCTCCGCAGCCCTGAAGCTTGCCGACAAACTGGGGGCGAACCATCTGGAGTTGCGTCAGGATGGCGCCTTGCAGACCTTTTTCCAGCAGCACAAGACCACCGATACATGGCGCTACACACCCCATCATTTCAAGACAGGGCTTCTCCGCCCTATTCCCGCATCAGTGGATGCACTGTGGTCGGCTCTTTCTGCAAAAGTTCGTAATCAAATCCGTAAGGCTCGGCGATGTGCATGTACCGTAAAAGTCGGTAAGATCGAACTCCTGTCAGATTTTTATACGGTTTTTTCTGAAAACATGCGTGATCTTGGCTCACCCGTTCATGGGATGGAGCTTTTTCGAAGCCTTATCGACAACCAGTCGCTTCGAACCGCCATTATTGTCATCTATGTGCACGACAAACCCGCCGCCGCGGCCTTTGTTCTTCTGCACAATGCAACGCTCTACAATCCCTGGGCGTCATCCCTGCGAATTTACCGGCCATCCTGCCCGAACATGCTGCTTTACTGGTCGATGCTCGAATATGCAGTCGATCAACGCTGCAGATGGTTCGATTTTGGTCGCTCCACTCCCAATGCGCCAACCTACCGATTCAAAGTCCAGTGGGGCGCAGAGAGGGAACAACTCGGCTGGCATGTTTTTTCGCGAAAACCTCACACGTGGGTCCCCACCAGCGAGTCGCTTGAATATGATACCTGGAAACGCATGGATCTGATGGACGCTCGACGGGACGGTCCGGCTATCAGACGTTGGATCAGCTTATGAGGCAGGCGATACAGCATATCACCCATAAGGGTATCGATGTTTTTTTGCCCATGCCGGTTTTTCCGCTTATCGAGGATGTCGGCTGGTGGCAGGGAGAAGATGGTTCAGCCTTTCAGCAGCCGTATCGTAACGCTTTTCCCAGAAGACACTGTCTGGCAGATTATCAGGCCCTTGTCCGCTTGGCCAACAGACTCGGGGTACGTATCGGCGTGGGGATGGTGCTCGGTGAATGGGACAGAAACAATTCGCTACGAGATATCCCCGGTGCCACCTGGATGGGCAGCCATTGGAACAACAACATTAATCAGGGGCCGTGGCTCGATGAAACGGCCGAATATCTGCGCCACAATGAAGGTTCCCTTGAATTGGGTTTACACGCACTGTGCCATGAATTCTGGAACAAGGGGAAAATGGAACGCTCCGAATTTCATGACCGGCACGGTATGATGCGATCAAGCCAGGTGATTACATCGCACCTTGACGCTTTCGCGAACATCCTCGAACAAAACGGCTTTGCAGACTTTCCCCGTCTCTTTATCCCCCCGGCTCTGAACCACAGTTTTGGCAACGGCAAAGAATCGATACAGGCACTCCTGCACACCTACGGCATTCGCTATGTGGTCACCCGCTTTTCCAGGGCACGACGCTTTGCGCCGCCACATCATGAGAAGATCACCTGGGAGTGCGGTGTGGGTCTTTTGGAACGCGGACTCGCACCCGTCCCCTGGAACAGGTCGGCCAGTTCACCAAGTTGGGATTTTTCCGGGCCCATTCTGCCGCTCCATTGGGGCAACCTGCTCCACCCTGATCCGCAACACAACAACGATATCATCGATGGCTGGGCAGAAATGCTGCTTGCCGGGACAGCCCGGCCCGAGTGCATTATGGCTGAAAATTTTGATATCTGCTGGCGTCAGGCGGCGATCGCATATTTCGGCCGACTCTCTGTTGATGACGCGTCTCTTGTTATTGATCTCCGGGCACGGCCCAAAGAGATGCCGGACAGCAGCGGGTCCTTTTTCCTGAAAATTCGGGGCAGCCACCCGACACCGTTACGTTTCCGGGGAGCGCAGTTAGTGTCCGACCGCCCTGCTGAAGGCAATATCCGTACGGTACAGCTCCTGCCGAAAAACGGACGAGAGAGAATACGGCTTCTTTTGACGTGATGGGGTCACCAAGGCGGTCGGTTAAATAAAGTTGCGGCCACGCCTCGACGGCCATTTTTCAAAATGAAGGTCTGCTACGGTGAATCTCTGGTTTGCACAAGTCCAGATATCCCTTATCCATGAACGTTTGGAAACCATCTACAGGGTATCTTGAACAATCAGATTATTCGTTCAAGATTGAGACATGCGAAAAAAAATACCACAGGCATATGCATACTATTCCGAGGATATTTTTTAACCATAAGAGTATATTGATCGCTCAGAAAACAGTTTGTTAATCAGTTGTCAAAACAGGACAATAAAGCAGTCCTGCTTCAGGTGAAACCGCATAGCCGATTACCACAAAATCCACCAGTGCATAATTACGCCACGACAGTTATCGGTTCAACTGCTCCGGCTGGACTGTGTTATCAGAGGCTATCTTTAGACGAGGAAGACCCACCATATTGCCTCCACGGATTGAACGCAGTCTATCTCAAGGATCACGGCTGGTATCCAATCGACGCTCGGGGCAACAAACCTGGTATTGCGGCTGCGTTCACTCCCCCGGTTGAACGGCTTGCTTTTAAACTCACATACCGAACAAGATTTACCCGAAATTTGGCACGAGCCACTCCCTTTAGGTGTCAAAGCTCTGACCACTGTGCACTCGATTGAGGAGGTATATGCCAACCTGCTTGATTTCGAAGTGATGCAAACCGAAGGCACAGTAACCAAATGGAACGATGGTCGAACACATTGCTCAGAGATGACATCTTGTGAGGAAGCAAAATATTTTTGGAAAAACTGCCCGGGTGTCAAGAGGGATGGAAACCATAATGGCATTCCATGTGAAAAACAATGGTGCACTGGATTCTTTGGGACTTGAAATGACAAACATTCTCCACATTACAAGCGGTGACATTGCTGGTGACAACCTGGCAAAGGCGGGGTTGCCTGGAGAGGTATTTGTCTGGCATGACATTCTATACGATGGCCCTAGAAACCCTGGATGGCCAACCGAGGATACCCTTAAGACCCGGGCCCAATTCCTAGAAAAAACCACAGCAGGTGGACTGAAAAAAGAATTCATCCTGGAAACCCTCCGCAGCCAATACCAGAAACTGGAAAAGTCAGCTTCCTGCGATCGCATCATCCTGTGGTTTGACGCCTGCCTTTTTGACCAATCCATGTTAGCCCACGTCCTCACCTGCTTGCATGAGAAAGAAATCCTGAATGTAGAACTTCTCTGTGTGGATACTTTTCCTGGAATTGCCCCCTT
>JBFJXW010000156.1:0-9133 GCA_041622895.1 Desulfobulbus sp. | reverse complement strand
TTTCCCCGAGGCCTATTTTCGACGATGACGGAACATTCAGAGGCAGTTTTGGCATCCTGACCGATATCACCACCCGCAAACAGGCCGAGGAAGCACTGGCCCGGCAAGCCATGGAACTGGAACGGTCCAACGCAGAACTGCAGCAGTTTGCCTACGTGGCATCGCACGACATGCAGGAACCGCTGCGCATGATCGCCAGTTACGTGCAGCTGCTGGCCCGTCGGTACAAGGGCAAGCTCGATGAGGATGCGGATGACTTCATCGCCTATGCCGTGGATGGCGCCAAACGGATGCAGACGATGATCAACGATCTATTGACCTATTCCCGCGTCGGCAGGATCGATGGCGAGTTTCAGTCCACGGATTGTGAAGAGGTTCTCGATTGGGCCCTGGGCAATCTGGGAGCCGTTATTGAAGAAAGCCAGGCCGTCGTCACTCGCGACCCGCTCCCTACCCTGGTCGCCAGTGGCGCCCTCCTGGGGCAGCTTTTCCAGAATCTGATCGGCAACGCCATCAAGTTCCGCGATGATGCTCCTCCCCTGGTGCATATAGCCGCCCGGCTGGAGGGGAAAGAGTGGCTGTTCTCCGTCCGCGACAACGGCATCGGTTTCGATTCGCAATACACCGACCGCATCTTTAACATTTTTCAACGCCTCCATGGAAAGGGGGTCTATCCCGGCACCGGCATAGGCTTGGCCATTTGCAAGAAAATTGTCGAATACCACGGTGGTACCATCTGGGCTGAATCGGCGTTGGGCAAAGGCGCCACTTTCTACTTCACCATTCCCGTTGCGAAAGGAGAGCCATCATGATCCCTGTACAGCAAGGTAACCCTGTAGAAATCCTTCTGGTCGAAGACAATCCCGCTGATGTCCGCCTGACCATCGAAGGATTGAAAGAAGGCAAGGTCAAGAACAACCTCTCTGTCGTCGAAAACGGCGTGGAAGCCCTGGCTTTTTTGCGTAAGCAAGGAAAATATGCCGATGCGGTGCGCCCGGACCTCGTTCTGCTTGATTTGAACATGCCTAAAAAAGACGGCCGTGAAGTTCTCGCGGAAATCAAGGCCGACGAGGAGTTGCGGCACATTCCGGTCGTGGTCCTCACCACATCCAAAGCCGAGCAGGACATCCTCAAGGCCTACAGCCTGCACGCCAACTGCTACATCACCAAGCCTGTCGACCTGGACCAATTCATCTCCATCGTGGAATCCATTGAAGACTTCTGGTTCACGATCGTGAAGTTACCACAAGGGACCAAGGAATGAGCACCCGATGCATCAAGGTCCTCTTGATCGAGGACAACCCCGGCGACGCGCGGCTGATCAAGGAGCTTTTTTCCGAATGCGTTCCCGGCTCCTTTGAGCTGCAGTGCGTGGAGTCGCTTGCCCAGGGATTCGCCATCCTCGGCAGCGAGGAGATCGACACCATTCTCCTCGACCTGTCGCTTCCCGACAGCCAGGGATTTGAAACCTTCACCCGGGTTCACAACCGGACGCCTGGAATTCCCATCATCATCCTGACCGGATTCGATGATGAAACCCTGGCCATCAAAGCGGTCCAGCAGGGTGCACAGGATTACCTGTCCAAAGGGCATGTGAGCCGGCACCTGCTGACAAGTGCCACGCGATACGCCATCGAGCGCAAGCGGGCCGAGCTGGCGCTGCGGATAAGCGAAGAACGTTTCCGCATGGCGCAGGAGGCTGCTCGATGCGCCACCTGGGAATGGGATCTGGTGACCAATGAAAATATCTGGTCGGACAATCTATGGAAACTCTATGGACTGGAACCGATGGGTGGCCCGGTCTCCTGGAAAACATGGCGACAGGGTGTGCATCCCGACGATCGTAAACGGGTAGAGAAAGAAGTCTGGAAAGCACGATCTCGTTGCGAGGAAATAAACGTCGAATGGCGCTTGCTGGGCGGTGAGCCGCCAATCCGCTGGCTCATGTCACGGGGGATGCCAATAACGAATTCAACCGGCCTGGTAAGCCGCTACCTGGGCATAGTCCTTGATATAACCGATCGCAAACAAAGCGAGATTTCTCGGGAAAACGAAATCCGTCTCCAACTGGAACAAAAACAGCTTCTCGCGGCCAATGACGAGCTGGAGCGGCGGGTTGAGCAACGGACCCTGGAACTGCAGGAAACGCAAAAAAAATATCTGCATGCGGAAAAACTTGCGGCTATTGGCAGATTATCGGCCTCTTTCGCTCATGAATTCAACAATCCCCTGCAGGGTATCATGGCCATTCTCAACGGGTTGAAAAAAAGGGCGATACTCGAACAAGAGGACAGGGAACTACTGGACGCAGCCATTTGCGAAAGTCAACGGGTCAAGGATTTGATCCGCAGCCTGCAGGATTTTAACCGCCCCACCTCCGGCAGGAAAGGTGTGATGGATATTCACCAGGCCCTCGATTCGCTGCTTTTGCTGCACAAGAGTGATTTTAAGGACAAGGGCATTTCCGTGGTGCTCGACTATGCAGAACAACTGCCGCAGGTCGTCGCGGTGGCCGACCAGATCAAACAGGTTTTTCTCAATTTACTGACCAATGCCGCCGATGCCTGCCAGCAACCTGGCGATGTTATTACCGTCAGCACCCGGCAGGAAGAAGATAAAGTGGCCGTGGCCATTGCAGATACCGGCATTGGTATTCAACCCGAGAAAATGGAGATGATTTTTCAACCCTTCTACACGACCAAGCCCGAAGTCAAGGGAACCGGTCTGGGCTTGTCAGTCAGCTATGGCATCGTCAACAACCACAACGGGGAAATCCGCGTCGACAGCCGGCCGGGGGAAGGCGCAACCTTCACGGTTGTGCTGCCTGTCCTGGATGAGGTGGCCGGGCACCGGCACAGACCCGGTCCGTTGCAATACAATCACTGATTGCCACCTTCGCACCATCGGGGCTGCATTCCCGGTGGGCAAAGGCGCCGTGTTCTCTTTTATATTCCAGTAAGGCAATCAGTAACAGTAGGAAATCCATCATGCCCCCAGTGCACCACAACACACCGGTACAGAGCCTCCTGGTTCACGAGTGTCCGTTTCCGCAGGACGCCAAGGAATGAGCGCCCCATCCATCAAGGTCCTCTTGATCGAGGACAACCCCGGCGACGCCCGGCTGATCAAGGAGCTTTTTTCCGAATGCGTTCCCGGTTCCTTTGATCTGAAGTGTGCGGAATCCCTTGCCCAGGGTTTTGCAACCCTCAGCAGTGAGGAGATCGACACCATTCTCCTTGATCTGTCGCTTCCGGACAGCCAGGGATTCGAGACCTTCACCCGGGTTCACGATCGGACCCCCGAAATCCCCATCATCGTCCTGACCGGATTCGACGACGAGACGCTGGCCATCAAAGCCGTGCAGCAGGGGGCGCAGGACTACCTTGCCAAAGGGCACGTGAGCCGCCATCTGCTGGCACGAGCCACGCGGTACGCCATCGAGCGCAAGCACACGGAGAAATCCCTGCGAAGGGTGCGGGACGAACTGGAGCTTCGGGTTCAGGAACGCACTGCGCAACTCGAACGAGCCAATCAGGAATTGCGCAATGAAATCATCGAAAGACAAAAGGCGGAAGAAGCCATTCTGGCCAATGAAGAAAAATATCGCAGCCTGTTCGAAGAATCCAGGGATGCCATTGCCATTGTCACTCGCGAAGGCGCGTTTCTCGATATCAACCAGGCGGGACTGGATCTGTTCGGGTATACCCGCAGCGAATTACTGACCAAAAACATTGCCGAACTCTATGTGAACCCAAGCGACCGGAAGAAGTACAGAAATCGGATCGAAAGACAAGGGTCCCTGCAGGACTATGTAACGAGATTTCTCAAGAAAAACGGCGAGGAAATGGACTGCCTGATCACCTCGACCCTCAAATACGCCAAGGATGGCAGTGTGTTGGGATATCAGGGAATTTTTCGGGATATCACCGACTACAAAAAGGCTCTGCTGGCACTGAAAGAGAGTGAAACCCGATATCGAGCCATTGTCGAAGATCAGACAGAACTCATCTTCCGCTCGCTGCCCGATCAGACCCTCACCTTTGTCAACGATGCCTTCTGCCGTTATTTCGAGCAGGAACAGGAGGAGGTGATGGGGACGAGCTTTTTTCCCTTCCTGGTCGAAGAAGACCAGGATAAGGCAAGGAGACACTTCGCCTCGTTACACCTGCGCCATCCCGTGGGGACCATCGAACTTCGGGCCATGAAACCCAAAGGCGAGATGCGGTGGCAGCAATGGACCAATCGCCTCATTTTCGACAGTCACAATCGTCCGAAGGAATTCCAATCGGTGGGACGTGATATCACCGAACAAAAGGAAATGGAGGAAGCGCTGCAAAAAAGCGCGGAAAAAATCAAGCTGTTCGCCTATTCGGTATCCCACGATCTCAAGAGCCCGGCCATCAGTATGTACGGACTGACAAACTGTCTGTACAAGAAATACAACGCTGCGCTGGATGCGAAAGGAAAAACCTACTGTGAACAGATCCTGAAGTGTTCCGAACAGATTGTTGCCCTGGTTGAAAAAATCAACCTCTTTATCTCCACCAAGGAAGTACCGCTCCTGCTGGAGGAGGTCAAATTGTCCCGTGCCCTCCAAATGATCAAAGATGAGTTCTCCACACGATTCAGCATCCGCTCCATACGATGGACCGTTCCGGATGCCTTGCCTGCGATCACCGCCGACCGACTCGCCCTCTTGAGAATCATGAGAAACCTGGTGGACAATGCCCTGAAATACGGTGGCGACGATTTGAGCGAAATTGCCATCGGCTATGAGGAAACACCGCTGCACCACATCATTTCCGTCAGAGACGACGGCATAGGCATACGCAGCGAAGACAGCACGAAAATCTTTGACTTGTTTCAACGTAAAGATGACGTGCGGGAGATCGAAGGCTCAGGCCTGGGATTGGCCATCGTCAAGGAGATCTGCGAACAACACGGCGGTCAGGTCTGGGCACAACCGGCGCCTGAAAGAGGAAGCATCTTTTACATCTCCCTTGCCAAGCAGTGAGGCAAAGCAATCAGGGCCCGGGCCGCCCCAAAAGACACTCGGCACCACCGGCACGTTGACGGTCACACGGAAGTGCACCCTGACACGGCTCACGCGCCCTCTTCTTTCTTTCGAAAGATACCCAGTTTGGGGGAAACAACGAAAAATCTGTCGTGTTGATCGACAAACGACTCATGCACGCCCAGCACGAGCACCCCATTGGGCTGCAAAATCCGACACAGTGAATCCAACACCTGCTGCTGTAACCCAGCGTCATAGTAGGTAAACGCGAGATTTCTGCACAAGATTATCTGAAAGGGCTCTGCCTGCAGGGCACCCCGTATGTCATGCGCGGTGAAATGTATTCCCTGTTTGTAGGATTCCCGGAGGCAATACCCTTCGTTCGTCTTGACGAATGCCTCCTGCCGCCAGGATTCCGGCAAATTTTTCACCGCACTGAAAGCATAGCAGGCCGCACGTGCCCGCTCCAGCAGGGCTGCATCAATATCCGTGGCCACTATCTGCAACGCCACCTGCGGATACAGCGCGGCGAGTTCATAGTGCCAGACAAGCTTGACCGTATACGGCTCCTCGCCAGAGGCGCAGCCGGCACTCCAGACGCGCAGCACCGGGTGTTCGTGGTTCGATTGATGCGCAAGCAGCGTGGGCAGGACCTCTTGGGCCAGAAACCGGAAAACCGCTCTATCGCGATAAAATCGTGTGATCGTGATGCGACAGAGCTGATCCAGGGTGTGCCATTCATGCGGAGAGCCGTGCAGATAGTGCCGGTACTCTTCCAGGCTGCCGATTCCCAGCGTTGCAAGTCGTTTCTTCAAGCGTTTGCACACCTGACCCCGCACCCGACGAAACCCTTTCCAGCGCAGGTGCAGGAAAGGAAGCGCCCACTGGAGAAATCGTACACATTCGTCTTCGCTCACCACCTGACCACCATTGTGCATGCAGCAGGCTGAAGATTCAACGACTGTGCCCTGTTTTATTGCACGCAAACGCTGCTCTATTGTTCACGTTTCCAGATACATGCACCATCACGATACACCTCCTTGATTCGATGCAGCGGCACCATATGAAAGACGCCCTCGTCATCGATAATCTGGACAGAGAAATGATCACCCGGTTGCTGAACCACCCGCTGGAGGGGCACAATAACTATCCTCGCCTCTAGACGATCGTAATAACCGATGCGAAAGTTGGCTTTCGCAAACGCCTCATCCCATCGGATACGGCTGAGCAACTCCCAAATGGGCATCATGTGTTACCTGCTCCCGTTTCTCCAGAGAGTTTTGCAGGGGTATCCTTCCGGGTTATGGCTCACGCTTATGGGAAAAATGCTGCTTCGGGATACCCGTCTGCCCTTTCATCCTCTCATCCGCCCTTGCAGAGAATGCGTGCACGAGCGACCACTTTATTGCGCCGCTCGTTTGGCCTGTTCCTTTTTTTCCACCGGACAGTGCAGGGCCTCTTCCGTGGAGAGGGTGGCAAAGCACTGGTTGCAGGAAATGCACGATGCCTTGCGCCGATCGCCCTGCATCCATCGCTGCACCAGATGGGGCTCCCGGATAAGCGGCCGTGAAAGCGCGACATAATCGGTCAGTTGCGACGTGACCACCTCTTCCGCGCTGGAAAACGACAGAAAACCGCCCACCAGGATCAAGGGGATCTGTATTTCCTTTTTGTAGGCAGCGGCAGCCGATCTGTAGTAGACCTCGCGCTCTTCCGATTTGGACGTGCCGACTCGGGAGGGAATCAGTTTGCCGGAATCAAAGGTGCCGCCGCTCATCTCGATTGCGTCGATGCCCCGCTCTTCCAACATTCGCGACACCTGGAGCATCTCGGCTACGGTAAGGCCGCCTTCCAGGAAATCCTCGGCATTGATCTTGACCAGCACCGGAAATTCGCTTCCCACGCGCTGCCGCACTTCTTCATAGACTTCAAGCAGCAGGCGGGCACGATTGTCGAGGCTGCCCCCGTATGCATCCTTTCTGGTGTTAAAGTAGGGTGATAAAAACTGACTGAGCAGATAGCCGTGTGCCGAATGGATCTGCACCGCGTCAAACCCGGCTTTGACGGCTCGTTCCGCTGCGTCGCCAAAGGCGAGGACCGTTTCCCTGAGCGCCTCACCGGTCATGGCACGGGCTTGCAGGGTCCCGTCCTCATCGAGCACATCCACGGGACCGAGGGCGGCATACTCCCCTTTTCCGATACCCTTTTTCCCGGCATGGGCCAACTGCACGGCCACCTTGCCGCCATGTTCATGTATCACCGAGGTGAGACGTTTCAGACCATTGACCATGGCATCGGCGTAGATGCCCAACTGCCGGGGGCCGGCCTTGCCTTCCCTGGCTACATAGGCATGGCCGGTAATAACCAGCCCTACCTGGCCACGGGCCAGTTCCGCCATGCACTCCAGGAGCGGATCCTGTACGGTGCCGTCAATGGACGCCATGGCCTCGTAGGTTGCGGATCTGACAAAACGGTTGTTCAGCGTCATGCCCTTGAGTGTTGTTGGTTCAAAAAGTTGTGCCATATCGTCCTCATAGGGTTGGAACGCAGCCGTAGCATACAGCGTCTTCCACGGCCGTGGGTTGGATGCAATGGATCGACAACCGGACACCAATACCGTATGACTGATTGCCGAAGTATTGCCCGCTTACAGGGCCATTTCCAGGATACGGCGGCTGACATCCAAGGTGACGTCGCCCCGTTCACCAAGCTTGGTCATACCGTGTGCTTCGAGCTGGGCCACGATCGGGTCGATCGCCTCGGCACCGAGGCCATAGTCCGACAAACGGGTTGCAATCCCCAGGCTTTCGAAAAAATCGCGGGTTTGCTGGATCGCGCCGTCCATGCGCTGGTCCTCACTGCCATCCGTGAGCTGCCACACACGCTCCGCGTACTGCAGCAGTTTGCCCCGTTTGCTCTCGCGGCGGACCTGCAGCGATGCCGGAAGGATGATGGCCAGAGTACGCGCGTGATCGATACCATGCAGCGCGGTCAATTCGTGGCCGATCATGTGGGTGCTCCAGTCCTGCGGCACCCCAACGCCGATCAGGCCGTTCAAGGCCAGGGTCGCCACCCACATCAGATTGGCACGGATATCGTAGTCCTGCGGGTTGGCCAGCGCCTTGGGACCGATCTCTATCAGGGTCTGCAGCAATCCCTCGGCAAAGCGATCCTGCACCATGCCCTGCGCTGGATAGGTCAGGTACTGCTCGGCAGTATGGACAAAAGCGTCAACCACTCCGTTGGCGACCTGCCGCTGCGGCAGGGTATAGGTCGTGGTCGGATCAAGGATGGAAAACCGCGGATACACCTGCGGGTTGGCAAAGACCAGCTTCGCCTGGGTCGCCTTGCGGGTGATCACCGCGCCGCAGTTCATTTCCGAACCGGTGGCCGGCAGGGTCAAGACGGTACCGAAGGGCAGCGCACTGGCCACCTTTTGCCCACGTTTCTCCATGATACCCCACGGATCGCCCTCGAAGGGGACAGCGGCGGCAACGAACTTGGTCCCGTCGATGACCGAACCCCCACCGACCGCGAGCAGAAAATCCAGTTTTTCCTGCCGGATCTGCTCCACCGCCTTGATCAGCGTTTCGTAGGTCGGGTTGGGCTCGATGCCGCCGAACTCCTGCACCACGCGAGTGCCCAGCGCCTTCTTGACCTGATCAAGCGTGCCGTTCTTTTTCGCACTGGAGCCACCAAAAAGGATGAGAACGCGCGCTGCGGCGGGAACCAGTTCCGCGAGTTTACCGATGGTATCGGTGCCAAAAACAATATTGGTAGGGTTACAAAACTGAAAATTCTGCATGGGATGCTCCTTAAAGAGACTTGGTCGTCAAACAACCGAGGTGATGATGAACGATGGACGCGACGATACCTCGCCGCCTTGGTTTTTCCGTATTCATTCCGGCCCGTTGTCCTGAAACTCGGTGGCGATGGCGAGAAACTCCGGCTCCACCGCAAGTAACGCGTTGATCACCTCGGGGTCGAAATGGGTGCCGCTGCCGCCGACAAGGTACTCCATGGCTTTGGCGTGGGAAAAGGCCTCTTTATAAATCCGCTTACTGATCAGGGCATCGTAGACATCGGCAGCGGCCATCAGCCTGCCGGAGATGGGGATTG
>JBFJXW010000155.1:0-9202 GCA_041622895.1 Desulfobulbus sp. | reverse complement strand
GGCCTTGAGCAGCACCGCCAGGGTGACGGTGTTGCCGGCAAGGGGTACGATGGTGAAGACAAACATCACCTTGTGCAACTCAGGAGGCAGCAACTGGTAAAAGGCGCGATCGAGCAGAATCAGCGCCAGGATCAGCAGCGGCCAGAACAGATGGCGGGAAAACAGTGCTATAGCGATGAACCGGCGATCCACTCCACCAGCTTGACGCAGCCCGGTCAACCCCATTCCGATGACCATCATCCCCAGTAGCGAATAGGCAATTTTGAATTGGCTGGAGTATTCGGTAAGCGGTTGAGGCAACGACACTCCCGCGAGGTTGAGGATCAGCGCCACGATAAAGGCATAGAGTACCGGCAGCCGCAGAACCTTGCCCAGGCTCTGCCTGGCGGTAAACATTCCTTTGGCGGTCACGTAAAAACCGGTGGTGGCTTCAAAAAAGAAGGAGCTGAGCACGGTGAAGATGAAAATGTCGGCGATATCCGGAGGAAAGAGCAGCAGGGCCAAGGCTATGCCGAAATAGCCGGTATTGCCGGTGGCTGCGGTAAACGCCAGGATATTGCCGGTGGCATCGTGCCAGCGCGGCACAAAGACTTTGAGGCCGATCCATGCTGCCAGCGAGCAGATTGCGTAAAAGAACAGCGGCAGAAAGGCCACTGCCGGTTCGATCCGCACGTTGATGGTCGCGCTGAAGACCACCAGCGGACCGACGATGTAAAACAGCAGCGCGGCGACCGCCCCCCGGTCAACCCGCAAAAAGCGAGAGGCCAGGTAGCCCAGACCTATGTTGAGATACAGGGGGAAGATTTTCCCGATGAGGGTGAGAAACAGGGCCACAGCTCAATCGTACCGCAAGGTGGGGCGCTGACCAACATCCGGAATTGGGTGTTTCTGCAACTCCGGTTTAGCAGGCATGATCGAGATAGCGGGCCCGGACATAGCACTCAACACTTGACGAAATTCAGCCATACGTTCCCCCACGGGATACCCTCCTGCCCAGACCATTGCCAAACCGTGGTCCCGTACGGTCAGAAGTACCTTTTATGCAGCGGCTCTCGATCAAAGTACGCGGCTGCCTTCTTAAGGCATCGCGCTCCATTCACACCATCGCCAGTTCAATCGCAACCTTTGCCAAGATATCGATTCTTGCCAATAGCGCCACATTTACCAGCCTTGGCAGTTGACCCCCTCTTTTCAAAAGTGCTTTGAGGGAGAGAAAAACGTTGTGACAAGACCTCGTTAACAGGCCGCACCGCAAGCTTTTCCTGTCTGGTTACCTAGCTAGTATACCCATTTTATAACCAAAAAACCTTTATTCTATTAATCGGGCACTTGGGTTTAATGTGTTCTTGGGAAAAACCCTAACGTTCGTGTCAACAATACAAAACAGTTCTCCAGAGATCATTCGGTTCAGAGGTAGGCGTAACATATCCGGAGGGATAGGGGGTGCCGACGTAGATGCGGTTGGATTTCCTGTCTTTTTTCTTCCTAATCATTCAGTTACGAGGAGGTACGATGAACACAACCAAGATCTTGGCTTTATCGAGCATTGTTGTCGTTTTGAGCTTACCATTCGGCACACTCCTGCATCCGACATTTGCACAAGACCCGCACGGGGAAACATCCGCTCCCAACATTGCCGGTCAGGTAACGACCATATCCGGCCTGCTCACAATCACGTGGGGTGACAGCATCGATGGAAAGTCCACGGTTATCTACACACTTTCCAATGCAATGGGGCAAAGAACAAGGCTGCAGGTTACCGATACAGTGTCGAGAAAGCTTGGAGGGATTTTGCAGTTCAACGGCAGGCAGGTAACTGTTCGCGGTACATGGGCCGCCGTGCCCGATCTCAGTGGGGCCACCGCCGCTCCCGAAGCCCAGCCGCACGTTCTTGAAGTCGATGCGATTCAGCTTGCCGTGCCACCGCAATCGTCGACACCGACATTCGAAGGAACGCCGGGCCTGGCTGGGGTCACGGGTTCGCACCCCTGGATTACGCTCATGTGCAAATTCCCCGATATTGCCGACGAGCCGGAGGACTTTGCGTTTTTCCAGGGCATGTACAGCGATACGGAACCCGGACTGGATCATTACTGGCGGGAAATATCCTTTTCCACCTTTGATGTGAGCGGAAGCGGGGTGGCTGGAACAGGCTGGTACACCTTGCCGCACGACGAATCTCATTACAACCCAACGGCGACATCGGGCGGTGCTGATAAAACGGCATTAATGACGGATTGCATTGCCGCGGCAGATGCGGACGTCGACTTTTCGCTCTACGACGGCATCAATATGATGTTCAATTTCAATTTCGATCGAGGTTGGGCATGGGGCGGCGGCACCGGGACGCTAACACTCGACGGCGTCACACGATCGTGGAGGGCAACCTGGGAACCGCCATGGGCATATGCAAATATATCAGTCATTGCCCACGAAACGGGGCATGGATTTGGCTTACCCCATTCGACGGCTATCGATTGGACTTCGGTTTATGACAATGCCTGGGATGTCATGAGCCAGGATCGCTACAACTGCGCCGCCGGAAGTGTCCACCGAGATGCCATCTACGGTTGCATGGCACAGCATACCATCTCCCATCACAAGGATTTGCTGGAGGTTATACCGGAATCCAAAATAATGACGCTGTTGCCGGGTTCGAGCGCGACGGTTACGTTGGACGATCTCGCCGCGCCTCCCTCAACCGGCTACCAGATGGTCAAGATACCGATCGGCACCTCAGCAACGCAATACTACACGGTCGAAGCCCGGCGGCATACGGGATATGACGAAAAATTGCCCGGTGAAGCGGTGATTATTCACACGGTCGATCTGGGGACAGCCGTGTTGGTTCCCAGTGCCAGCGCAACCGACCCGGCAGTCATGTGGAACGTCGGCGAGACGTTCACTGATGCGGCCAATGGAATTTCCGTAACAGTGAATGCCACCACAACCTCGGGTTTCGAGGTGGCGCTGTCCAACCGTCCGATCTCCGACCCGATTGACACGGTTATGGTACTGGACCGGTCAGGAAGTATGCTCTGGAGCGTCCCTGGCGATAACCCGGAGGGTTTTGCCACTCGACGAGACGCCCTCGGCGCAGGTGTGGACATATTCCTTGCGGATGTCATTGCTCTTGCCCCTCCAGCCGACAGCACGTTAGGACTCACTTTGTTCAGCAGTAAAGCGCTGGACGTGCCCGCGTTCGTGTCCGTGAGGACTCCAGTCGACGTCGCACTCGCCACCGAGGTGGCTGGGGAAATAGGACCGGGTGCACCTTCGCATTCAGCGGCCCCGGGTTGCGATTGGAGTTCTACTCCAGAGAATTGCGAATGGGGCAGCACCTCAATCGGGGCAGCGCTTCAGGATGGATTGGCCAAACTCAGCGGCGGCAGCGGGACGCATTCGAAGGTGCTGGTGCTCTTCACCGACGGCGAGCAGAATACCGCTCCATACGTGACGACGGACGGGTTGAAGATCTGCGCAGCATCATCCGATCCTGCCGCGTGCGCAGGGGCACCTGAAATAGATGCCGACGTAAGGATCATCTCGGTTGGCATCGGTGACCCTTCGAGCAGCTACCATAGTGTACTGCAGAACCTTGCGAACGAGAGTCGGTTCGGCACCTATATCTCGGCCAATGCACCAACCCCTGCGGATTTTCCCTGTGCTGCCGGCATTGCCGACGCATTTCAGTGCGTCGCCAGCTATGCCTTGGCCGGTAACAGTCCGCAGATGGTCTCGTACTCCAGCGGAATATTGGCCGATACTCCGAAAACCATGGATCCTTTCGAGGTCAATGCCGGCGTCGAGATGGTGTTGCTCAGCATCAGTTTCGAGCGCGACATCGATCCTTCCTCGCTTGAGGATCTCTCGAGCTGGATCGCTATCAACAAGGACCAGACAGACGTCACCAGCCAATTCAGCGTCGTCGGCACGATCGACCAGTCCAGGCATGTGCTGGTGCAAGCGGTCTTTCCGCAAGCCGCAGGCATGTCTACCGACCCATTCATGCCGCAAGGGCGGTACACCGTAACGCTGACCAGGCCCGAAACGATCTCGGGGGACATCGCATACAGAGCGCTGATTTTCGTCGACGATCGGAGCCTGGCGATGTCGTGGGGAGTCGGCGAGCCAGCAGCCCCACGGGCAGACGAAACATTCTCGCCTTCCATGCATTTGACCTGGCAGGGTATGCCGCTGGAAAACGCTGCGGTAACGGCGCAGGTTCTCCGACCCGGAGATGACCTGGGCGATGTCCTGGCAAAAATGCCCGATGTCGACCTCGCTCTGAAGGCAACCGGAGCCGAGTCGGCTTCCGTCGGACAGCGGAAGTACCTGTCCCTGTTGAAGGACAGCGAATTGGTTCTCAAGATTGCACCCACGAGCGGTTACCATCCTTTGCAGTACAAGGGCAGCGGTGCCTACGATACATCGTATGATCCAAATCTGATTTCCGGCGTGTATCAGATACGCTACGATGTGTCCGCGGATGTTGTCGGGTATGGCAGGGTTCAGCGCGTTGCAGTGCAGAGTGTGTATGTGCGACCAGGCATTATTGATGCAACGGCGTCCGTCATCAGCAAAACCCTGCGCGGTACCAACCTGTCGATCAAGCTCAGGCCGAAAACGACCTATGGAAAATACATCGGGCCGGGACAGATGCGCTCCTTCAGCGTCTCGGGGCGGGGTATTGAGCTGGATCGTTTGGAAGAAGTCGGCCAGGACGGCACCTACAACATGGTCCTTACGGGTGATCCGAACGGGATTGTCAGCGTGAATTACCTGGGAAAACCTCTTTTTGTGGGGCCGGCATCCGATTTTGGAGGACAACCGGTAAAGATCGATCGTCAGTGGCTGTTTATCCTTCTCGTGATTACTCTGGTTCTTGCGTTTTTCTGGTGGCTATGGCGAATGTCAAAGAATTGGGCTTGATCGGAATGTCACCGTGATCTCCGGGGTCGGGGATACCCGATTGGGTATCCCCGAGCCACCTCTCGGGATGCACGAATCTATTATCGAACACCGCAAACCCGCCACGCAGGTTCTTTATTGTTTCTTGTGTGCCAAATATTCGAGCTGTGATCGAAGGTGGTGGTTGAGGCAGGACCAGGTATGAATACAGCAGACAGGAGTGCATAATGCGCGTAGTTTTCATTGGCGTGGGCGAGGCATTTGACGAGCACTACCCAAACACTTCGGTGCTCATTTCCCTGGACGGCTCGCACAACAGCGGCCATATCTTGTTGGATTGCGGCTTTACCGCTGCGGCCGCCTACTATGTCCACTCATCAGTTGGCGCGGCCCTGGACGCAGTTTGGGTATCCCATTTTCATGGGGACCATTTTTTGGGTCTGCCACTGCTCTTACTGCGTTTTTGGGAGGAGGGCCGGACAAAACCGCTCACGGTTGTTGGCCAGGAAGGGGTTAAAGAAAAGATATGGTCCGCTCTAGATCTGGCCTATCCGGGATTCAGGCAGCGGCTGCAATACCCCGTGCACTTTATCGAGGTGGGTGCGGGCGAAGAGATAGACCTGCTGGGGGCGCATTTGTCTTGTGCCGCCACCGATCACAGCATCTCCGCACCCTGTTTATCATTGCGGTTGGACCATGAAGGTAAGTCAGTCTTTTATAGCGGAGATGGACGGCCCACTGAAGCAACCGCAGACTTGGCGCAAGGTGTGTCCCTCCTTATCCATGAGGCGTATGGATTCCAATCGGATACGCCTGGACATGGCGGCATTCAGGGATGCATTGATCTGGCCCGCACGGTTACTGCTCAGAATCTGGCACTGGTGCATCTTAATCAACGGTTTCGGAGAGAGTCTGCCGCTGCAGTGAGAGATATTCTGACCCGGGAGTTCAGTGCTCGTGGTATGTTACCGGAACCAGGGTACATTATAGACGTATGAAATGAACCAATGGGTTCCACCGGTACCGAATACCAGCTACTTTAAAGCATCCACAACCGCTTTTTTCTTTGTCCCAACGCCTCTCGCTTTGTGAGGGGCAGTCAGGATCCCTCCCGCTTTTTCAAAGGGTAGCCGCTCTCCAGTGCGAACGGCGCTGGAACCGGCCCGTAGGAAATCAGATGCGCCATGGATCGGCTTGAAGACACTGCTTGATCCATGGCCATCGGCTCTGCCTTCATTGTACCTTTCTGGCCTGTCCTGTATCTCGTGCGCGGACAAGGCGAACTGCCTCATGGATGGACCGTTGTTTTGCGGGGCAGTCGTGACGGTGTTGCGTAGCCGATCATGGAGCACCGCGCCCTCGACTGTCGGCTGCATGAGAAATGCTATCGGTTGATTATTGTTCAGATGCCTGCAGTGGACTCCGGCATTTTCACTGGGGCTCAAATCGCTGGCGATAAAAAATTGATCGTGTCCACCTGAATAACCCTGACCAATTACCACGTTGCGAAGCGCTCTTGTTGTAGAACCACAAAGTGGCAGGAGGAGTAAAAGAATTAATTGCGAAATCGTAGGTAAAATTACCTAGACAACTGTGAGTAAATTTACCTATAATAGGGTTACGAAAAGGTACTTTAAGTTTTCTACTATCTTGAATTGCTTCTAAAAGGAAATCCTAACCAAAAGGAAAGCCTACATAGTCTGTTTTTTGTGATACAGCAAATGCTTATCCTTTCCGGTCGTTGAAAAAATCCTCAGCCTATTCAGGAAAACGTTCTTATTCATGATGCGACAGGATATCAACCACACCGGTTGAAAGGGCGCTGAACTGCATTCTCACGGATTGGCTGCCCAGTGGATTGGCCTGCCGTGCATGAAATTGAGGAAACAAGAAAAAGTCAAGGCAGGCACTTGAGCCCAGGGGATTGAAAGTCGTTTTTTCTGCTTGTTGGAATGAATTGTAACGTTACGTTTTTATATTATAAATTTTTGTGTGGCATAGTTTTGCTTCTTTGAAAGTACCTGTATGGAAAAAACACTGTGTTGGAATGATATCCCCTCACTCGAGGGGCTTGAAATTGACTGGGAATACAAACCAGAATCCGCTCTCAACAAGAGGGCCTTTGCCCGTTTGAACAGTGCCGACATCTCGGGTCTTTTTGAGATCAAGGAGATTTTGGTCAAGGTGGCGACCGTTAAAAAAATCTACACAGGGAAACTCCTGGATATCAGCGAGGGCGGTGTATCATTGAGCCTGCCTGCTTCACTTGCTGACAACCTGCCGTTAAAATTGGGTTTTTTTCTGGGTAGAGAGAAAATTGTCACCAAAGCCGTGGCCAGACATAGCTACCAAACAGGAACGGGCTATACAACAGGCATCATGTTTGTTGATCTCAATAAAGAATCTGCCGAATACATAGCCGGACTCTACGCTTCCAAAATTCTTTACCTCGCCACCTGACCGATAACGAAACCATATTTCTTTCTGTCTATTAAGCTGTATGAACGAAAAGCACACCACTTTTTCAGGGGGCATCCGTATGCTCATTTATATAGTACAGGGCTCTGCCGTAGTTGTATTTCACGTTAGATAGAACGAGCAGGTGCAGCCATGACAATTCTAAACATAGCTCTCACTGAAGAGCTCCTGGCTTTTGTCGAAGCCCGTGTCAATACAGGAGAGTATCAGAGTACCAGCGATTACGTGTGTGACCTCATACGTCACGACCGTGAGGATACAGAACTGCTTTTGCTGGATGGGCTTGATAGCGGCAAAGGGAGACCGCTGGATATGTCCACCCTTAAACAAAAGGCCAGGGAACTGCT
Organism: Desulfobulbus sp.; assembly: GCA_041622895.1. Taxonomy (GTDB): domain Bacteria; phylum Desulfobacterota; class Desulfobulbia; order Desulfobulbales; family Desulfobulbaceae; genus Desulfobulbus. The sequence continues at coordinate 1,466 of JBFJXW010000155.1, read as the reverse complement.
GGGCAGGGAACAAGGTTTGTGATGGCCGGCATCTTGATAACACCGGAAGCTGAAGACGATTTAATACACCTTTGGGTCTCTATTGCACGAGATACCCCCGCTGCCGCTGATCTGGTCTATCAAGCTGCTCAAACAATTTTTGAAACACTTGTGGCTATGCCGAACATCGATACCCCGTACCACTCCAAGCTCTCAAGATTGAAAGGCCTGTGTTTCTTTCCGATCAACCTCCTCCGTAACCACGTTATTTATTACCGAAAGAACACGGAAGGAATCGAGATCATCCGCATACTGCATGCACATATGAAAAAGCACAAACGTGGTATTCGTCTTGTTAAAGGAGAATCATCGCCAGTTTAAGCTGCCTTGTCAATCGGTGAAAAGTATCGGCAATTCGGTTGCTTGGGGCGACAACTTCAGACGTTGGGTCTAATGAATTCGCTATCGTTAAATGATCGATACGATAATTTTGCCAGCCCGCTGGAAAATATAAAAATGGATGAGATATCAATTTTACTAGTCGATGACGAAGAAATCATTCGCAGGTCTTTTGCTCGGGAACTCCAAATGGAGAACTTCACGGTAACCACCGTTGCCAGTGGCAGTGAAGCAATTGATGTCCTGGAAAATCAATGGTACGACCTGGTGATCACCGACCTGATTATGCCGGATATTGATGGGTTCGGCGTACTCGAGGCTGCAAAGAAGAGCACCCCATTGACAAGCGTTATCATTTTTTCAGGCGGCGGTGATATGCAATCCGTGATTGATGCATTGCGTCTGGGAGCAGATGATTTCGTCTGCAAACCTTGCGAAACGGAAGAGATGGTCTTCCGAATTCGCGATTGTATGGAGAAACGAAGACTGTTGTTTAAGGCGATTTCAGATAACAGCAGGTACAGCACTCCTGGAGACTATCAAAACATAAACAGGGATGCTTCAAAATGTGGAATGTAACCTGTTGTGTCGAATACAGCTCAAACAAATCTAATTAACCGTAACTAAAGAATACAATTGTGATAAAGTCAGAATTAATCCAAGCCCTGGCAGAACAGCAGAACCTTTCCGTGCATGAAGCAAAATCAATAGTGAATACTATTTTGGAAACAATGGCAGATGCATTGGTCCGGGGTGATAACGTTGAAATCAGAGGATTCGGAAGTTTCCAGGTACGAGAATATGCCTCGTACACCGGTATAAATCCTAAAACAGGAACGAAAACAAAGATTAAACCTAAGAAATTACCATTCTTCAAGGTAGGCAAGGAACTCCGTGAGCAGGTGAATGATACTTTTACCAGGGACAAATCTTGAGTTTCTTTCTAATGGGTGTCTTGCATAATGAGATTTTTCAATCAAGGTCAAGGCATGCGTGAAATTTTGCCGCAGGCATATGAGTACTATTCCGAGGATAAAATTTTGAGCATAACGCCGAGGTTGGCAGAAAAAGCAATTATTCAAGATGCC
>JBFJXW010000154.1:0-9248 GCA_041622895.1 Desulfobulbus sp. | reverse complement strand
TTTCCCTGCCAGTGCTTCTGCCCGGGCAGCCTCATTTTTGTCAAACCAGAGGGGGATCGTAATAGTTGCCGTCACGCCCCAGGGGTCCGCACCCGCATCTGGAGTCGCAGGGTTGACCACAGGATCGCCGATCTGGATGTAATTGATCCCCACCGTGACATCCGGATAACTGGCCAGACGTGCACTTTCCTGTCGTGCCTGGCCGCTGGCTATCTTACGTTTCAGCATCTGCAGTTCGGGGTTGTTCCCTTCAATGGCTCCAACAAGGGTGCGCCCATCGACCACGTCGACAGGAGGAACATCCCACCTCGGCCACTCGATCAGGGTCGTTTCAGGCAGGGCTAGCATTTCTGTTATTCGAGCCGATTGGACGATCCGCCTCTGTTTTAACGACTCCAATTTGTCGGCGATCTTGCCGACCTCGACCTTGAGGCGCAGCAACGGATTAATATCACCGCCGCCCTTGACCTGTTCCTCGATAATAGGTTCCAGCTGAGTGAGCCAATCAAGGTTTTTTCGCGTCAAGGTGATGGCCCGTCCGGTGAAACCGTATTCGAAAAAAGCCAGGGAAACCTTGCGCACCAACAGCAGCTGCTGGTTTTGGTAGGCATGCCACAGCGCCTGTGCTTCCGCTGAAGCGGCTTGTTCACTGCTGCTCAATTTGCCAAACCAGGGAATGCGCTGGCTCAGCATAAACACATTTTCCTGCGGCCCTGTGCGCGTCTGCACCGACTCGACAAAATGGGTTATCTGAAACATCGGATCAGGCAACGATGCTGCCTGCGGTACGCGTTCCAGCGCCGCTTGATAACGCGCTTTAAACATTTTCAAACCAGGATTGGCATCCAGTGACCGCTGGATATACGCTTCCAGCGTGTGAGCTGCGAATACGGCTTTCTCTGCCTTGTCTTTCGCCTCGATGTCTTTTGCGGAAAACAGGAAAAAAAATGCACAACAAACTGCCAGAACAGCGACATATTTCGTGTTCATGTGACCTCCCTGTGCAATGGATACCGGTCGGATTATGTTCAACACACGTCTAATACACCATAACGTTCTAACCTTGTTTCTACAGGCACGACCATCGATACAACCCGTGCACTCCGCACCTTGTGCCGCGATCTGCAGCGGTTTCCCGGGGATGCTCTCTTTCAGCACAAACAGGAACGGCGTTACCATAGGGTATACGGTCTGACCTGAGCCGCTTTCAGAACCAGTATGCAGCGAATTGATCGAGGCCGTGGAAGTATGCAGGAAAAGGCGCTCTTTTTACGGATAAGCCTGCGCAGCATCCGGTTAATGGAAAACGTTGATTATTTTTTAATAAATTCTTTAAAGACAAGCAGATGGAAGAGAGGGAGGCAATAAAGGAATAATGTATATATAATAGATAGATAATATATCAACAACAGGCTGCTATAAAGAAAACAACGCGCGCCCAGTCAAAGCGCGGCGATGCCATCGCAGGTTATGAGGCGGGTTTTCTGCAGGTTTTCCTGGGGCTGCCTGAACGTTCAGCAATGGTCGAGTTTGCAAACGAAGGAAACCGTGCAATCGGATATGCCAGACTGATTGTTGCTCACACGACAACCGACCCACTCTTCGTCGAGGAAGAGCCCTTGTTGCACCGCCAATCAGTTGGTTCGCCCACACCCTGCTTATACGCCCGATCGGACACATGAAACAACCGGCATCAGAAAACTGCCTGCCTAAAAAACAATTCGAAACATAACGAAACGTTCCATTGTCCCCTAGTTTCACAACGGAACACATCCCCCATTTCCCATCCGCACCCCCCTGCCCTTCCCTTGTCCTTTCTGCTTAATACCCTAAAATAATACGACTTTTTACTGTGAAAATTTAAATACAGAATATGGCCCGCTCCTTGCTAGATTCCCCCTGTGCCCGATCATGGTTCGTTGCCGGACACGATAACTGAAAATTAATCGATGCCGTATGAGGAGAGGGAAATGTATCACCTCTTCAAAGAGCATTGCAAAGGAGAGGCACATGGACAAGGAACCCGAAGCGAAGGTCTTACTCGTTGATGACGAACAGGATTTCCTGGAAACACTTTCAAACCGCCTGGAGCTGAGAGGACTCAAGGTCAGCACCGTCACCAGCGGCGAACAGGCTATCGTTGAGGCCAAAGAGCAGGATTTCGACGCTATTATCGTCGATCTGTCCATGCCTGGCATTGACGGCCTGGAAACCTTGAAACGGATCAAGGCGGACAACCCTCATGCCGAAATCATTATGCTCACTGGCCATGCATCGGTTCAGAGCGGCGTTGAAGCGATGAAAATGGGAGCCGAAGATTTTCTCCAGAAACCGGTTGAACTGTCTGAGCTGATGAGCAAAATCAGTCAGGCCAAGGACAAAAAAATGCTTGTTCTACAGAAGCAGTCTCAAGAAGAGCTGCGAAAAATCCTCAAGACCAAAAGTTGGTAACCGGGCAAGCCTGCCCCATAAACAACAGCATCAGGAGAAAGGCATGCCCACCGTTAAAGACCTTATCGTTCCATTGGAAATTTTCCCGCATCTGGACAGCGAAGAATCGGTCCACCAGGCCGTGGCTCAACTCTTTTCGCATACCGAGGGCGGCAGCGGCAAACTACTGTTCGATGAAATGCTCGTTATTGACAAGGCGAACAACTATGTCGGCCGCCTGACCATCAGGGGTATCCTTACCTGCTTTTTCCCGACCTTGTTTTCCAACGGGACAAAAAATATTTTTGCCGGAAAAAAAGAACAATTCACAGATCTCGCCATCCTGCTGGAAGACAATTTCCAGAGCGAGTGTCAGCGCCAGGGTACCCTGCCGGTCCATCAGTTCATGGACCCGCCGCACAAATCCATCAACGCCGCCATGCATCCCCTCCATGCCGCCGAGATCATGATGGAGGAAAACGAAACCTGCCTGCCGGTGGTCGAGAACCGAACGCTGATCGGGGTTGTCCGCCTGATCGATATCTTCCGCACACTCGCCAGCAGTTGCGCTCTATAATCACTCTTTCTGCCTCTCAACGACTCAATTAAAGGACCTGTCATGTCAAGCATCACCGTGCAAGAACTCCCGGAGGCCAAGGCGCCCTTCGACTGGAAGAGAACGGCGTTTATTATCGCCGGCCTCGCTCTTTTCACCGTTATTTACTACTGCCCGGCCTGGCCGGATGCCGTTGACCCCAAAGGGGAACATTTCATTCTCAGCAAGGAGGCCAAAGGCGCCCTGGCGGTCTTTGCCGTTGCAGCCACCTGGTGGATTTTCGAGGTGGTACCCATCGGCGTCACCAGCCTGCTTATCGGCAGCCTGCAGGCGCTTTTCCTTATCCGTAAACCCGCCGTGGCTTTCAAGGATTTCATGGATCCCTCGGTACTGTTCATCTTCGGCTCGGTGGTCATCGGCATGGTGTTTACCAAAACCGGCCTGACCCGGCGAATCGCCTACAAGATGCTCTCCATCATCGGAGAAAAGACTTCGATGATCATGCTCGGCTGTTTCATCATGACCGCCCTGCTGACCCACGTCATGGCCCACACCGCCGTGGCCGCCACCATGTTTCCGTTGTTGATGGCCATCTATTCGCTCTACACCAAAGAAACCAAACCCACCAATTTTGGCAAGTGCCTGTTCATGGGCATGGCCTATGTAGCCGGCGCCGGCTCGATCATCACCCTGTTGGGCGCAGCCCGCGGTGCTGTTGCCCTGGCGTTCTACAAGGACATGATGCACGTGGACATCAGCTTCGGCACCCTGACCTATTACATGTTCCCTCTGGGCTGGTTGATGGTGTTCCTGCTGTGGGGCTTTTTCATGGTCTTCTGCAAGCCTGAACGGTCCAACATTCCCGGCCTCAAGGAAAAAGCCACCCGGATGTATCGGGAGTTGGGCGGAATAACCCGCAACGAGGTGCTGGCCGCGACGATCATCCTCTCCGCAGTGTTGATCATTGCCATGAAAAGTTTTGTTCCGGCCCTGAAAGTTCTCGACAAGACCGGCATCCTGCTCTGCTCCACCATTGCCTTCTTCCTGTTCAATATCCTTACCATCGATGACCTGGAAGATATCCCCTGGAACATCATCCTGCTGTTTGCCGGCGCCATGTCGATTGGTTTCTGTCTCTGGGAAACCGGCGCGGCCAAGTGGCTGGCGGTTAACTGGCTGGTACTTTTCCAGAAAGCTCCAGGCGTGGTCTTTATTCTCGGCATGGCCTTCTTTGTCCTGATCATGACCAACTTTATCATGAACGTTGCCGCCATTGCCATCAGTCTGCCGGTGGCCCTGGTTATCGCCCCGTATCTCGGCGTCACCGGTGAGGTTATCCTCTTCTCCGCCCTGGCGACCGCCGGTATGCCCTTCATCCTGCTCATCGGCGCGGCTCCCAATGCCATTGCCTATAACTCGAAACAGTTCACCACCGGTGAATTTTTGAAATTCGGCATCATGGCGTCCATCCTGCTGATGGTGGTCCTCTGGATTTTCATCGCCTTTGTCTGGCCGTTGATGGGCATGCATGTGTTTACGGCGGTTCAATAACAAAGAGGTGCATGCGCTCGTCTCTCCCGGCGAGTTCTACCCGGAAGAGGCGAGGCAGCATGGACACAACGATACGCAGCCCCCTGTTGCTAAATTCTGATTCCCTTCAAGGGATATCCCGCAAGGAGTAGTTATGTTAACCGCCCTGGTTGCAATTTTCGTCCTGGCCTATGCGGCCATTGCCCTCGAGCACCCACTCAAGGTCAACAAATCGGCTACGGCTCTGGTGGCCGCAGGTCTTCTGTGGACTATCTATGCCGTTGCCGGCAGCGACTTTCATGCTGCCGTGCACAACCTGCACGAATCGCTGGCCGATACCGCGCAGATAGTCTTTTTCCTCATGGGCGCCATGACCATAGTCGAGGTGATTGACGCGCATAACGGATTTGTGGTCATCACGTCCCGCATCAAGACCACCAAGCTCAGTTCCCTGCTGTGGCTGGTCGGCTTTGTCTCCTTTTTTCTCAGCTCGATTCTCGACAATCTTACCACTACCATCGTCATGATCTCGCTCATGCGGAAACTGCTCGCCCGCCACGAGGATCGGTTGTTCTTTGCCGGCATCATCGTTATCGCCGCCAATGCCGGCGGGGCCTGGACTCCCATCGGCGATGTCACCACCACCATGCTGTGGATCGGTGGCCAGATAACCACGCTCAACATCATGAAAGGAGTTGTCATCCCTTCTCTCGCCTGCCTGATCGTGCCCCTGCTGATCACCAGCTATACCTTGAAGGGCCGAGAAGTAGTGGCACCAGATTTTGTCGAAAAACGCAGTGGCCATATTACCACCCCCTTTGAACAGAATTTCATGTTCTGCATGGGCGTCGGCACCCTGGTGGCTGTTCCGGTTTTCAAAAGCATCACGCACCTGCCGCCCTTCATGGGCATCCTCTTCGGGCTCGGTATTCTCTGGCTGGTGGGTGAACTGCTGCATCGTAACAAGGAAGACGAGTACAAGGAACACCTGACCCTGGTCAGTGCGCTGAAACGGATCGATTTGAGCTGTATCATCTTTTTCATCGGCATTCTGCTGGCGGTTGCCACCCTGGAACACACCCATATCCTCGGCGCCCTGGCCGAATGGCTCAACCGGACCGTGGGACGGGAAGATATCATCGTCTCTTTGATAGGCGTAGCCAGCGCCATTGTCGACAATGTGCCGCTGGTCGCTGCGTCCATGGGCATGTATGACATGGCCACCCACCCCACTGACAGCTTTCTCTGGGAGTTCATGGCCTACTGCGCCGGCACAGGCGGTTCCATCCTGATCATCGGCTCTGCAGCCGGGGTGGCCGCCATGGGTCTGGAAAAAATTCATTTCTTCTGGTATGCACGCAAGATCGGCGTACTTGCCGCCATCGGCTATTGTGCCGGCATCCTGACCTACATCACGCAGTACAAACTGCTGCACTGATCCGCAGGCTGCCAAACTGCAGTGGCAACGGTTCCGATATCGCTCTTGAGCTGACGCCGCCGGTCCCTGGGGATCGGCGGCGGCCCGTGCGAATACGCAACCCGGCGGCCCAAAAATTATATTTCTCGCTTAGAGCGACATCCAGCCCATGGATAACGAAATCCTGCTCACCCTGCTCTCCATTCCCCTGGTTACCCTTTTTGACGGCATCCCCCACGGGGTGGCGATCATCGACAGTGAACTGCGTCTTGTGCTCATGAACCAGTTCCTGGAAACCCTGGTTGGTTTCTCCCTGGCCGATGTCAAGGGCGTGTATGTCGATTCGGTGCTGCGCTCAAGCATTGCCAACAGGGGACGCGCCTTCCGCGACATTCTCAACACCGGCGTCCCCGCTGTTCTGCATGGCGACATTCTCAACCGCGACCGGCGCTTGATCCCTATTCAATTTACCGTCACCCCGTTGCGCGCCCCCGACAACACCCCCATCGGATTGATGGTGGCCCTCGACGATCTCAGGCCGACCACGGCATCTGTCAGCCTGATTGGAGACGACCACACCATCGAAGGGCTCATCGGCCAAAGCCCGAAGATGCAGGAAGTGCTCGATCTCGTTCCGCTGCTGGCCCGGACCGAGGCCTCTGTGCTGATCACCGGTGAAACCGGCACCGGCAAAGACCGTATTGCCGAGACTATTCACCGGCAATCCAAGCGGGCAAACAAACCCTTTATCAAAATCAACTGCGGCGCCTTGCCCGAATCCCTGCTGGAATCCGAACTTTTCGGCTATGTCAAAGGCGCTTTTACCGGAGCGGTCAAAGATAAAGACGGCATGTTTGCCATGGCGCAGGGAGGCACCCTCTTTCTCACCGAAATCGGCGACATGCCCCTGTCGCTCCAGGTCAAGCTGCTTTCCGTTCTTGACGACCGGGAGTTTTTCCCGCTGGGTGGAGAAAAGAAGATATCGGTCGATGTCCGAATCATCACCGCCACCCATCGCAGCCTGCGCGACCGGGTGATCACCGGAGAGTTCCGCGAAGACCTGTATTACCGCCTCAATGTGCTCAACCTGCACCTGCCGCCGTTGCGTGAACGGGAAACCGACACCCGATTTCTCCTCAATTATTTCCTGCGCCTCCTGGCGGAGAAAACAGGAAGCAGCGCCAAGACCTTTTCGGATGCGGCACTGAACCTGCTGCTGACCTATCCTTTCCCTGGAAATATCAGGGAACTGCGCAATATTGTCGAATACTGCGTCAACATCTGCCCGGATACGCTCGTTGCCGTTGATCAGCTGCCCAAATACCTCCAGCAATGGCAGGCAACCGCGAATACCGAACCTGCCGTTCCGGCAACGGCCGCCAATGTCGACACCCTTGCCGCGCCATTGACCTTTCTCCAGCCGCTTCCTGTTCGGACTCCGGTGAAAGGGTGGCAAACCATGGAAAGAGAACTGATTGTCAGCACGCTTACCCAGACCCAGGGCAACCGGGTCAAGGCAGCTGCGCTTCTCGGCTGGGGACGGACGACCCTGTGGCGCAAACTGAAACTGCATGGGCTCATGACCATATCCTCGCCAAAACCAGCCAGCGGCAATGTGTCATGAAGCTGCTGCTCACCCTGCAAGACAACAATGTCGCGCCGCGATTCGACCTGACCACGGAGATCCTTATCGCCGAACACACCAACGGACAGCTCGACAACGAGCCCCGCTATATCATCCTGCCCCGTAAAAGCGCGGAGGATCTCTGCGACCTGATCGTCAAAGAGGGGGTGCGTTGCCTGGTGTGCGGCGGCATCGAAGACAGCCTCCATAAATTTTTTCTGTGGAAGAAGATCGATGTTATCGACAACATCATCGGTGCCTACACCCAGGCCCTGGAATGTGCCCTTGCCGGAAAACTGCAGCCGGGCAGCATCCTGCCTTCGGCCCGCAGCACCAACTGATGCGGACCGTCTCGGTGTTTTGGCCTGACATCCTCCAGAAGGCAGCCCGGTCCCGTTTCAACTATCGATCACTACCAATGCACCTGCACACAACGCCATGCAGCCCATCAGCGTACTGATCATCGACCAGGAGATGGAATTCACCTCAATCTTGACGGATCGTCTCAATTCGTGGGGATTTCGAGCTGCTGCAGCCAACAGCGGCGAGGAGGCTTTGGAAATAGCGGAAACATTGCATCCGAATGTCGCAGTGCTGGGGCTCACTGCCCGCGATAACAGAGGGTTTGCGTTGCTGCGCATGATCAAGGATCGGCTCCCGGCCCTTGAGGTGATCCTCCTCTCCGGCAAGAAAACCACTTTGGCAGCCATAAACGGCATCGAACAGGGTGCTTTTGATGTACTGCCCCAGCCCGTGGAACTGGGCCTGCTGATCGACAGCATCCGCAAGGCCTATGCTGCCGGGCGCCAACAATGAGATGCAAGGGTCCGCCCCTTGAACCAAAGGTGTATTGACTGCAGTTCCCGGTTGCTGCTCTCCTCTCCCACCCCGCACTCCGCCTGGTTCAGGGGATTGAGAGAGAAACAATGTTCCACGTTATCTGCAGAGAAGGGTCAATATTCAACGCTGAAAAGGGGGTGCAGGTACCTTCAGTACGATTTCCGAACGGCGCTGCTGTTGCCAGGCCTTACAGCATAACTCTTGACGACCTGCTGACACCCATGGCTCCCCTTGGATTCCCCTGCGGAACCTAACACCATGACGACGTTCAGCTTTCATCAATTCGTATTCTTCCGACGCTATTGACGACAACGGACAAGGACTTTCCGGAGGAATCTTCAAAAACAACTGTACCGGTGACCGAAGGCATCCCTTTGGTGTTGAAATGCGTATGATTTCCCGAGAACGTTGTGCTTTTGAGCGTAATCCCTGCTTGCGCCTCGATATTGCGCAACAAATTATCGTCGGCATCTTGCGTCCAGTCGCCATTCTTATCAATAAACATCGAGTAAGAAGATACAGACCCTGCATTAAAAATAACTGCAACACTCTCGGACTGACGGATAGCTGATATTCTCGCTAATTGCAGGTCTGCAGCCAGATTGTTCGCCGCTCCATATAACTTTTTCTTTTCCCGCCAACCAATCATATTAGGAATTGAGATCGCGCTGATAATTGCGATAATGGAAAGCACAACCATAACTTCCATCAACGTAAATCCAAATTGATTGTATACTTTTTTCACGAGAGCATCCAAAATGAAATTGAATATCAAAAACCGTAAAATTTAATTCTTCCAAACTCCGTTTTCCAGACGTATTGCTTGTTCTATTTGTACATCATTCTCAGCA
>JBFJXW010000153.1:0-9254 GCA_041622895.1 Desulfobulbus sp. | reverse complement strand
TAATTTTTTGCTGTCTCTGATGTTTGTTCTTCAGCAAATCCCTGATCATCCTGCTGCCGATGTACAGTATGACAGCGGCAGCGAACAGTTTGAAATTTCTGGGATCACGCAGGCTGGTCACTCGGATGAAGGCACCGATGAGCACACCCGGCAGCGTGCCGCCAACCACGCACCAGGTCAGTGGCCATACCATTCTCCCTTCTTTGCAATACCGGTAAACTCCGGATGGGATAGCGACAATGTTGTACAACTGGTTGGTGGAACTGACCGAAGGGCTGGTGTAGCCGAGAAGGGACATCTGGAAGGGGAGTAGGAGAAAGGCCCCGGAAATGCCTCCCATGGAAGTGAAAAAAGAGATCACAAAGGCAACCAGCGGGGGTATCCAGGGGTCGACGGTGATGCCGGAAACAGGAAAAAGCATAGAACTTCTCCTTGGCGCGTGTGATTTTCAAATCACGATATATTTTTTTTTCGTGTCAGTTTATTCCGAAAATCAGCGGTCGTCAAGGGCCATGTCGTCAATTTAGCCGGGCGTCATGGGTTGATTTTCGTGGCGGGATTTTTTTACCCAAGCCGTACTTTCACTGGAAATGAATATCCCTGGGTAACCTCTAAGGAGATTTGGTCGACAAAATTGAAGAGGTTGGTGTAAAAATGGAGACACCGGTGTTTTTTTAGCGGCGGTGTCTCTGTTTTTTCTCTCGAATCACGGATTGCGGCTTGACACCTGCTCTTTTTTTCAGTTTATATAACGGCTTCGCAAGGAGGGCGCTATGAGTTGGTTCCCTCGATATGCTTGCTGAACATCTTCTCGGGTTGCAACGTTAACGCGAACCGAAACCTCCTCTCTCTTACAGGTAATCAACATGGCATTTTGGCGAGAACCTCTTGACGCGCAGGAGATACAGGTAACCAAAGGCCTGGTCTGTATCATTGATGACCGGTGCAAAGGATGCGGATACTGTATCGAATTCTGTCCCAAGGAAATCCTGCAATTCTCTGACAAGTTCAACCGCAAAGGCTACCACCCGCCCGTGGCGACGAAACCCGACGAGTGCGTTAACTGCCATTACTGCGAAATTATTTGTCCCGAGTTTGCTATCTATTCGGTCGAAGTACCGCCTGCGGCGGCTGTCCAGAAATAATCCTATTCCAGAGGCAAGAAGCGTTTTATGAAACCAGCTGTTTTGACCGGCGAACATTATATTACCGGCGACGTCGCCTGTGCCGAGGGGGCGATTGCTGCGGGCTGCCGATTTTTCGGAGCTTACCCGATTACCCCGGCCACCGAGGTTGCCGAACATATGGCCGAACGTCTGCCCGATGTCGGCGGCACCTTTATTCAAATGGAAGACGAGATTGCGGCCATGGCCTCGATCCTCGGTGCCGCCTGGACCGGGGTTAAAAGTATGACCGCTACCTCGGGGCCCGGCTTCAGTCTGATGATGGAAAATCTTGGCCTGGGTGTCTGCACCGAGACGCCTTGTGTGATCGTGAATGTCCAGCGTACCGGTCCCTCCACCGGCCTGCCCACCATGACCGGCCAGGGAGACATGATGCAGGCCCGTTGGGGCTCGCACGGCGACTATGAACTGATTGCCCTGGCGCCTTCCTCGCCGCAGGACTGTTTTTACCAGACGATACGTGCCTTCAATCTCAGTGAGAAATACCGGGTGCCGGTATTGGTCATGGCGGATGAGATCGTCGGCCACATGAGCGAAAAGGTGATTATTCCCGAGGCCAACAAAATCCATCTGGTGGACCGTCCCAAACCCACCGGCCGCAAGGATCGCTTCCGGCTGTACGAGGCAGGGCCCAATGGGGTGGCTCCCATGCCCGCCATCGGCGACGGCTATAATGTCCATGTTACCGGTCTGACCCATGATGAACGCGGCTATCCGGCCATGACCGTCGAGGGCCAGGAGCAGATGATGGACCGGATCAAGGGCAAGATCCGCAACAACCTTGACGATATCATTGAAACCGAGAGCTACCGTATGGAGGATGCCGAGATCGTTATCGTTTCCTATGGTATCTCTGTGCGCACCGGTCTTTCCGCCGTGGACCGGGCCCGGGAGATGGGCTACAAGGCCGGGCTGCTGCGTCTGATCACGGTCTGGCCTTTCCCGGAGGAGATGATCCGCGAGATCGCTGCCCGGGTCAAAGGGTTTATCACCGTGGAAATCAACCTCGGGCAGGTACATTACGAGGTCGAGCGGTGTACCGGTGGGAAGGCCCCGGCCTACCTCGTCGGCAGCGCCGGCGGCAAAATCATCCATCCGGACAAGGTGCTAGCCCGCATCCAGGAGGTATTCTGAACCATGACCACCAATCCGAAAAAAGTAGGCAAACAGCCGGAACATCCGCTGGATGACCTCATCCGCACTGATCGTATCCCCCACATCTGGTGTCCGGGCTGCGGTATCGGCACGGTCTTTTCCTCCTGCCTGAGCGCCATCAAAGCCACTGAAATACCCTATGAACGGTTCACCATGGTATCGGGTATCGGCTGCTCGGCCCGTGGCGCGGGCTATATCAAACTTGATTCCTTTCATACCACCCACGGACGCGCCATCCCCTTTGCCAGCGGCATCAAGATGGCCAACCCGGACCTGAATGTCATCGTGTTTTCCGGCGACGGCGACCTGTTTGCCATTGGCGGCAATCATTTCATCCATGCGGCCCGGCGCAACATGGACCTGACCGTAATCTGCGTCAACAATCTGACGTACGGCATGACCGGCGGCCAGGTGGCGGCCACCACCCCTAACTTGGCCAAGTCGACCACCACGCCCCTGGGGAACCCGGATACGCCATTTAATCTGCCGCTGCTGGCTTATGCCTCCGGCGCCACCTACGTGGCCCGCTGGACCATTCTTCAGACCAGGGATCTGACCACGGCTATCAATGAGGCTATCGTACATAAAGGGTTTTCCTTTATTGAGGTGCTGTCTCCCTGTCCGGTCAACTACGGCCGCAGAAACAAGGAAAAGCCCATCGACACACTCAAACTGTACCAGGACCGGACCATCATCAAAAATGGTGCTGATCCAGCCCGGGCCGATATCGATTTTTCCAAGGGCGTGGTTATCGGCAAGTTCATCGATATCGACCGCTCCACCTGCGGTGACCGTTACAACGATATATACCGTCCGTGCAGTGACGACTGAACCTTCTTTTCCCCTCATTCCGGTTGAGAACTATCATGAGCAAAAAAACAAAGAATAACCAGACCGAGATCATCGTCACCGGATTCGGCGGCCAGGGAATCATCCTGGCAGGACGTATCCTCGGGATGTCGGCCTCGCTTGGTGATCATAAAGAAAGCACACTGGTGCAGGCCTATGGCCCGGAATCCCGCGGGGGAGCCTGTAATGCCCAGGTGATTATTTCGGACACACCGATTCACTATCCGTATGTCAACAAACCGCAGATCCTGATGGCTATGTCTCAGGCCGGGTACGATAAATTTGTTCCGTCTCTGGCAGCCGATTCGATTCTCCTGGTCGACCAGGACCTGGTCAATCCGGAAGATGCCCCCTGCGATCATTTTGCCATCCCCGCCACCAGGATGGCGGAAAACCTGGGCAACAAGATGATGGCCAATATCATCATGCTCGGTTTTTGCACGGCTATTACCCATGCGGTGTCCAGTGAGGCGGCGCAGACGACCATTGGCAAGTCGGTGCCCAAAGGGACCGAGCAACGGAACATCGAGGCGTTCAACAAGGGATTCGATTACGGCCTGTCCACCCTCAAGGGCCGGGAAAAGCGGGCCGCGGGCCAGACAGGAGCGTTGGTGCAATGACACGACAAAAAGAACGTTTATATCGGGTGATTGTTGCCGGAGCCACCCCGGAAGGAATTGCCGCCACCAACAAACTGGGGGAGCTGGGGATTCCGGTTACCCTGATCGATGCCGATCCCGATCTGGATCGTAAACTGGCGGCTGACGAATACCGGCTGCCCTCGGGCCTGACCTTTAATCACGCGCATCGACCGGGCCTGATCCGTATCATGCGCAATAGCACCATCCGAACCCTGCTGCCGGCTCGGATTTCCTCGGTCAAGCATACCGCGCAGGGCTTCAGCGTGCGCATCGCCCAGGAACAGACTTTTATCGATGTCGACCGTTGCGCCCTGTGCGGCAAATGCGTGGCTGCCTGCCCGGTCGAACACCCCGAAAGCGGCAGAGCCCTGCAATATTATGCCCGTACCAGCCTGCCCGGCCGTCCCTATATCGATAAACGCAAGCAGCCGCTCTGCCAGGAAAGCTGTCCACTGGGTGTGAATGCCCAGGGCTATATCGCGCTGGCAGCCCAGGGAAAATACGAAGAGGCCCTAACGCTGATCCGCAAAGATAATGTCCTGCCTGGTATCTGCGGCCGCATCTGCACCCATCCCTGTGAAGACGCCTGTCGTCGGGGCGAAGTGGATGATCCTGTCTCGATTCGGGCAATCAAACGATTTCTTGCCGATTACGAGAGTGCCGACACGACCCGCATGGAGGCGGCCGGCGAGTCGGTAGCTGCGCAGAGCGAGTCGACCCGTGCGGAAAAAATTGCCATCATCGGTTCCGGCCCCGCCGGTATTGCCGCAGCTGCCGATCTGGCGAGAAAGGGCTACGGCGTTACCGTGTTTGAGAAGGAACGGGAGCTCGGCGGTGTGCTGCGCTACGGCATCGGCATGCACCGGCTGCCGCGCACCATTCTGGATCGGGAAATCGGCCTGATTGAAAATATGGGGGTCAGTTTTGTCACCGAGCATCCGGTGGATCTGGCCACGGATCTCGATCGCCTGACCATGGAATATCAGGGAGTGGTCATCGGTACCGGCACCTGGCATGACCGCACCATGGGCGTGGAAGGCGAGGATCTGGACGGCGTTGAAGGATGTTTGTCCTTTCTTGCCCGCCGTTACTGGGAAAACCTGACCAGGCTGCCCGAAAAGGTGGCGGTGGTCGGCGACGGCAATGCCGCCTTTGATCTGGCGCGGACCTTGGCCCGCATGGGTGCGGAGGTCAGCATTGTTTCCTGGTTTTCCGAGGATCAGATTCCCGCCGATCCCGACGAAGTTCGGGAGGCCAAGGAAGAGGGTATTGCGATCATTGACGCAACGCAGGTCGTGGCGTTCCGTGGTGCGAACGGGTCCTTTCAGCATCTCGAATGCATGCGCACTGTGCCTGGCAAGCCTGATGCGCGAGGTGTTGCCTGGCCGGTGGTCGCCGCAGATCAGCAACCCTTTCCCCTTGCCTTTGACCGCGCCTTTGTCGCCATCGGCCAGGTTGGCGGTTTTACCCAGGCCAGCTTCGGCGGTCGACTTGCGGTCAGCGATCGGGGCTTTATCGAAACCGATGAGCGCATGCGCACCACCAATCCCAAGATATATGCCGCCGGCGACGTAGTCTCCGGACCGTCTTCGGTAGTCAAGGCCATGGCTTCGGGCCGTGCAGTGGCGCGTACCATTCATCTGGATTTGTCGGGTATTGAAGAGCGCACCCCGGCATCCCGGCCTGCAGATATCGATTTTCGCTGCATTCCCGAAGGGCTGCCGCCGCATCCCCGGGCTCCGATGCCCGAACGGTTGGCGGATGAGCGCAAAAGCGATTTTACAGAGGTGGCCCTTGGATTTACGCCGCTGCAGATTGTCAAGGAAGCCGGCCGCTGCCTGCAGTGCGGGGTCTGCTCCGAGTGTTTGCAGTGCGTTGCCGCCTGCGGCGCACTCAAGGCCATTGATCATTACCAGCAGCCGGAAGAGATCGTCGAGCAGTGCGGCGCGATGATTGTGGCCGATCCGACTATCGCCCCGAATATCAAGGGTGACGATATCATCCGGGCGTACGGTCCCAAGGCCGCCCGGGCCGATGTCAACGACATGATTGTCCGCGGTTTTGACGCCGCCGCCAGGGCCATGCTGCTGCTGGGGGGTGCCGCGAGAAAGCCCAAGGGCCACGGCATGACCTTTTCCATTCCGGATACCGACCTTTCGCCGGAAATCCGCGTTGGTGTCTTTGTCTGCCGCTGCAACGATTCCTTTGGCTGGTTGGATGGCATGAGTGCCTATCTGGATCACCTGGCCGCCTCTGATCCGACCATCGTCCATATGGAATCCATGCCCTCGGCCTGCGTCAAGGAAGGGTCGTCGGCGATTATCCGGGCAGTTCGGGAAAAAGCTATCACCCGTATCGTGCTGGCGTCCTGCGTCTGCTGCCCGCTTAACTTTGTCTGCAGTTCCTGCACCGATCAGCGCAGCCGGTTGAAAAACGCGCTCTTTCACGGCACCGGTATCAGTCGCTCCATGGTGGAGACCTGCAATATGCGTGGTGAGATCCTGCGCCTGGTCGAGACCAGTCCGGATCTGGCCCTGCAGCGCTTCAAGGGCTTGCTGCGACGCTCCATCAAGCGAACCCTGCATTTGCAGCCCCTGCCTGCAGTGGATCGTAACTACAACTTTGCTGCTGCGGTGATCGGCAATTCCCAGGCAACCATCACCAGCGTCCTGACCCTGGCCGATTCGGGCCACGAGGTCTTTCGTTTCGGTACGGCCGAACAGCCGCTCAAGGACAGGATCGATCATGTCAACGTCCATAATTTCCCCGATTGGGACGTCAAGGAGATCAGCGGTACCCTCGGTGATTTTCAGATTCTGCTCGAGTCCGACGGCCATCGACAGGTGCTGCGCACCGGCACCGTCATTCTGGGGGAAAAAGCGCGGCGACGTATAGCCTATACCCATCAGGAAGGATTGCCCAGCTGGACAGTCGAGCCCCTGGTTCAGGAGCGTGGGGTTACCGGCGTTCCCTTTTCCTACCCCTGTGCCACATCGGTGCCCGGCCTGTACCTGGCTGAGCCGTCGGCGATCAATGTCTCCAAGCTGAAAAAGGGGATGGCGGCCGCATTGATGGTGGCGGCGGCCATGCCGCGCGGACCCCGACAGTCCAAGGGATTTACCGTTTGCGTTGATGAACAGAGCTGCCGAGGCTGCGGGCGCTGCACCAATGTCTGCCGCTATCACGCGGTTTCTCTCCAGCCCAATGTGGTTCACGGCTGGCATGCCCATGTCGACGAGGCCCTGTGCAAGGGCTGCGGTAACTGTATCTCGGTCTGTCCCACCGGTGCGGCTGACAGTCCGTATCGTAACCGAGCCTATCTCGAACAGGCACTCGGGGAACTTCTTAACAGAGACAATGTCCATGAATAAGCACACCAGTAGCGACAGCAACCTGAAAATCATCCTTTTCCTGTGCAACTGGGGGGCGCATGCCGCCTTTCAGACCCTGCAGGATCAGCGCCGGCCGATTCCCGACGAGATCCACATGGTGCGCACCCCCTGCGCCGGCCGCATCGACCGTGCCATGCTGCTCAAAGCCTTTTCCATGGGGGCCGACGGCGTGGCTCTGGTCGGCTGTGAACCCGGTACCTGCCGATACGGCAGCGGTACGGCCAGTTCCCAGCGCAACACCCAGGATCTGTGCCGGATCCTTGATATCCTGGGGGTGGGCGGTGATCGAATGCGCTATGCCGCCTTCCTGCCGGAACAGGCGGAGGATTTGCTCCGCTTTCTGCAGGCATTTGCCGCTGATATTCAAGAGCTCGGTCAAGCAGGCATCAAAGCGGCGCCGGTAGTTCCCATACCCGATGGCAATATACGCAAAAGCGATTTGCAGCATCTGGTTACCGACTATGATATCCACGCCTGCCAGGACTGCGGCAAATGCTCCTCGGCCTGCCCCCTGGCGCTGATCGGCAAAACGTTTTCGCCGCGCGCCATTGCCTCCGCCGTCATCACCGGCGGCATATATGCCGAAGGCGTTCAAGAAAATGTGTGGTCCTGCCTGACCTGCGGCCTCTGCTACAACCGCTGCCCGTCAGCTGTGGATTTCCCCTCCTTTATCAAGGACCTGCGCCATATCTATCGCCAGGCTGAACTGCCGGATCAGGAGGTCCACGGCGGTTTCTTCCATTCGCTGATGCGTACCATGACCTCAAAGGAGGTCAAACCCAGACGCTGGGATAATCTACCCGAAGATATTCGTATCGATCCGCAGAGCACCACCTTGTTCTTCGGTGGCTGCGCCCCGTATTACGACATCTTCTTTGCCAAGCATTCCGACGTGCAGACCAGCAAGATTATGGTCGACAGTCTGCGGCTGCTGAACTTTTTTGATGTCGCGCCGCGCCTGCTGGCTGATGAGCGCTGTTGCGGTCATGACCTGCTCTGGTCCGGTGATAAGGAGAATTTCGACCGTCTCGCCCACCTCAATGTGGACCGGCTTCACGAACTCGGCATTGAAACCGTGATTACCACCTGCCCGGAATGCTACATGACCCTGCATACCACCTACAAAGAGCAGGGGCTTGAGCCTCGGTTCAAGGTGGTCCACCTGTACGATTTTCTCGAGGAGCAGATTGATAAAGGCGCGGTCGGTTTTAAACCGCTGGATCGGAAGATCACCTTTCAGGATTCCTGCCGGCTCGGCCGGTTGGAGAAGCGGGCCGAGCTGCCCCGCAAACTGCTCAAACGGCTCAAAGCCGTCAAATTCGAGGAAATGAAGGAAACGGGAGCGGCCGCCATCTGCTGCGGCAATTCCGCCTGGACCGGCTGCGATGCCTACAGCAAAGCCATGCAGGTGAAACGGCTGGAGCAGGTACAGGCCACCGGCAGCGATCTGCTGATTACCGCCTGTCCTAAATGCCAGATTCACCTCAATTGCGCCATGGAAGATCCCTTCCGGAGAGAACAACTCAAAGTTGAGATGATGGACCTTACCAGTGTTATCGCCCAGACCATTTGCTGGGAATAACCTTTTTCGGAGAATACGCATGCCCAAACCAACCATTGCCAAACCCTCGGCCAATACTGAGCCCCGTATTGGCGTCTATGTCTGCCACTGCGGACTGAATATTGCCCAGTCCGTGGATTGCCCGCGCGTTGCCCAATCCGTGGAGAACGAAAACGGCGTCGTGCTGTCCAAGGATATCGTCTATGCCTGCTCCGAGCCCGGACAGCAAAAAATCAAGCAGGATATTCTCGACAACGGCCTTGACCGGGTGGTCATCGCTTCCTGTTCCCCGCGTCTGCACGAAGCGACCTTTAAAAAGATGGTCGAATCGGTAGGGCTGAACCCCTACATGATGGACATGGCCAACCTGCGCGAGCAGTGCAGCTGGGTGCATATGAACGACCGGGAAAAGGCCACCCTCAAGGCGGAAACCCTGGTCAATATGTCGATTTCCCGGGTGCGCAATTTAGAG
>JBFJXW010000152.1:0-9368 GCA_041622895.1 Desulfobulbus sp. | reverse complement strand
CCCAGTTCCTCTTCCTTAAGCGGTTGGGTAATGAAGGATTTTATGTTTATCGCGGTGACAACCTCGCCGGACTTGGAATCCTGTTCTTTTTGGAAGGTGCGGTACACCTTGTCCATAAAATAGCCCTCATAGGGGCGATCCAGTACACTGATTCGCCGGAGCCACTTTACGCAGTTGGCTCCCGTCCAGCCCAAAGCTAATGCACGCATGGGATACCCGTGTTTGAGCGGCAGTGGTTCTCCGTTCATCTCATAGGCGAGAAGGGTTGTCGACATGGCCTTCTCAATGGGAATACTTCGAATAAATTTAATACCCGCAGAACCAAGAGACAGATCCTGCCCTTCGAAACTCACATGCTTTCCGCTATTCTTCACACCGGCTTTCTCTAAAACATCGCGTAACCAGACGCCTCCATACACAGCATTGCCGACGCCTCCGACAGTCCACGGGTTGCCCCTTGCCTTCTCTGTCAGCAGAGAGCGCCCATTGCCGGAACATTCCAGAGTATTGGCAACACTGACCTTGGCCATTCGAAGAAGGTAACTCATGTTCAGCTGCAGCGTTTTTTCGACCTCCCCATCAACCGTTAACTCCCATTCCTCCAGGGAGATCGGTTCATTGGGGAATACGCCCTGATTTCGATCAAAAAAAACTGAATTAGCGGTAATCCACGAACGCAACGATGCAACCGGGGTTTCAGCGTTCAGGGGTTTTTCAGTCATAACTCGCATCTTTTTCTCCATCTCACATCCTCCTTACCAAAGGTTCAGGATCGGACTAAGTAACGGGCGCCAATGGACTTGAGAGCATCACCAAACTGCAGAGCCATTTCTGTCTTGAACTGGAAGTCAATCACCCCTTGCCATTCATCCCGAATGAATATCGACTCGCAGGAAACCGACAGTGTCTCGCCTCCGGGAATATTGCAATAATTTCTATATTTTAGATATCATCAATGTAAAGGGGCAACCTGGTGGGGCCAATACGCAAAGCAAAGACGAACCTCCCTCTAGAGTTTCTTCAGCAACTGATTGGCCGCCACCAGCAGGGGATCCCAGGTCGGGCCAAAGGGCGGCGCATAGCACAGGTCGCTCTGGCTGAACTCGGCTACACTCATCTTGGCCAGCAGGGCCACCGCCGCCGCATTGATCCGGTGCGCGACCTGATCGATACCAACCATCTGAGCGCCAAGCAATCGGCCGGACGCACGATCTCCGACCATGGACACGTACACCGGCTGGGCACCGGGATAGATACCAGCCCGTGAATTCGATTGGATGTATACGCTGACCGGATCAAACCCGGCCTGTTGCGCCTCACTCACGGCCAGACCGGTTTTTGCCACCTGCATCTCAAAGACCTTGAACACCGCTGTTCCGGCTATGCCGGGTAATGCCACCTTACCGCCACAAACATTGTCAGCCACGGCCCATCCAGCACGATTGGCGCGCAGGGCCAGAGGAATCCAGATTTTTTCGCCGGTGACCACATGGTAGCTGTCAGCGCAATCACCGGCCGCATAAATGTTGGCATCGGTGGTACGCAGATTGTGATCGGTGGCAATGGCCCCGTCCACACTGAGCGCCAGGCCTGCGGCCTCGGCCAGCTGCGCATTGGGGGTTACGCCGATGGCTGCCAGCACCAGGTCGGCTTGCAGTTGCAAATCACCGGAAACCACGGCAAGTTGGTCGTCGGTGGCAACAATCCTCTCGATTGAATGGCCGTCATACAGCCCGATCCCTTTGGCAAGGAGCATGTCCCGCATGGGCTGGGAAAGGTTCGGATCCAGCCAGGGCAGCAGGCCGGCGCGCGGTTTGATCAGATCGACCGCGATACCGAGTTCCGACAGCGCCTCGGTCATTTCCAGAGCAATGTAGCCGATACCGATGATGACGGCCCGCTGCACGCGACGACTGCGCAGGAAGTTTTTTACCTGCCGACCATGCTCCAAGCTTTTGAGCACAAAAACACCGGGCAGATCGATACCATCCACCGCCGGCCGGATGGGCCTGGCGCCGGTGGCAATGAGCAACCGATCGTAGGCAATGGAAAAGGAGGAACCCTCACTCGTATAGCCGCTGACCTTGCGGCTATCGCGATCGATCCGTTCCACCCGGTGCCCAACGCGCAGATCGATGCCCTGTTTGTCCCGAAACTCAGCAGCGCTGCGAACCACCAGATCATCCAACTCCCGGCTGGGGTCGGCAATATTATATGGAATATTGCAGGCACTGTAGGACACATCCCTTCCCTTCTCCAGGACGACGACCTCCATGTCGGGATCATTGCGTTTGGCCCGGCTGGCAGCACTCATACCGGCGGCATCACCGCCTATAATGACAAATCGCATCGTGTTCTCTCCTGTTCACTTGCCAGCATTCGTTGCGAGGCAAGCGTTTTGTCCTGCTGTTGTAATCAGACCTCTTCCTTACTCTGATGAGACCTGTAGTTGACAATAAGAAGACCGCCTATACAAGTGAAAAAGTAGTGAGCCTACGCACAATTGTTCGACAATATCCAGCGGGCATGCAATACATTGGGGCCGCCTTACACATTGAGCATAAGCACATTTTTTTGGCCGCGACGCTGCTGCGTCCAACAACACCGTCCGCTGTCCTGCCCTGCACGTCCCGCCTCCCCAGCCAATCAAACTTTCTCCAAAAATCTCGAACGACACCAGCCTCTGCACACGTCCTCGGGCTTTATATTTTTTATCAGCGGCAAGAGCAGACAAGCTCACAGTTGAACAGTCAATTGAAATTATTAACAAAAATAAATGATAATCATTTTGTTACTTTTTTGTTTGGATAGCATTCAGATTGTGTGTTTTTTATGATGCCATATTTGCACGAGGAAGGTAAAGTCGTTCCGCCTTAAGGGGACGCCCACTGCCTTGCAACATTCAGGAAGCCTGCCCCTTGCGTCTATGCTGAATATCTTGCATTTATTTCACTCAATGCTTTGTGCAGAGCCGCTTCTAAAAGCATTTGAATCTTGAGAGGAGAAAACTGTTATGAACCTTGGTTTCCTAGCCAAATTGTTGCCGCCACCGGAGAATAAATTTTATAATTTTTTTGAAGATGGGGCGGAAGTCTGCGAGTTATCCTCCCAATTGTTTTACCAGATTGTCCATTCCGACCTGAAAGAACGTGAAGAATATCTCATCCATGCCAAAACCTATAAAAAACGAGCAACCGATGCTCTGGAAGGCAGCCTGGCGCTCCTTAACTCCTCGTTTATCACCCCTATTGACCGAGAGGATATTCAGCTCATATCCACATATATCTACAGAAGCACCAAGGTCATTCTCAAGGCCTGCGTTAACCTGCGCATCTATAAAATAGACAAGTATAACGATATTGTAAAAAAACAAGCGGAGATACTGCTCAAATCGACGGAAGAACTCAGGATCATCATCTCCATGCTGAAAAAAGGTCCTGTGCTTAAAGAAGTGACCGAATGCAATTACAAAATGAAAGAGATTGAAAACCGGGGCGATGAAATTCTGTTTGACGCCACGGAAGAAATCTTTTCAGGGAAATATGACGCCCTTTACGTGCTGAAATTACGTGATATTTACAAGGGGATTGAGAATGCTCTGGATATGTGCTCGGCAATTTCAGATTTGATTGTCAATATCGTCCTGAAGCATGGTTGATTTTCCAGCAACGCTTTTCAGATACTGGAACCATTCGTTTTCGATAATGACTGCCTGAGGGAAAAAGGAAGACAATAAATGGTTTTCACCTTACTTATCTTTGTTATTATTACCGCCCTGGTTTTTGAATACATCAACGGGTTTCATGATTCCGCCAATGCCATTGCCACGGTGGTTTCAACCAAAGTGCTGACCGCCCGCGCGGCTATCATCTATGCCGGTGTGCTCAACATGGTAGGGGCCTTCTTGGGTACCCATGTTGCCAGCACGATCGGCAAGGGAATCATCGACACCGCCAGCGTGACCCAGGGGGTGATTCTTTGCGCCCTTCTGTCGGCTATTATCTGGAATCTGATCACCTGGTATTATGGCATCCCCTCCAGTTCCTCGCATGCCCTGATCGGTGGGTTGATGGGAGCGGGGATATCAAAAGCCGGCTATGATGTCATTCAGATTCACGGCGTCACTAAAAAAGTGCTCCTGCCGATGGTCACCTCTCCGCTTATTGGCTTTTGCTTTGGCGGCCTGTGCATGATTACGATTTTATGGCTTTTTGCCAAGGCACACCCCGCTTCAGTCAATAAACATTTCAAAAGACTACAAATTATATCCTCGGGAATCATGGCGTTAAGCCATGGCACCAACGATGCCCAGAAAACCATGGGAATTATCACTATGGCCCTGGTCAGTTTTCATGCCCTGCCTACCTTTGAGGTCCCATTCTGGGTCATCTTTGGCTGCGCCCTGACCATGGGGCTGGGAACTATGGCCGGAGGATGGCGAATTATCCGCACCATGGGAACCAAAATGATCAAACTTAAACCGGTGCACGGAGTTGCCGCCGAAACGTCGGCTGCGGCGGTTATTCTTGGTGCCTCTCATTTCGGCATTCCGGTCAGCACAACGCATATCATCTCCACCTCAATCATGGGGGTTGGCAGCGCCAAGGGTATTCATGCGGTAAAATGGGGCATAGTCGGCAACATCGTCATGGCCTGGATTCTCACCATCCCCACCTGCATGATAATAGCCGCCATTCTCTACCGCATCCTGCCGGTCTGATCCATCGCCGTTTCCCTGCTGGTGCAGCCTGTTCCTCCTAGAGCAGTCTGCACCCTTTCCCCTTCCCTTTTTTATTGTCCCGTTTCAAGGCGGCACCTGCTGTTACCGCAAAATCAACGTACATCCAACACCCACGAATTCGCTATTTAAGTTTCTATCACTGGTGTTTTTCGCATTCCTGTCGATGACGGCTATGAAGGTGTCGACGCAGGACAGTAGTATTACAAAGCCATGCTGACCATACGCCATGCGGGCATTGAGACAGAAGCTATGGTGTATATCGATACGACCATCCAAAAAGGGGTGCCGAAAGCAGAATAGATTCACCGGAGTAATTCAGCCTTGGCCGGTGCCAATCTCTCCGAGGCATACGTGCGCGACTCTATACGACCATTTATCCCGGAACCGAGGTGAATACCCGGTTTACCTGCAACCTGAAAAGAGCTGCTGTTGACTGCACTGGTAACGACCAGCAGCAACGCTCTCCCCGCCCCCCCACGACCAATTGCTTTTTCAGCCACATTTTCATTGTGTTAGCAAAAATCCAGACCGAAATTACTGTTTGATTTTCGTTAGCGATGTGTTAATTTTTGTGTGCCTTATGCGAAAAAATATGACCTGCACGTACACCATCCGGGGGTGGCACATGTCGCAACGTATTTCAGAGCACCTTCTTTCCAGAACCTTTTCCACGATTAAGAATTACCAAGAATGCAACGTGCGCGGCAGGGCACGACAGAAGAAAGAACCGTCGGGTATTGGTTTTTTATTGTTTTTGCTTTGCAGCTGCTATGTCCCCATCATTCTTCTCTGGATCGGGATTATTCCTTTTGCCTCCCGATTTCATGCGTTGTTCGCAGCCCTGGCAACCTGTATCATTGGTCTTTTGCTCAGGGGGTATCGTTTTCGTGAACTGGGGTTCACCACAGCGCATCTCGGCGTCTCAATCCGCTGGAACCTGATCACCGGCATAGTGAGCGCGTTCTGCCTGTTTCTGATGTACAAATCAGGTCTTTTTCAGCTCCGGCAGGAACACTCCCTTCCGTCTATGTACGCCTGGTATATCCTCTTTCTCGCACCTGTACAGGTACTGATTTTCAGGGAAATTTTGTTTGCGGAACTGAAGCGAATCCGCATTGCCGACCCCAGGTGGATACTATTGGCTTCATCGCTCTCCTTCTGCTTTCTTCATGTCCTTTACGGTCATTTCCCCCTGCTTGTCATTTCTTTTGTCAGCGGCTTGATATGGGGCGGCATCTACCTGAAATGGCTCAATAAGCGGGGTATTTTCCTTTCCCATGCCTTTCTCGGCTCCGTGGTTCTTTTTCTAGGCAGGATATAGCGCTCTGCACCGATCAGCACGCGCTATACCGCTCCCAACCTACGGACAACGAAGCATCGGCGTCAGGAAGGTGGGCTGTCCCCTGTACCCCGCTTGAATCTACTGATATTCAAGGTTCTGGTCGCCATAGTGGGGAATGAAAACCTATATCCAGCTGCACAACAGGGTGCCTTCGCGATTGAACGATTCCAGAGTGGTACCCTGCTAATGGTAAATTGGAATGGCCAGGTTGTTCGCATCTTGTGTGACGCGAGACAGTTATTCCTGTTTACGACCGCATCCATGAGCTGTTTCGTGAAAGGGAGTGGTTTTCGGAAGCCATGAACAACACGCCCCTGGTTTTTCCACATGATTCCATTCCTGAAAAGCTCTATCCAGCTGGAATCTCTACGACCCGTGGAGGAGGGGGGCCTATTCGGCGCTGCAATGCACAGCAACAGTGCAGGAGGAAGCAAACAGGAGGAGACGAATGAACTGGCGAGGTATGCTGCTCGTGATAATCGGCCTGACCCTGACGGGTCTTGATGGATGGGCCGGCATGGGAAAGGAGGAGAAAATGAAAAGAGCACGGGAAGGAATGGTCAAGGCGATCGAATCGGATGTGTATGAAACATCCGTATACATCGGACGGGCCCAGCTCAGCAACGAAGTGATGCGGGTGATGGGTGAGGTGCCCCGTCACGAATTTGTTCCGGAGGATGAATTGGGGTCCGCGTATCACAATCGGCCCCTGCCGATCGGGTACGGGCAAACCATCTCGCAGCCGTATATCGTAGCCCTGATGACCGATCTGCTGGCCGTATCCAAAGACGCCAAAATACTGGAGGTCGGCGCCGGATCGGGCTATCAGGCCGCTGTCCTGTCGCGGCTGGTGAAAGAGGTGCATTCCATTGAGATCATACCGGAACTGGCACGGGAATGCCGGGTACGGATGGCCCGGTTGGGATACGGCAACATCACTGTTCACGAGGGCGACGGTTATTACGGGCTGAAAGACGAAGCACCGTTTGACGGAATCATAGTCACCGCTGCCGCCTCCTACATTCCGCCACCGCTGGTGCAGCAGTTAAAACCAGGCGGGCGCATGGTGATTCCGGTGGGCACGCCGTTCGCGGTGCAGCATCTGATGCTGATTGAAAAAAACGAACAAGGCGAGATTTCGATGCGCCAGGTGCTGCCGGTGCAGTTCGTGCCGTTGACCGGTAAACATAACTGAACGGCCGCACCATGCACGGAAGTGAACGCAGAGCCTTCCTGGCCGTGGCACTGATATCGGGTGCTTCGCTGGGCTACGAACTGCTGCTTCTGCGTTTTTTTTCCACCATGTACTGGGATCATTTTGCCCATCTGATTATCAGCATGGCTCTGCTGGGATTCGGTGCCTCGGGTTCCCTGCTGGCCGTCTTCCAACAGCGCCTGATTCCGCGGTTTCACCGTTCCTTTTCTCTGTGCGCCCTGCTGTTTGCACTCACGCTGCTCACGGCTGCCTCGCTGGCTGGCCGGCTCGGCTTCAATCCGCCCGAAGTGATCTGGAATGCCGGACAACTGGCTCGACTGGCCGCGGTCTTTTTGCTCGCCACCGTACCCTTCTTATGCGCCGGCCTGTGCATCGGCCTGACCATGCGCTGGAAAACCGAAGCCGTGGCCCGGATCTATCAGGCAGATCTCAGTGGTGCGGCCTGTGGCGCCCTGCTGATCGTAGCGCTGCTTTGTATCCTGACACCGCAAGCTGGTGTACGTGTGCTTGCCTTGGCCGGTCCGGCCGCCGCAGTGCTTGTGGGGGGCGGCACACGAGCGCGGCGTGGTCGTTTCGCTCTTGCCGTCGTGGTGCTTTCGATCGTGCTCTGGCCTGCCCATTGGCTGGCTCCGGTGATGTCCCCTTTCAAGGAGCTGTCGCAGGCATTGCAGGTTCCCGGTGTCCGCATTGCCCAACAGACACACACCCCCACTGGCGGCTTTACAGCCCTGACCACAACAACCATTCCGTTCCGCAGCGCGCCGGGCTTGAGCATGCTGTCTCCTGTTTCCCCGCCTGAGCAGGTGGCGCTCTTTCATGACGGCCATTCCGCCGGTATGATCCATCGCGGTACGGACGGCCCCGCGGCCATGGAATTCATGCGTTGGACCCCCATGGCCCTGCCCTACGTCTTGCTGGATAGTCCGCGCGTCCTGATTCTCGGCGCCGGCGGCGGGGGCGATGTCTGGCATGCGCTGATCGAAAAGGCGGTGCAGGTAGACGCGGTCGAACCCCACCGCGAACTGACCAATTTCGTTGTCGCCACCTTCCACACCTTTTCCGGCGGCATTTATGAACGCGATCATGTCCGTCTCTTTCAGAGCGACGCGCGAGGATTTCTGGCTGCGGCAACCACACCCTATGATCTCATCCAGCTCTCCCCCTTCGGCACCGCTGTGCCGGCTACCGCTGGCGGCCATGCCCTTAACGCGCAATACCTTTACACGGTGGAAGGGATGCATCTGGCCCTGTCACGTCTCTCCGAACACGGACTCCTGACCATAACCCTGGCCCTTGACCTGCCGCCGCGAAGTGCGGTCAAGCTCATGACTACCATCGCCGAAGCTCTGCAGCAAGCGGGCATTGTTGAACCTTCGCGTCATGTCGCTGTCATTCGCTCCTGGAATACCGTCACCATTGCCGCCACGCCATCGCCGCTTTCCTCGGTACAGCTGGACGAGGTACGAACCTTTTGCCGCTCTCGGGCCTATGATCTCGTGTGGCTGCCGGGCATCACTTCGGCGGAGGTCAACCGCATCAATGTACTCGACCGCCCGTTTTTCTACGAAGCCGCCCTGAAAATCTGGCAGGGGCGCCCACACCAGCCAGCCTCTCCTTTCAATCTGACTCCTGCAACCGATGATCGCCCCTGGTTCAGCCATTTTTTCCGCTGGCACTCGTTCGGCACCCTGTGGGCGCAACGCGCGGCCGGCTCGGCCGCAATGCTGGAGTGGGAATATCTCTTGCTGTGGATGTCGCTGGTCGTTGCCTTGTGCGTTAGCCTGGTGATGATCGTATGGCCCCTGCGCCCGGTCTACCAGGCGCAACGCCTGCAAAAACACGGCACGGCACCCTATCTTGCCCGGGCGCTCTATTTTGCCGCCCTGGGCCTGGCCTTCTTTTTTCTCGAAATTGCCTTTATGCAACAGTTTCTCTTGTTCCTGAGCCATCCGATGATTGCCATGGCCGTTATCGTGCCTTCTTTCCTTTTTTTTGCCGGATGCGGCAGCGGGTGTACTGAATATGTGGCCAAACGTGTTGCAGCATCCAGTCTGGCGTGGATACGGGAT
>JBFJXW010000151.1:0-9584 GCA_041622895.1 Desulfobulbus sp. | reverse complement strand
ATTTTGTGCAATCGGTCCTGCAGATCAAAAAATCCTGGCTGAATCATGACTGGCCTCTATCGGGATCAGGGGGGTGCGTGACTCTTTGAAACGAGGGTAAATGTAATATATTTTCGACAATTCAGCTAGTTATGATTTAAACAACTGCAGATCGCTGCATTTAATTTTCAAGAAACCCTTTATTTCAACCGAACCATTATGATGAAACGAAAAATTTATCTCCACATGCACACCAGAGAAGAGGCTCAGCAGCTGTTCTGGTCGCGTTTTAATCAACTCCGCTGCGGTGAGGAAACCATCGCTTCGCGTTCGGCCTGCGGCCGCGTGACCGCCGGCCCTGTCTGTGCCAAATTTTCTTCTCCCTCGTTTCATTCCGCAGCCATGGATGGTTTGGCGGTCCGCGCCGAGGACACGTTCAGCGCCACCGACGAAACGCCATTGACGCTCAACATCGATGCGGGTGAAGCAGTGATGATCAATACCGGCTACCCTCTGCCGCCGGATACCAATGCGGTCATTATGATCGAAAACGTTTTACTCAGCGATGACAGCAGACGCGGCGTCATCCGTGCACCGGTCTATCCCTGGCAGCATGTCCGCAAGGTCGGTGAAGATATTGTCGCCACGGAACTGCTTTTTCCCACCGGCCACCAGATACGACCTGCCGATGTTGCCGCTTTGATCACAGGCGGTTGCGCAACGGTGACCGTCTTGAAAAAGCCGCACCTGGTCATCATTCCCACCGGCAATGAACTGGTTGCTCTTGAGGATTATGAAAGTGATGTACCCTCAGGCAAGACCATCGAATCCAACTCCGCGGTCCTGGCTGGCATGGCTGAGGAAGCTGGAGCCCAGGTCCAGGTAACCTCTATCGTCAAGGATGATTTTGACACCATTAAAAAACACCTGGCCAACGTTATTGATTCCGATGCTGACATTGTTGTCATCAATGCCGGATCTTCAGCCGGCAGTGCTGATTACACGATGCAGATCATCGAGGAACTGGGAGAAGTGCTGGTGCACGGCGTGGCTATCATGCCCGGCAAACCGACCATTCTCGGCGTAATCAATAATAAACCGGTGGTCGGCATCCCCGGCTATCCGGTTTCAGCGATCATCGCCATGGAACAGTTTGTCCTTCCCCTGCTGGCACGGATGCAAGGCGTGCACCTGCCCTCCCCTACCACCATCGAGGCAATTCTGGCCAAAGATCTGCCTTCACGAAGCGGTATTGAAGAGTTCCGCCGAATGATCGTCGGAAAAATCGGGAATACCTTTGTGGCGGTGCCGCTGAAAAAGGGCTCCGGAGCTATCACCACCTTGACGCGCGCCAACGGTATGCTGCGTATCGATGCCGCCTTTGAAGGAGAGATGCACGGAAACAAGGTGGCTATCGACCTGCTCGTCCCCAAGGCTCAAGTGGAGCATACCATCCTCTGTACGGGCAGCCACGATCTCTGTCTCGACATACTCAACGACTTTCTCCGGAAGGATGATCCAGCCTATCCCTTGGCATCAACCCATCTCGGCAGTCTCGGTGGCATCATGGCGCTCAAGCAGTCCATGTGCCACATCGCCGGCTCGCACTTGCTTGACCCCAAAGATGGATCGTATAACACGTTCTACGTCCGTAAATACTTGAGCGGGCGTGATATACGTATCGTTACGCTGGTGCACCGCGAACAGGGGTTCATCGTGCCTAAGGGAAACCCTAAAAACATTCACGACATCAGAGATCTGTTCAACGAGGACATCACCTTCATCAACCGCCAGGCCGGCTCCGGCACACGGGTGCTGCTCGACTACGAGTTGAGCCGTAACAATCTCGATGGGGACGATATTACAGGATATGATCAGGACGAATACACCCACATGGCGGTTGCTGTAGCCGTTCTTTCAAACAAGGTAGATGTTGGCCTGGGGATCAAATCCGCTGCCAATGCCCTGGGGCTAGATTTTGTGCCCTTGGCCGAAGAACGATATGACCTGCTCATTCCAGGCGAACTGTTCGATACACCGATCATCCAGGCCATTCTGGCAGTGATCAACACCCCGCTGTTCAAAGAACGCGTTGAGCGGTTGGGAGGGTACTCGACCCGGGATACCGGCAAAATCGTTACGATGGACTGAGGGGGCCGCCGGCACCTTTTCCGAATCCCGGCTTCACCCCTCAATGATAAGGTAGGCAACGCAGTTGCATCTCTTGTTTGCAGGATTTAATCAGGGACCAGAAAATCATAGTGTTTGAGATCGATGTGCATCCAGTTGTTGTGCAACGGCGAAGGTAGACTCAACAGAAGCTTGACAGTTTCACCGGCCTGTAGACTGGCAATAAGGGCAACGGTAAAGGAGAGCACGGACGGAACGTCCTGTTCCTGGGAGAGCATTCGATCCGGATAGAGACGGGCAATGAGATCGTTTCCGGGCAGCTGCACCCCCACCTGACCATACCATTCCCTGACCGCTCCGTGTACCAGTGGAACTCCCTTTTCAGTGCACAATGCAGCCAAATCCCTTCGGGCCTGCGCATCATCCAGGCAATCGACAGCAACATCAACCCGCATCGATTCATCTCCCTCTACGGCGCGAAAATCCACGGCAAGAGGGCGCACGTGGCAGTGGGAGTGAATGGCTCGCACCCGATCCGCAGCCATTTCCGCCTTGTTACAACCGAGGGTGGCAGTCAGGGCGTTGAGCTGACGATTGCAGTTGCTCAGAGAAAAGGTATCTGGGTCAAAAAGATGCAGTTGCCCGACCCCAATACGAACCAGTTGCTCAATCACATAGCCGCCGAGTCCACCGCAACCGACTACCGCCACCCGGCTCTGTTGGAGTGCTTGCTGTTGCGCGCATGTTAACGTCCCTAGATTGCGAGAGAATATTTCAGCAGAAGAGTGCATTGAACCTTCCATTTTTGATAAGATAATTGGCAATAGTTGCACGAATTGAGCCGCGCCATTACAAGGTACCGACTGGGTGCGTTCCTGTCAATCGGCGGCAAATGCCCGTATTCTTACCATAGAACAAGCCACTGCCCAGGATTCAGGAACTGTCCGCAGCACGCCTTGCTGTGCCGTGCGCCCAAGTGTCGTTTTTAGTAGTTTTAAGTAGGTAATGGTAAAATGTAACCGGGTCGACGGATTATTATTGACGAGAAGCAACCAAAACGGCCATGTTCCCCGAGAAACACGTCTCAACCCCTTTTCCACAGGAACATGCATGCAACGATTACTGACAACCAAAGAGGTCGCTGAGTTTCTTAATATCCATGAAAAGATGGTCTATACGCTGGTTTCCGATAAGGCGATGCCGGCCACAAAAATCGCCGGAAAATGGCTTTTTCCCCAGTATCTGATTGAGCAATGGGTGGAAAACAACACCATCAATTTTCCTGAAAATATCCGCCCGCTGACCTCAAACCAGCGACTGGTCGTGCTGGCCGGAAGCAACGACCTCCTTCTGGACAAGACTATCACGTTGTTCAACCGATCTTTCAGTGGGCACTTGGCGGTGTTCGGCAACATCGGCAGCCTTGGCGGTGTCCAGGCTCTACGCAACAATCTTTGCCATATCGCCGGCTGCCATCTCATCCAGGATGACGAAGCGGACTACAATTTTCAGTTCGCAGCCCAGGAATTTGAAACCATGCCGGTGGTGGTTAATTTCTGTCGCCGGCTGCAGGGATTGATCTTCAGAAAAAACAATCCATTGGATATACTGTCGGTTGCCGATCTGGGGCGTCCCGGCCTGCGACTGGTGAACCGATCGCTGGGAACCGGCACTCGCCTTCTTCTTGATAGAGAACTGCAGAAAGAAGGAATTCGGGGCGACAAAATAATCGGCTACAACTATGAAGTGGGCCGGCACATAGATGTGGGCCTGGAAATCCTTGCTGGCCGTGCCGATGTCGGCCCCGGGATTGAGGCGGTGGCCGGGGCATTGGACCTGGGTTTCCTGCCTCTGCGCTGGGAGCGCTTCGATTTGCTGGTATCGAAGGAAGTCTTTTTTGAACAGGCCATCCAGAGTTTTTTCGGCCTGCTGCAATCGGAATCGTTTAAGGAAATTGGTAACGGCATTCCGGGGTACGATATGAGCCTGGCAGGCAAGATCGTTTTCCAGGAAAGTCCGTAATCTTTTGTATTCACAGGGCAGGTGCATCTACCTGTCCGCAGTCACATTAACAGGAGGTATGTATGAAACTAGGAAAAATGTTGTTAGGTGGATTAATGCTGGTATCTTTGATTACCGGCACAGCCATGGGCGAGGAAAAAGTGCTGAAGATGTCGACCACCACCAGCACTCAGGCATCCGGACTGCTTGACGTGCTGCTGCCGGCACTGGAAAAAGATACCGGTATCACGGTTAAAGTGATTGCCAAAGGTACAGGTGCCGCCATTCGGGACGGTATCGACGGAAATGTCGATGTTATCTTTGTTCATGATCGAGCGCGCGAAGATGCTTTTGTCAAAGATGGCTACGGCACCAAACGCTACGCAGTAATGCACAATGATTTTATTATCGTCGGTCCGGACAGCGACAAGGCCGGCATCAAAGGCCTTGCCGACGGGGCTGAAGCTATGAAAAAAATTGCCGCAGCAAAAGCCACCTTTATCTCCCGCGGTGATGATTCCGGCACCCATGCCAAAGAGCAGGCATTGTGGAAAGATTCAGGCGTCTCCCTTGAATCGGCCACCACTACTATCGAAAAGGGTGACAAAAAGGTTGAGATTACATCCGTGCATCCGACTGACAGCAGCGCCTGGTATCTGTCTGTTGGCCAGGGTATGGGTAAAACGCTGACCGTGACCGATGAGAAACAAGCATATACCATCACCGACCGCGGCACCTACATTAAATATAAATTCGGCCGGGAAATTCCAGTGAATCTCAGTATCCTTTGCGAAGGCGGCGAGCGGCTTGCAAACCCGTACGGTGTAATTCCTGTCAACCCGAAAAAACATACGCATGTCAAATTTGAGCTGGCTGATCAATTCGCTCAATGGCTGATCTCGGAAAAAGGCCAAAAGTTGATCGCCGACTACAAACTGCACGGCAAACAACTGTTTTTTCCCGACGCGAAATAACCGGTGCCCTGGTGCAGCGTTTTTCGCTGACATTCCGGTTTCCGTAACGTAACGGACAACGCATACGGCTTCGCTCGATTCCGTATGCGTTGCCCTTGAAGTCCGGCACTCATTTGTTGGTGTGTGATGTCCTTTTTTGTTGAGAGTTTTTTTTCCGCCTTCAAGCTGGTCGGTGCGCTCGACCCTGAGCTATTGCTCATCGTCCGGGTTTCCCTGACAGTCAGTTGCATTGCCACGGTTTCAGCTGCCACCGTCGGCATCCCCCTTGGTTTTATCATCGCTTACGGCAACCTGCCCGGCAAACGAGCGGTAATCACCATCCTCAACACCTTGCTTGCTTTACCCACCGTGGTGATCGGCCTTTTTGTCTACACCTTCATCTCCCGACGCGGCGTCTTCGGCGCTCTGGATTTGTTATACACCCAGCAGGCCATGGTTATCGGCCAATTTATCCTCATCGTACCACTGGTTACGGCTCTAACCGTTGCCGCGGTCAGCCGGGTCGACGAACGCTACCGCAAAACCGCCAAAACCTTGGGGGCCAACACCTGGCAGACCGCCTTGATCGTGCTGCGGGAAGGTCGTTTCGGTATTGGTGCCGCCGTTATATCCGCCTTTGGCCGGGTGATCTCTGAGATCGGTATCTCCATGATGCTCGGCGGCAATATCAAAGGATTTACCCGAACCATGACCACGGCCATGGCTCTGGAATACGACAAAGGTTCTTTTACCCTGGCGGTTGCCCTGGGTTTGGTCCTTATCGCCATCAGCCTGGGGATGAATATTCTCTTCAACCTCGTTCAGGGGAAAAGCACCCGATGATGCTCTATGCCCTCACCCATATCACACAGCGCTATCACCAGCGAACCGTGCTCGATATCGACCACTTGGCGATTGAGACCGGAAGCATCTACGCCCTCCTCGGCCCCAACGGCGCCGGCAAGACCACATTGCTCAATATTCTGAGTTTTCTCGAAGCGCCGACGAGCGGCACAATAGCCTTTCGCGGCCAGGTCGTAGACCATTCGCACGCAGCGATGCAGCAATTACGTCGCCAGGTGGTGCTGGTCGATCAGCATCCGATCATGTTTTCCACGTCGGTATGCAGTAACATTGAATTCGGCCTGAAAATACGAAAGATCGATAAAGCCCGAAGACAGCATATCGTCGATGAGACCCTGGAGACCGTAGGGCTTCGATCGTTCAAGCATGTCGCGGCCCACGCACTTTCAGGCGGCGAGACCCAGCGGCTGGCCCTTGCCCGGGCACTGGCCCTGGAGCCCGACGTCCTGCTCTGCGATGAACCAACAGCAAGTGTGGATGTAGAAAATCAGGCCGTGATCCAGGTGCTGTTGCAACAGATCAATGAACAGCGAGGCACGACCATCATTTTTACCACCCATGATCGCTTGCAAGCGGCGGCCCTGGCGCATCAAACCCTGGTGCTGGAAAGCGGGCGACTGGCAACAACCACCTACGAAAACAGCTATACCTGCACCTTGCATGCGGCGGAACACGGAACGATGCGCTGTCGTTTGCATGGCATAGTGGAAATCCCCCTGCCACTGCGGCTGCAGGATTACCGGCAATCTGCAGGCAGCGGTCGGATCTATATCGACCCCGAGAAGATACGGTTGTTCCGAGCTGAGTTGCAGCAACCAAATACGCAACAGATAGCGGGAACCATTGTTCTCGTTATGTCCGAAGGGGAAAAAATCAGAGTGGTAGTCAATATCGGCGTATTGATGGTAGTGCTGATGGATCGGTCAAGCTATCAACAGGAACGCCCGGCGATAGGAGAAACCATGCACCTGCAATTGGCAACGGATGCCGTCACACTTATGTGAGGCAGCCGAGCTGTAATCAGAGATAGTGCCGAGACAGGTTGAAAAGAAGTGGACACCCAGACGCCTTTTCTTTAAACAGTAGAGAGATGTCGCTTGCAAACAAATCCTCTCCGGGCAGGTTAATCATGAACGATTGGCCAACTCGGTAAAAATAGGCGCGGGCGATGGTGAACGGGAGAGGCCAAAGTGAAAATGGAACGGAACGTCCTGCAAGCAACCGCGATGTTTAATGCCAAGGAATCAATGTGAGTTATGCACG
Source organism: Desulfobulbus sp. (assembly GCA_041622895.1). Lineage (GTDB taxonomy): Bacteria > Desulfobacterota > Desulfobulbia > Desulfobulbales > Desulfobulbaceae > Desulfobulbus. The sequence continues at coordinate 2,394 of JBFJXW010000151.1, read as the reverse complement.
GTTTCCTGCAGAGCCAAAAAGACTCCAGCCATGTTCAGTTCAATTTTACACTATCCCGGCCTGAAAAAGATCAGGCTGCATTGCTGGCCGCTATCGAGCAATTCGGCATAAAAAACGCTCTGCCCGATGCACTTCGATACCGAATTGGGCTGATTGTTGATGAATTGGTTACCAACTGCATTGCGCACGGAGCATGCATCGGGGAAAATCAGACGGTTCAAGTGTGTATTTTGAACAAGGAGGATGAACTTGTTATTGAAATCACCGATTCCGGTCTCCCCTTCGATCCAACCTCCCATCCCCTGCCCCAGGATCCTGAAAACGGCCCAATGCGGGTGGGTGGCGTGGGTCTGCACCTGGTGCGTCGCCTTACCGACCAAATGCAATATACACGCAACGATAATCGCAATCACGTTGTCATCTCTCTCGACAAAACAAAGCGGGAAAACGCATGCTCCTTAAAGAAATAGACCACCCCGATGCCGCAATTTTTCATGTCGAAGGGCGGCTTGATTCCTCATCGACCCCTGAGCTTGAGCAGCGGGTTCTGACCAGTCTTGAACAGGGCGTTAAAAATCTCGTTCTGGACTTTTCCGAACTCGAATACATCAACAGCGCCGGACTGCGCATTCTGGTCATGAGCTATCAGCGCCTCCATCCTCTCGGAGGACAGGTTATGGTCTGCGGCGTCAGGGACTATATTGCCGAAATTTTCGATATTTCCGGATACAATCGTGTGTTCTCCATGTATCCGGATCTGCATCAGGCCATACGCACCTTCGCTGCTACTCAAAACGGGCAATGACCAGGGTGCGGTCATCCTCAACTTGAGCAGTTCCGGTGAAGGCTTCCACTTCGGAAAAAACACGAGAGGCAATCTCTTGTGGACTGGAGTGCAAATGGTCGCGCAGCACTTGGTGCAGGCGATCTTTCCCGAACATCACCTTATCGACATCCATGGCCTCCCATACGCCATCCGTGCCCAATAGCAGCACCCCCGGCTCAAGTTGACAGGAAAACTGGGTGTAGTTCCACTCGGCTCCCACACCCAAAGGTATATCTTTTCCCTGCAGTTCCACCTGCCGGCTGCGCGCAAAAGTCTGAAAAACGGCAGGATCATGCCCAGCGCTCACCCATCGGGCCCGGCGTGAAGCTGGAGTATAGGAAAACAGAAAAACGGTCGCAAAATACCCACTGCCGGCTACGTCCCGGCAGATCAACATATTAGCATACCGCATAACCTTGGCCAGATCAGCGATGTGAAAGAGATGCGCTTTTATATAAGCCCGAACAGAAGTCATCAAGAGTGCCGATCCGATTCCGTGACCACTGACATCTCCCACCATGACCACAAGTTCCGGTCCCTCATCTCCGTCACGAATTGCGTAATCGTAAAAATCCCCCCCGGTTTCGTCGCTAAAAAGACTTGATCCGAAAATCTGCACTCCATCAAGAAACGGTGAAGATCGCGGCAGCAAATTATCCTGAATCTGCCTGGCAAGTTCAAGCCCGTGGAACATTTGTTCTCGTTCTTTCAAACGATCGATCATAACGTTGGTATGTCCGGCAATAACCGCAAATTCATCGTTGGTCACTACCGGTACCTTGGTTCCCAGCTGTCCTTGGCTGACTAATTCGAGAACGGCTGTCTGATTACCAAAGAGCAGTTTCAGATTTCGGGCATAAGAAAGGACCACCACCAGGGTCAAACCCAAAAATATGCCCATGACAAAGAGGACTTCCCAAATGATGGCTCGCAACAACTCGGAAAGAGCGACGGCGCTTTGGCTTTGGTCGGTGAGCCAGGCAATGTCCCGCCACATGAGTGCTAGTAGGACAATGGTCACGAAAACAATGATTCCGCAGGCCAAAAACGCAAATTTACGGGTCTGTGGAAAAAACGACTGCGGAATGTACTGATCGTGCCCATGGCCAGATGCCTGCCGGATACGCCTGTATTCCCATTCCAGACTGAGATCCAGAGCAGGAAGTAGCCCCACCGTAACAAATCCGAAAGCGATCTCAAGACTGCTGACCAGCGGAAAACCAAGGATGAGTGAATTGAAAAAGCCGACGCCGACGCCCGAACCAGCAAACAGGGCATAATCCAAGAAAAACAGACGAGTCGACTGGCGCGGTACAGGACAGGAACGGATCAAAACACCCAACAGCACTTGGCGCAGTACAAACGCTGCAGCCAGATGAGCGCTCAGGATGGTGAAAAACTTCCAGACCGGAAGCGATTCTACAAAGGGTCAGACCTGACCGCCATAGACGGTCAGCACCGCCAACAGAAACAGATAATACAACACAGCACGGATCATCTTTTACTCCTCACATTCTTCAATGGTTTGGCTGGACAACAGGCCCCGCCCTGGGGTAGGATTCGCACAT
>JBFJXW010000150.1:0-9638 GCA_041622895.1 Desulfobulbus sp. | reverse complement strand
GGAAAATCCAATCTCAATGCACGGAGCCCTCGCGTTGCAACCAGAGGGGGGAGCACGATGTCTGATCTCAACGATCCTCGAGTTTTTTTGCAGCGGAACGAACGCTGCTGGCATGGACGCGAACCTCGCTGACCCTGATGGCGTTTGGTTTCGTGGTCGAACGGTTCGGCCTGTTCATCAACACCCTGCTGCCCCGGCACAGTGAAAGCCTACAGCGGGGGCTCTCGTTCTGGATCGGCCTTTCTTTTATTATTCTCGGTTCGCTGGCTTCTGCTGTGGCGGTTCTCCAATACCGGACAGTGCTGCGAACCCTCTCCTCCGCCGAAATTCCAACTGGCTACCTGGTGCATCTCGGTGTTGTGATCAATCTGGTTGTCGCTGCCCTGGGCACCGCCCTCACTGCCTATCTGTTCCGAGGTTCGCTGCTGTAGCCCTGCGTTGCCGCCACCTGGATATTGTTTGCGTTTCCGGGAGGCAGCGTCGCCCGGGATCAGTGCCTGTTGCGTATCGGTGGGCACGCCTTCGTTGGTTTTCGTGCTCAGAACAGAGGGCAGCGGCGTCTTCTCTGCATCGTTGTGCATCTCATTGGTGGATGGAGAGCGCCTGCGCGTAGCGCCGTTTGCGCTCGGCGGTAAAGAGCCACCAGGGCCGGGCCTCGCCGCCCTCCATAAAATCGACCACGGCCATAAAGGTGTCGAGCACACAGGGATCCGGCCGGCTGCCGGTTCGTTCCTCCAGGACACGGTAGAGGGTCAGCGGATTTTTACCGATCAGATCCTGGGGCCGTTCGATGCCGATCAGCAGCAGATTGGCAGCCATAGCCTTGCCGATGTTGGGCAGGTGGTCGAGCCGGGCAACCGTGTTTCTGTCGGGATGTTTCACTCATGGCTCCTTGTTCGTTACGGGGTGCTGTCTGCCGGAGGATCGTCGGCCGGCAGGAACTCCAGATTCGCTCGTACCCATGCCTCCGCGTTGGCGTAGACTTCGTTCTCCACGCCAATGACGACATAGTCGGGATGACGCACCTCGACAAGCCCCTCTTTCGTCGCCAGCACGGCAATCACCCGCTCCGGTACCTGCACCAGCCGGCTGCGTGCGTACTTGCGATAGTGTCCTGGCTCCATCTCTTCGTAGGTTGCGGCAAAGATTTCCTTCTTGATGGGATACTCCTCGCCCGACTCCTGCACGATCACCCAATCCCGACCAGGGGTGGCGGTGAGCGTGCCCCAGGACGTAACAAAGGTCTCGCGGCCTCGGGGTTCACGGATGGTAATGGTGGTTTTGCGCACTGCTGCCCGCGGAACACCCCAATTTTTGGGGATGTGGTCGCCGTTTTCGATGAAAAGCCGATCCCCTGCGTCGTTTATGGTGGTATTCATGGTCATGCCTTTTTGATGCCTTCGATCAACCGCAGCAAGGCCTCTTTTACTTCGGTACTTTGTTTGTCTGCGGGCAGCAGGGCGACAACGAAGTGCAGCTGATTGATGACCGAGTCGTGTTCACCAGTACTGCCCATCCGCCGGAACAGGTCGCAGTAGCGGGCAATCAATTGATGCAGCACGGTTGGATCGGTGATGTTTTCCTGGGTGTGTTGTGCATCGTAACAGGCCCACCAGGCGTTGACGCGCTCCACCTCAACTTCGGCCAGGGCGTGAAAGAATTCGCGTTTGTCGGCAAAGCGGCGGCGCCCGTTTTCAGCGGCGGCTGCCAGCAGGTCCGGCAGGTGTCCCGTGTGTTGGTCCAGCGGTCCTCGGTCACCCCAGGAGGCGCTGAGGATGGCACCTTCAAGGGCATTGAGCAGGGGGTAATAATCCCAACTGCCGGTTTTCGTATAGGACAGTTCGGCAGCCTGCCAATAGGCATGTTCCATCTTTGTCAGCCACTCGGTGATATACGGCGTGACATCGAGGAGATCGTCCTCTTCGCATTGAGCGAGAACGGACTGGGTCCGACGTTTCCAGTAGGAACCCAGCAGTGAAAGCCGTTCAATGGTCGGTCCGATTTTATTGAGCAGATCGAGCCGATCCCGGCCGGCCTGCAGGTACGCATCGCCACTTTTCTGCTCATCTGCACTCTTGGATTCAAGCAATTTGGCGCCTTGCCGGATCTCCAGGTTGGCCAGCTGTTCCAGGGCATGCAGGCTCAATCCCGCATCTTCAAAGACCAAAGCGGCCCGGTAGTGCCCGATGGCGCGCTTCCTGTCGTCCAGTTCCGCCCAGGCCATGGCCAGTCCTTCCCGAACACCGGCATGCTGGAAATCGGTGCCGCGGGCGGCATCTTCGATGGCCGTGATCTTTGCGCGGTAATATTCCTTTTTCTCGGTCTTGGTCGCATCCTTGAGGCGGGCGTTCAGCATATTGAGATCGGCAAGGAGGTGGCTGGGGTGAACGTATTCCTGTGCAACCCTGTCTTCCGCGCCGACATCGGGAAAACGATACCTGTCGTCGCCATAGGCCTGGAAGGCTCCCCAGGTGTTGGTGCTCGGGTGGAGCCGGTGGGTTTCGGCCCGAGCGATACGGATGGCCTCAGCAAAACGTTTACCCGAGAACATGCGCTCATAGAAGGTGCGGGCAAAGGTGGAGGCGGCCAGGTCGTCGACTGCCCAGCCGGCGGCAATGACGGCCTTGCAGCCCATCTCGATAAACTCGGTGGCCAGGTTGGCTGCCAACTGCCCCCAACGGGTTTCCGCATCCTTTTCCATGCTCCCCAGGTGGCAGCAGTTGATGAAAACGAATTCGGGCACCCTCCGCAGTTTACTGATCTGGGCCGAAGTGAGAAAGGTTTCAGGGCCGAGAACCATGCCGGTGAGACCTGTTTTCTTGTCCTTGACCACACCATGACCGGCCAGATGTATGGCCTGGTAATGCCCGTTGAACAGTGCATCGAACACCTCAATCGCGCCGGCGCCGTAATGGTCGTCAACCTCATAGCTGTTCGCGTCGAAGCAGTCGGCAACGGCCTTGGCTTCTGCACGCGCGCCAGGAAGCTCGATCATGCCGGATTGGGTGTCGCCGACGATGAACACGCGTTTATTCTGAACCGATTGCACCCGCCCGCGTCCGTGGGTCGAGGCCAGCTGGCGTATCAGTTCGACGCGTGCCGCCAGAGGTGGTTCGCCCATCTGGTCGGTGTCGCGCATCAGTTCCCAGGGGTACGTAGCCGCCTCAGGATCAACCGACAGCATCAGGGTCCGCAGGTCGGCCACTATTTCTTTCATGCTGTTGGGCACGAGCAACTCGAACAGGGCCCGCGACAGACCGGGCTGATCGTTGGTGCTTCTGGTGGCAGATCGGATCAGGCCGTCCACAGCCTGGCGCTGGTTCGGCTCAGCACTGACCACGTTGCGGGCTCGATCCGTGACCACTGTAAAGCGCAGCGCGCCGCCTTCTGCGGCGACATGGACGCGGTACAGGCCCGGCTGCCCCACGCCGGAAAAACTACGACCGCAATAGCCGCCCTGGCCATCGCGCAGGCGGCCGTCAAAGGTAGCGACTCCGGAAAAACGTGATTCGGTAATCAGATCGCGCAGTGTTTGCACTGCGATGATGGCCCGACTCTCCATTTCTTCGAAAACAGTTATGCGGCCGATACGCGTCTTCAAATTCGCTTGCCGTAAGGTTCGATTGGTACGTCGCAGGGCATCCAGAAGACATCGTGTGCCAGCCTCCACCGTGAGTCCGGTGAAGCCGGTACCCACCAGCAGTGCGGAGACGTCCAACCGTTCCGGTCGGCACGGCTCGGCATCAGACTGCTGTTCGCAGATGCGGGCGTACTCCAGCAGGCCGTGGCTCAAGGCCTGGGTCAGGGTACCTGGCAGCAGATCACCTACCGGGCCAAGCCCGACAACAATGGCACCCGCCGGTTTGTTTGCCGGGTCGGCCTGACGGAAGACCATGGCGTCCACTGTTCGGCAGGGGTAGCGCCCAATAGTGTACGCGCGTTCCAGGCGCCCGCATAATCGGTCGTTGAGGAATTTGGCACTGCCGCGCAGGGTGTCGCCGGCATAGGAACCGATCAGGATCGGTGACTCGGCGCTGGCCAAACTGCCGTGGATAACCTCAATGATTGCCGGTGCCTCACCCTCGGCTCTCGGGCGACGGCCCGGTCGGGCGCCACCGGTGGCGGCGGCCAATACCTCGTCGGCGCTGGGATACAGGACATTGGAGGTGAGGCTGCGGGTCCGGAAAACCGGCACAGTATCGCCACGCGCCCCGGCAGGGGTGTGCGAGAGCAGGCGTGTTGTACCGTTTTCAATGAGTTCCCGGTAGGCTTCGAAGGCCTGTTCATGGCCAGCCAGGTCACCGTGCACAGCGTCCGCGTACCACACCGGTACTCCTGCCGGAATGCCGGTCTTCCAGGGGACCCGGCCATCGCCCTCGTCAATCCAGCCGATCTCTATCTGACCGTTTTTAGAGCGCACCTCAATGGGCGTCGGCGCATGGCCGGCAACATAGAGGGTGCATTCCGGTTCCAGGTCGGCTTTGCGCAGGGTATCGATGGCGGCGCGTGCCGCAGTCAGCGGCGCCTGCCTTGGCGGTCCCCAGGATGTTTCCTTTCGCGGATCCGTATCCTGCGCGTGCCAGGTTTTCCAGGTCTGCTCGTCAAAATAATCGACACCATCGATGGCCAGGCCGGTTTGATCCGGCCAGGGCAGCAGCTCGAGCACGCCGGGAAATTCACTCACAATATCGAGAAATTCGCGCATGTTGTGCCGCCAATCAAACCAACGCTCGATGGTCTGCACAAAGTCGTCGCGGGCAATCAGCACCGCTGCAATGGAATGCGAGCCCCTGTTGGGCGTGCCCAACTGCAGCAGGCGGCTGCCGGGCAGCGCTTTGAAGGCCGTCCAGCGATCTTTCATTGCCAGCCGGGCGACCAGGCCCCCCATGGAGTGGGCAACAATGCGCACCGGTTTGCCCCGTTCTTTCGCATCTGTCATGGCCCGATCCAGCTCCTTACCGAATTGCCTGGCTGCATCAACAATGGACAGCCGCCAGTCATAGGCAAAGGGCCGCACCTCGTGGGTGTCGGCCAGATAGCGAGCCAACTTTTCGTAATTGCGGTCCATCCATCCGTCCGCACTGATTTTCCCCTGGGCATTGATCTTTAAATTCTTTATGCCGCCGGTGCACATACTGAACGGTTCAAACCAGATACGGTTGGTGCCCACCTGGATGTGGCTGCCCATGATGCCGGGCAGGAGGAAGACGATAGGGGCATTGTCCTTGCGTTTGACTTCACGGCCGCCACGGCTGATGACCGCTTGCGACGGCCCGTCCAGCAGGGTGAACTCACTGTCGTCGCCCTTGAGGGCTTTGAGCAGGGCGTTGGCACTCTCCTCACGTTTAAAATAATTGAGATGGTGCACCTGGGGACCGGACAGGGGCTTTTGCCGGATGCCTTGCACTCGTGGCGCACCGCCGCTCATCGAAGGCGTATTGACCACCAGATCGGTTTCGCTGCCGTAGTAGACCTCGGACAGGCAGTCGCCCAGCCAGGGGAGCAGACCATCGCCCTTGAAATCACCGGCCAGGATGTGCAAAGGGGGATTGATTTGTACATCCGGTGCGTTGAGCAGGGCCACCAGCGGCGAGTCAGGCATCATGGCTTCCAGGCCGGGCAGAATCTGGGCATCTTTACGCTCCCGGACCACGGCCAAGACAAAATTCTGCAGCAGGTCGTACCCCTTGGCTACCGGCGCGAGAGCGGGCAGGGCTTTGGTGCCCAGGTCCAACCCCTTGCCCATCAGGTTGAAAAGCACGCTGGCCCAGCGGTCCAGCTTTCCGGCGAGCAGTGTGGTGCCGCGTGCCGGGCAGGCCACACGGACAAAACGCTCCACCCGGATGGTGCGGCTGCGCAGTTCCTGGTTGAGTTCGTGCAGCTGGTCGGCAAACGCGTCGAAACCTTTGCGGTCGATGTGCCGGGCGTGCTGGAGAAAACGATCGATTTCGCTTTTGGTGAACGGCTCCTGGTCGATGCGGTTGGCTCGGGCCAGCAATTCCCCGATCATGCCGCCGCGGGAATGGCTGACCAGATGGAGCCGCGCATCCTTGGGCAGGGTTTTGACCAGATCAAGAGCATTGGTTATGGGGCTTTCGGTCATACTGCGGTGCTCAAAGGCATAGATGCGCGCATTATAGGTCGTAACCAGTTGCTCGCGGTAGGTCGTGTTCTCCCAGAGTGCGCCGAAACTGCCTGCAGAGGACGAGGCGGTGCCGTGGAGGAACACCAGGGTCGGCTCGGCCGCGGCAGGCAGTTTGTCCACCGCGCTCAGCTCCCACCGCTCGGTGGCGCAGCGATACAGGCCGTTGCGATGTTCCAGTTGGGCGTCCTGAAAACTGCCCGCTGCTATCAGGGCGGTCATGCCCGCCGGACCCTGGCGAAAGACGCGCAGCCCCTTGAGAATCCAGGCGCCGAGCCCCTCGCGCGAGACCCCGGCAGGCAGGCGGGGTCCGGAGAGACGCAGGGCCTGGCCGACACGGATCACCTCCGGCAGATCGTCACCTCGGCCGACCGCAGAGCCCAGGTAGCGTTGGGCCTCGTCGGCTGCCACCAGGATGCGGGTGCCGTTGGCCAGTTCCAACTCCAGGACCGCGTCAGCCGGGAGATCGATGTGGGGCAGGGCGGTTTCCCTGCCGCGGGCCGCTCCATCAAGAACAAAGACCTCCGCGTTCCATCCGGCCACGGTTTCCGCTTGGGCTGTAGAGCCGTCGATCTGCAGGGTGATGGTGGTTTCAGGGGTGCTCATGGTGCCCTCCTTGAGTTGGTATTCCTTACAACGTACAAACAACCTGAATCAGTGTTTCCAAAAACTGGGATTGGCCACTACGTGATCCGCCGTATACCCGAACGGCTAGGACGTGCATCCAGGCGGAAGCCCGTCCAAGACACTCCCGCACCTGACCCAGCCAGTCGTTGCCTGTGACCAGGAGTCAGGTGTGCAGGGTGCTGTTTCAGGTGCGGCCGCAGCGTGCATGGCCGGGCTCCGTGGTTGCGGCTATTCAAACACCTTGAAGCGCCGGGCAGTGCGGGTGCCGAAGATCTGGGGCGATTGCGGCAGGCGCGTCGAGGGCAAATAGGTGCGGATGGCGTTGAACCAGGCCTCGTAATTTTTCGGCTTGGTTTCGTGCAGGGTTTTCAGGGCGTAGTAGGTGAAGGCGCCGTTCGGACGGCCACGGAAGCTGGTGTCCCAGCTGTATTCCGTGTCCTGGCAGCCGGCCAGCAGCAGGTCGCCGCCGGCACGGGTAAATCCGGCGCGGGGGATGGTGCTGCTGAGCCGGGCCGGAGGCAGCTGATCCCCGGGCATCCAGGCTTCGGGCGGCATGAAGCGGATTCTGGGCATGCCGGGATCGATATCTTCTTCCTGGCCGCGGGTGACGGAACCTGAATGGCAGCTGTCGGAAATGAGTACGATGCGCACCCCGGCGGAGCGCTCTGCGAACAGGGCGTGGATATCGTCGTCAAGCAGCGCGCCGGCGGTGGCCAGATCATAGGGGCAGAGTGCCTCGTCGCGTCCGTCCGGCTCGTCGCCGCTGCTGTCCGGAACCCAGGTGCCGTGGCCGGAGTAGGTGATAATGAGGGTGTCGCCTTTGACGGCGGTGGTGATCAGGCTGCTGATAGCCTCGACCATGGCGGCACGGGTGGCCTCCTTGTCGAGCATCAGGCGGACGCTGAATCCCCGCCCGGTCAGTTCGTTGGACCAGTCGCGGGCGTCATTGACGCAGCCCGACAGGTCATTGGACGTACCCGGATAGTCGTTGATACCGATGCAAAGTGCCTTGTTGGTCATGGTGTCCTCCTTGGTTGCGGGGATGGGTGACTCGGTCTTTTGCTCAGGTGTTCTGCGCGCCGTGCAAGAGGGTGTGAAAGATCTGTTGATATTTTTAATCTTTAAGAAAATGCGGGGGGGAGGTCAAGGTCTTTTCACTGTTTTTTCGGGAAGGTACCGTGTGGTAAGGACCGCGGAGCCGTCGTGGGTTGCGGACCACGGCACCGGCAGGGGGAGGGGGGCGATGCAACGGGGGGAGAGCCGCTGATCAGGGGGTTGCGCTGTGCTGCAGGTGGGCCAGCACCAGATTGATTTCGCCGTAGGAATAGGCATCACCGAGAGCAATTTTCAGAGCTTTCAGCGAGGTCTGCGGCATTTCGGCAATTTTTTCTTCGATATCGCGCTGCTTGTCCGCAGCAACCAATCCGTTGAGGGCCAGGTCGCCCTTTTTCACCCAAAAGGCCAGGTGGCCTTCGATGGTTTGTACGGTCAGTCCGCGTTGTTCGGCGATCTGCGCGATGCTCAGGCCTTGTTCCGCTAACTCCAGGCTGAACTTCTTGCTGTCTTCCTTTTTACCCGATGGCGCCTTTCGCTCTCCGAGTGGACCAACGGGCAGGGAGGGCTGGGGCAAAGTGACGGTTTCGATGCCGTGTTGCTGCCGGTAGTCGACTACCAGGGCCACCAGTTCCTCACCGTATTTTTCAGTCAACCGCTTGCCGATGCCTTTGATCGTTTGCAGCGCGGCCAGACTGTCGGGCAGATGCACCGCAATCTGCACCAGGGTTTTTTGATGCAGCACCTGAAAATGGGGCAGGCCGTCGGCGTGCGCCTTGTCGTTGCGCCATTCCCGCAGGCGCTGGAACAGTTCCGGATGGCCGACATCCGCCTCGCTGTAGGTGACGCTGGCCGGTTTGCGGGGTTGTTGGTCGGCTTTGATGGCCGCAGCCGAGATGGCCCGAAGGTAATGGGACGGCGAGAAACCATCGGCACAGGACTGCACTGCTGCACGCTTGACCGCTGTTTCTTCCCGCAGCTTCTTGATCGCCTCGGTGATGCGTTTGAGGATCTCCTTGTTGTCCGCATCCACCACCAGCGTGTCGAGAAAAGGGACCAGGATGGTGTCGAATTTTCCACTGAAATAGGCGGAGGCCTTGGTCAGCCGTTCGAGGATGACCGGGTCGTCAGCGGGCATGGCACTTTCGGTGAACAGCGACTGCAGCTGCCGTTTGAAATTCTCGCCCACCGTACAGATGGCCTCCACGGTCTGCTGCTGGACCTCGCCGATATCCGCACCGGCCTGCACCTGAATGATGCTGGCATTGCCGCGGAGCAATCCGGTGAGGCGGCCAAGGTGCCGCTGCAGCGACTGGAAATCAAAACATTCGAGCAGCAGAATCCGTTGGTAGCGGCCCTTTTCCAAGGCCAGTTTTTCAGCTGTGGGGACCTGTGCGCAGGCCTCGGCCATAAACCGCTGCACCGTTGCATCGCTTTTCACGGACGACGGCATCAGCGGCGAACTGAGCACCATGCCTTCAAACGTTCGGCAGCGGCTCAGGGCCACGTACACCTGGCCGGGGGCAAAGGCTGCCTGGGCGTCGATAATGGCCTTGTCAAAGGTCAGTCCCTGGCTCTTGTGGATGGTGATGGCCCAGGCCGGTTTGAGCGGGTACTGCTTGAAGGTGCCGATGATCTTCTGTGATATTTCAGCGGTTTCCTGGTTGACGGTGTATTCGATGTTTTCCCAGGTAGCCTGGCCGACTTCGATGGTGCCGGGTTCGTCGGGGCATTGAACCTCGATCATATCCTCAAATATCGCTGTTATCTTGCCGATCTTGCCGTTGAAGTAGCGTTTGTCGGTCCCGGTGTCGTT